>JAYUBF010000001.1:0-2864 GCA_043741435.1 Myxococcales bacterium
TTCCCAGTGGATTCTTCGGCGGTAAAGGAGCTCCTCGACGACAGCAACAAGATCGTCGGCTACGCGACGTATCGCAAGGTGAAGGCCGGCAACGGGGAGGCCTTCTACTGGTACGAGACGGTTCCGCTCAATAGCCCGGCGCCGCACGACGCGAGCGGAATTGTCGCCGCTGGCCTTGGCTCTAGCGGCCCGGCGAAGGACATCTGCGTGGGCTGCCATATGGGTGCCGGCTCTGACGCGAAGCACTCCGGGCACGACTTCGTGTACACGCAAGTTCGGTAGCGGCAGCGCGGCGCCCGGCCTGTGAGAGCGATCATGCTCGTCGTTGCGTTCGCCTCGGGACTCGGGGCCACCGCTCCGGCTGAGACGGTCGAACCGCCCGGCGCCGCGCTCGAATGCGTGTTTCGAACATCGTCAAGCAGGAGCCGCGACATGCAGGAGCCCCGATGATCACGACCTCGATGCTTCGACTGCCTCTCCTCGGTGTCCTCTCCGCATGCCTGCTCCCATCGACGGCTGGCTGGGCACAAGAGACCTCGATCGACTGGTCGTCCCGCGCTGGTGAGTCGAGCGTGACGTATCACATCGTCCACAAGTTGCACCGCGTCGATGGCATCTCGAAGAAGGTCGAGGTGCGAGCGCGCGCATCCGCCGCCGGGCGCCTGCAGGTGATGCTCCGCATACCGTCCGACAGCTTCGACTCGGGCAACGTCAACCGTGATGCGCACACCAAGGAGGTCCTCGAAGCGCAGCGCTTCCCGTTCGTCGAAGTCAGGGCGCTCGTCGAGGGCGTGCCCCCGCAGTCGGTCTTCCCGGCGACGATCGAGCGCACCGTACGCGGGCACGTCACGTTACATGGAGTGACGCGAGACGTAGATATTTCGATCATCGCGATCTACGAAAGCGCGACGCGCCTGCGGATAGCGGCGAAGGCGAACCTGAGCCTCGATGAGTTCAAGGTGGCGCGACCCAGCCTGCTCTTCGTGAAGGTCGATGATTCGCTTAAGATCGACGCCGCGCTCGTGCTGGAGAGCTCGACGCGATGAGCATCTCGAGGCGGTCGTTCCTGCGCGGCTCGGTCGCGAGTGGCGCCGTCTTATCGCTCGTGCAGGTCGGGTGCGGCAACGAAGTCGTCGCCGCGGAGACCATCGATGTGGCGGTCGACGATGATTCCGCGTCTCCATGTGCGCCTTACGGGTCATATCAGCTGCGCCTCGGCTTCGACCGCGCGCTCTTCCGCGACCGCGCCTAAGATCAATGCATGGACGACATGCCCGACTACAAGCACCTCACCGCGCATCTGCCCACGCCGCGCTTCATCCCGCTGCCCCACTACCGCCGCATGTCCGAGCCCGAGATGCTGGCGCACGCAGAAGCCTTCTACGCTGAGATGAACCAGCGTCGCACCACGCGCCACTTCGCCACCGACCCGGTGCCGCGCCGACTGGTCGAACTGGCGATGCGAACCGCAGCAACTGCGCCGTCGGGCGCCCATGGCCAGCCGTGGCGCTTCGTGGCCATCGACGACCCGACGTTGAAAGCTGAGCTGCGCACCGCCGCCGAGGCCGAAGAGCTGCGAACCTACAGCAGTCGCATGACCGATGCCTGGCGTGCGGCGCTACACCCGCTGGGCACCGACCACGTCAAGCACCACATGACCGACGCGCCCTGGATCGTGGTGCTGTTCGCCGAGAAATACGGCGTCGAGCCAAATGGCTCGCAGCGCAAGAACTACTACGTCGACGAGAGCGTCGGTATCGCCGCCGGGCTGTTCATTGCCGCCGTGCACCGCATGGGGCTGGTGACCCTGACCCACACCCCCAACCCGATGGGCTTTCTGCGCGAGCGGCTGCGCCGTGGTCCGAACGAGAAGGCGGTGCTGGTAATGCCATTGGGATATCCCGCCGCAAATGCGCAGGTTCCCGATCTCGAGCGGCTGCCGCCGAAGGCGTTCATCCAGTGGAATGTGACGGATCTTTGAGACACTCGGATATTCTTCCGGGGTTTGTTGCCGACCTCGCAGAGCCAGGCGTCATCGGCGTTTATCCCGTGCATACAGCTTTCCGACGAGGCGACACTCCGCACAAAATGGGTCGCCGAAGACGTGGGCGGAGAATCGGGTGCGCAGCGTCTGTTTAGCGACGCAGATGAGTGCGCGATAGAGAGACGCTGCGGCTACCGTCAAGAGCGCCGCCTCCTGCGAGCGCTTACCTATTCGATCTCCCCCGCGCCCCACTTCCAGTCTCGAATTTCTGGAAGGTCCTGTCCGTGCTTGGCGATGTAGCGCTTGTGCTCGATCAGCTTTTCGGTGAGCTGAGCTTTAAGATACACGCCCTGGTCGCTCGTCTGAGGCAGTCGGTCGACGGCATCCATCACCAGGTGGAAGCGGTCGAGCTCGTTCAACACGGTCATGTCGAACGGTGTCGTGACCGTGCCTTCCTCTTTGTAGCCGTGGACGTGGATGTTGCGGTGGTTCGTGCGGCGATATGTCAGACGGTGAACCAGCGTCGGGTAGGCGTGGAACGCGAAGATGACCGGCTTGTTCTTGGTGAACAGCTCATCGAAGTCGAGGTCGGTGAGGCCATGAGGGTGCTCGGAGTGCGACTGCAGCTTCATGAGATCGACGACATTGACGACTCGGATCTTCAGCTCGGGCAGGTGCTCGCGAAGGATCGAGACGGCGGCCAGCGTCTCGAGCGTGGGCACATCACCGCAGCAGGCCATGACCACGTCGGGCGCGACGCCCTGATCGTTGCTCGCCCATTGCCAGGCTCCCGCGCCTCGGCTGCAGTGCTTGAAGGCCGCATCCATCGTCAACCACTGCGGCGCCGGATGCTTGCCGGCGACCACGACATTGACGTAGT
>JAYUBF010000002.1:0-2859 GCA_043741435.1 Myxococcales bacterium
AGATGAGCGTGACGGGCGGCAGTGAAGCAACGGATGGATCGGCCGATCACGAGACCACGCTCGACAAGACGGGTGGCTTCGCGCTGCTCATTCGCGACAAGTACCTGCTGTTCGTCGCTCTGCTGTCGCTCATCAAGAACTGGGTCAACACCACCGGAGAGTACGTGCTCGACCGCCGGCTCCTCGATGTGGCAACGGCAAAGGTGGGCACTGACGTGCATGCGCGGGAGGCCTTCATCACGGCCTTCAAGTCGGATTACTTCACGTACGTGAACGCCGCCGTGCTCGGACTGCAGCTCTTCGCGGTCTCGCGCCTGGTCCGCTACATCGGCGTTCGACGTGCGCTCTTCATCCTGCCCGTCATCGCGTTGTGCGGGTACAGCACGATGGCCGCGGTCCCGATCATCACCGTCATCCTCATCGCCAAGATCGCCGAGAACAGCACGGACTACTCGTTGCAGAAGACGGTGGAGCAGATGCTGTACCTCGTCACCTCGCGCGACGCCAAGTACAAGGTCAAGTCCATCACCGATACGTTCGCCGTCCGGGCAGGTGACGTGATGTCCGCCGTGCTGGTGTGGGTCGGCACACGTCTACACTTCCAGACGCTGCACTTCATCTTCGCCACTATTGCGCTCATCGGCGTCTGGCTCGGCGTCGTCGGCTTGCTGAGCCGGGCGTACGCCGCGCGCGAGCGTGACCGAGAGCAGGCGCCCGACCGACCGACGGCGGCACGAGCGCCGCGGCCGCGCGCGACCAGGGGGCTTCATCCTGCCACGACCTAGATGAGGGCACGCGTCGCACGCTGGTTGTCTATCCCCGAGGAGCTCGTCGAGCCCACGTTGCTCCTCGCGACCGCGGCGTTCTTCTTCATCGCTGGACAGTCCATGTTGAAGGCGGCGCGCGACGGCGTGTTCCTCACGCGCTTCGGCCTGGTGGAGCTGGCCTACGCGATGCTGGGCATGGCCTTGCTCGCGGCGGTCGTGACCAGCGCCTATCACCGCTGGACGGGCTCCATCAGCCGGCGCACCGCGTTCGTCGCGCTTCAGCTCGGGGTGGTTGGATCGCTCCTCGCGATCGGGGAAGGGCTGCATCGTGGCGTGCCGGGGATGCCCGCCGTCTTGTACATGTGGTCCGGTGTCACCGGCCTCGTGGCGCTCGCGGAGCTCTGGCTGCTCGCGGACGAGTTGTTCTCGGCCTATGCAGCGAAGCGGACCTTCGCGATCATCGGCGCGGGCGCCATCATCGGTGGCATCTGCGGTGGACTCGGCACTCGCTTGCTCGCCACCCACGTCTCGGCGCGTGGCCTGCTGTGGATCGTCGCGGGTGAGCTTACCGTCGCAGCGATCTTCATGCACATCGTCATGGTCAAGCGCCCCAGAGCAATGCCGCGTGCGCCGCGCGGCTTCGCCGATGGCCTGCGAACCTTTCGCGAGAGCGGCTACGTGCGCACGCTCGCTGCGATCACGCTGTGTCTGACGGTGGCGACCACCACGGTCGAATGGCAGCTGAAGGGCATCGCGAAGGCCCACTACGGCTCGGATCAGGGCCAAATGACCGCGCTGTTCGGTCTCTTGGGCGCCGTGATCAGCCTCGTGGCATTGCTACTACAGGTGTTTGGCACCGAGCGTATTCTCCGTCGCTGGGGTGCCATCCCCACGTTGCGGGGCGCGCCGATCTCCATCGGTACCGTCGCGGTCGCCGTGCTCTTCTCCGCCATGATGCCTGTCGGTGCCGTGGTGTTGTGCGGCATCGGTGTGGTCGTGGCAGATTCGATGCGGCTCTCCTTCGACAAGGCCGCGTCCGAGCTCTTGTATGCACCGCTCGACGCGCGCCTTCGCGCCGCGGCCAAGCGATTGGTCGACACCACCATCGACCGGCTGGGTGGCGCGTTGACCGCGGCCCTGTGGTTGGTGCTCGCCGCGGTGTGGCACGTGGATCGGCCCGACCGGCTGCCCTACGCGAGCGTCCTCACGCTCGCCGCCGTGGTCGGCTGGCTGTGGGCAATCTCGCGCATGCGCACACACTACGTCGAGGCGCATCGTCGCTTGATCGGACTGGCACATCCGCCCTCCGGCCCGGATCCCCACGCGCGCGAGAAGGTCCTCGCGCTCCTCGAGGGCATCGAACAAGACGTTCGGGTGAGGACGCGCCTGCTTCGGCGCATCAACCTCCTGCAATCAGGTGCCCCGATCGCGGTGGACTGGGAGATGGTGGAGCCGCACATCGCGCGCGAGGCGCGTCACGCGAGCGATCTCGCGCAAGTGCTGGGGAGTGGGCTGCTCCGACCTGAAGCGCCCGGGCATTCGCTCGCGGGGTTCGTGGAACTCTGTCTCGCCGGTTCGCTGGAGCGGGTGGCTCGGCTCTTGGCCTTGGTCTATCCGCCGCGAGATCTCGTCGCGCTCCACCGCGCGCTGAGGGGGACCTCCGAGCGGGTGCGAAGCGCGGCCGTCGAGCTGCTCGACAGCATGATGCGCGGACCGGGACGACAAGAGCTGCTTCGCGTCATTGCCGAACGCTTCGGGGTCATCGCGATCACCGACCAGCCGATCGCCGAGGCGGAGGCGCTCGCGATCCTGAAGAACAGCGAAGACCCGCGGCTGAGGACGCGCGCTGCGCACCTCGCGCACGATGTAGGCGAAGTGGCGCTGGAACCGAATTCAGAGAATTCCGTGTCGTCCGGCTCCGCTGTTTCGATATGATTGATCGACATGGACGAGTCTCCCAAGGCGCGCCTCAAGGTACTTCGCGACAAGCTCGCTGCGGCGGTGCCTCGCGCACGCGTGAAGGTGAGCACGCCGCCCGACTTCATGCGCCGGTTGGAGGCCGCCTCGGCGCAGGTCGCGAAGACCTACTTGC
>JAYUBF010000003.1:0-2844 GCA_043741435.1 Myxococcales bacterium
TTTTTTGCGTCCGTCATCCATCTGATCGAAATCATCCGGTTCTTTCTTTCCAGGCTTGTTCCGCGGTCCGCGCTATCGCAGGGGGGGGTGAACGACTACACGAACTCTACCGATGGGGTCAGCTGACCTCAATCACAAACCGCGAAACCGCGAGCGCGATGTGCGCTCCGTCGAGTTCGGATTGGCTGCTGGTGCTCGATAATTTGGATTCAAGGACAAGTAGGTCGGCTATCAGTCGCGGCCTACGTGTTTTGCTTATTCGTTCAGTCTTCGCACTCCCGTGCTGCTTGCCTGTCTTCTCCTCGTGAACATGGCGGCCTGCGGGAGCAACGGCAAACAACTGACTCTGATCTGGTGTAACGGACGATGCAGAGGTTTCAAGCGATCTAGCGACAATCGTATCCGTGGAGAAAGTGAATGATGCCGAACTCGGCGACCCGTCGTGAAAAGCCCGAGAGATCGGTGAGCATCACCGACCATTCCTCGCCGAACAAGTCCCAGATGCGCTCGTCGATGCGCACGTGATCGGCGCCCGGCTGGGTTCGCTGCTCGACGAGCTGCCACAGCCGGACTTCGCTTCCCTTCAGTTGGTCGTCGGTCACGCCACTACCAGATGGTGCAGATGTTTTCGCGGACCATCTTGCTGCCCGGCTTGCACTGGAATGCCGCCGCGAACTCCGGCAGGTTCGAGAGCGGGCCGTTCACGCGGTACTTCGGCGTCGAGTGTGGATCGGTGATGAGGCGCTGGCGCTCCATCTCTGGGCGGCGCTTGCCGCACCAGGCCTGCGCGGTGCCGAGGAAGAACAGCTGCGCGTCGGTGAAGCCGTCAGCTTCTTGCTTCATCTGGCCCTTGTGCGCGGTCTCGAACGCCCGATATGCGAGCTTGATGCCTCCGAGGTCGGCGATGTTCTCGCCGGTGGTCAGCTTGCCGTCGATCTTCTTGTCGTCGATGACCACGTAGCTGCCGTACTGATCGACCACGCACTGCTTGCGCTTCTCGAACTCGGCATCCGTGGCCGGCGACCACCACTGCGCGAGGTTGCCCTTCGCGTCGAACTTCCGACCTTCGTCGTCGAAGCCGTGGGTGAGCTCGTGGCCCATCACCATGCCGATCGCTCCGTAGTTCACGGCGTCGAGCGCCTTCCGATTGTAGAACGGCGGCTGCAGGATGCCGGCCGGGAACACCATCTCGTTCTTCGACGGCTCGTAGTAGGCGTTCACCGTCGGAGGCGTCATGACCCACTCACCCCGATCGACGGGCTTGCCGATCTTCGCGAGCTGCCGGTGCACCTCGAACTTGGCAGCCGACTCGGCGTTGCCGAGATACGAGTCGCGCGCGACCTTCATGGTCGAGTAGTCGCGCCACGTGTCGGGGAAGCCGATCTTGTTGGTGATGCTCGCGAGCTTCACCAGCGCGGCCTTGCGCGTGGCGTCGTCCATCCAGGCGAGCTTGGCGAGGTTCTCCTCCATCGCCTTCTCGACGGCCACGATGAGGTTGCGCGTGTAGCTCTTGCCCTCGTCGCCAAACGTCTTCTTCACGAACGCCTGCGCCAGCGATTCACCCAGCATGCCGTCGGCGTGAGCGACACACCGCTTCCAGCGCGGGAGATTCCGATCGGTGCCGGTCAAGATTTTGTGGTTGAAGTCGAAGTCCTCGTCGACGAAGGCCTTGCCGAGGAAGGCGGCCGTGTTGTGCAGCAGCTGCCAACGCAGGTAGATGCGCCACTCGGGAAACAAGACCTTCGTGAGCAGCTTGTTCATGCCGTTGAAGAAGTCCGGCGACACCACGTTGATCTGCGTGACGACCGGGATGCCGATCTCCTTCAGGTACAGCGCCCACGGGAACTTCGGCGCGAGCTTGGCGAGGCCCTTCAGCTCGATGCGGTGATAGATCTTTTCGGGAATGCGGCGATCGGAGCGTTTCATCGAGGCCTTGGCGAGCTCGGTCTCGATCTTCATCACCACCTGCGCCTGCGCTTGCGACACCTCTGCCTTCACACCCGACAGCGTGAGCATCTTGGTCACGTGCGCCTCGTACTTGACGCGCAGCTCCTTCGACTTCTCATCGTCGAGCAGGTAGTACTCGCGATCCGGAAGGCCGAGGCCGCCCTGGTCGGCAGAGCCAATGACCTGGTTCGCGTCCTTGAAGTCTTGTTGCTGGCCGAAGCCGAACAGCGGAGCGCCGAGGCCGACGTGCTGGCGCGCGACCTCGCGCATCAGCGTGGGGATGTCCTTCACCTGCTCGATGGGCTTGAGCTGCGCGTCGAGCTCCGCCTGCCAGGTCTTCTCCACCTTGTCCTCGTCGAGGCACGCCGCGTAGAAGTCGCCGAGCTGCTTCATCGCCGGATCCGCCGGCTTGTCGCGCGCTTCTTCGAGGACCATCTTCAGCTCGGCTTCGTTGCGCTCGTCGATGACCGAGAAGCTGCGCATCCAGCCCGATCGATCCGCCGGGATCTCCGTGCGCTTGAGCCAGGTGCCACACGCGAACTCGTAGAAGTCGTCGCAGGGCTGCGCGCCCCGGTTGATCGCGGTCTCGTCGAGACCGACGTCTACCGTCGCTGGTGTATTTTCTGGCTTGGCCTTTTGCGGGTGACACCCGCCTGCGAGCAGCGACAAGACAGCGAGCGTGAAACCACCAACGTAAGCGAGACCAACGAGCGGACGGACGGACATGGGTGCGTCTCCTCAGAACAGAGACGTTGTTCATAGCGGACCGCGGCTCTCGCCGTCAACTTGGCGCCGTCAACTGGGTGCCTAACGGAGACGGGGGTCTCTCTCCGGGATCTGGTTGTAGGCTTCGCGGGGATCGAGTGTGGCACGGACGACCTGGATTCTGAGGGCGAG
>JAYUBF010000004.1:0-26635 GCA_043741435.1 Myxococcales bacterium
GGTTTGCGCATCCTAGGAAATGCGTTCTACCGCCTCGTATATGGCCTTTTAAAGCGATCTAGCATATTCAGCTACCCACTCGATCGGGAGAAGAGCCAACAAAGGTGGCCGCATTACCGTGCGCCGCATGACGGACCAAGCAGTGCTGTACACGCTGCGTCGTCGAGCCGTGCAGGCAGGTATCGCCTCCTTCTCTCCGCACGATCTGCGACGGTCATTCGTCTCCGACCTGTTGGACGTTGGAGCCGACATCTCGACGGTCCAGCGCCTTGCCGGTCACGCGAACGTGGCGACTACCGCGCGCTACGACCGACGTGGCGAGGCGACGAAGCAGAAGGCAGCGGAGTTGCTCCACGTGCCGTACGTCGAGCCACTAGAACTCACCGAACCGCAGATCGAGGCGGTGTTGAAGGAGCTTCCCGAGTGGAGGACGACGCGTCGAACCCCGACGCCGTTCCCCGTTCGAGCGCGGTTCACCTTCGCGTGGGAAACCTCGCTGCGACCGGGGACGTTGGACCTCCTGCGTGCGCCAGATGACTACCGGAAGGGCGACACCACGCTCACGATTCGAGATGAGGCTGACAAGGCTCGCTTTGGTCGTCGGCTACCACTGACTCCGCGCGCTCGCGCCGTGCTCGACTCGATCTGTCCAGACGTGGGCTTGATCTTCGGTTGCCACAATTACGGAGGTCTCCTGCGCGAGGCCGCACGGCGCGCAAAGCTGCCGGGCGATCTCGCGGAGAAGATCTCCCCCTACGACTTCAGGCACTCGCGCCTGACGAATCTCGCGGAGCACACGACCAACCTGGCAGGCATCGCCTTCTTGGCAGGTCACAAGAACGTGACCACGACCAACCGCTACATCCGACCGTCCGAGCGCGCCGCGCTTGAGGTGCTGCAAGCGGCTTCGACCGATCGATTGTGGTCACATACTGGTCACGAAGGCTCCGAGCAGGAATCCGAGCCGAAGACCGAGAAGCCGAAAACGTGAAGCAACTTCAAGTGGTGCGAGGAAGGGGGGTCGAACCCCTACACCTTTCGGTACCGGAACCTAAATCCGGCGCGTCTGCCAATTCCGCCATCCTCGCGCTTGGGAGAAAGTACTAACTAATGCGCGTTCGCACCTGAAAAAAATGGAGGCTTGTTCCTGTTACCGAGCGCGCCGGCGCGCGTAGGCTCGGCCCGGTGCGCTCTACCCGGCACGCATCGAGCGCGCTGGGCGATTCATGGTGACGTCCTCGGATGCGGTCACAGCGCGGCGGCGAACAAGCGGCCGAGCTCGAGTGGCATGGGACGATCGCGTGGCTCGAGCGCCGTGGCAGCGCGCATCAGCTTGGCGACCTCCGTGGGGTAGGCGTGGAGGCGCGTGCCGTCCTCGAAGGGATCCTTGCGCATGTGCGCCATGATCCGGTCGCGTGGGTTGTCGATCTCGTCGAAGAACGCGCGACCCGTCGTCACGTTGTAGATGGACGCGGCGAGCGAGTACACGTCTGCGCGCGGATCGAGCTCCACCGGGTCGAGCACTTGCTCCGGCGCGATATAACCGGCCGTTCCGGCGACGAAGCGCCCGGCGGCGTCCGACGACACGCGCGATTGGCGCACCATGCCGAAGTCGATCACCACCGTCGCCAGCGGCGCCGCCGCTGCTGGATCGCGGTGTTTTTGCGCATCGAACCGTTCACCCCCACGCAGCGGCAGCCGCAGCCACAGGTTCGCCGGCTTGATGTCGCGATGAACCAAGCCCGCGCTGTGAAGCCCCGCGAGGCCCGCGCACGAATCGAGCACCACCTGGCGCAGCTCGAAGAGCGTCATGCGACGTGCGGTCGCGTACTCCTTCAGGTCCGCGCCGATCAAGTACTCGAGCACCAGGTACGGCACGTGATCGATGACGCCGCGATCGATGATGTTCGCGACGTTCGGGTGGTAGAGGCCGGCGAGCGCTGCCGCCTCCTCGACGAACGAAGACAGGATGCCCTGCCGCTCGGTGTCGCTCGCGCTGGCGAGCACGTCGGCCTTCGGGATCTTGAGGACGAACAGACGGTCGGCTCCGGGCTTGCGCACCAGCCACACGGAGCCGATGCCGCCTTCCCCGAGCGGCTTCACGATCTCGTAGCCAGCGACGAGCGTGGCTTCCTTCTTCTTGGGCTGTGGCGGCGGCGGGGCCGTACGTCGGATCGCCGCGCGCAGCGCCTCCTCGACGAGCGCCGACGTGACCGGGCCGAGTGAAGCGAGCCATACGTCGAGCGTGACGAGCTCGCGCAGGCGAATCGCGCGTGCCACCAGTGCCGCCACGCGCGGCGCATTTTGCGTGGCCTTGCGATCGAGCGAATCGTCGGTCTGCTGACTCACCGCATGCAGGCCCTTCACCGGGTCGGCGAGCACCGCTTGCAGTCGGTCGGCTGCCATCACCAACTGCAGACACATCGCCTCGAGGCTCGGCTTGTGGCCCGCCGCCGTACCAAACGCCGCGAGCGCCGTGGCCAGAGCCGCCATCACGTGCGCGAGCTCGCTGTCGGTCGCGTGCAACGCCGCGAGTGCGTCCGCCGCGCGCGCGCCCCACGCGCCGTCGAGCTCACCACTTCCGATCGCCTTGCGGAGGTTCTCGGCCTCTGACACGCAGTGCTCGAGCGCCTTCACCGACATCATCGGGAGCGCCGTTGCCAGCGGACGAAGCATCGCAGGACGATCGATCACGAGCGCCCACCACGCGGCGAACGGTCCGAGCCAACGCACGTCATCCACGTCACCGAGCGTGGTGCCGCGCGTGGTGTCGACCAGGCGCCAGATGAGGCGGCTCAGCGCATTCTTCAGCGAGAACGGCAGATCGCGTGATCCATCGGCGAGGCCTTCGATCTTCCGCAGCCACTGACAGATGTCGTGCGCAACGGGACCTCGACCCCGTCCGCGGCCCTCTTCGTCGCAGGCATCGAGCGCGTAGCCGCCGAGCTGCACGGCGAGCACCTCGAGCGGGAGGTCCACCCCGGCCTCTACGCCCTCGGTCTGACGCCTTCCCTTCACGAAGTCCAGCAGCTCGGAAGGCGCGTGCGCGATCGCATTCCACGTCTCGTCGAGATCGGGCACCTCGATGGGATCACCCGATGGATGTGTGGCCACGAGCGGCGACCACCAGCTGAGCGCGAAGGCGCGGGCCGTGCCTTCGATGGCGTTGATCGCGGCGGCTCGCTGCCGTGGACGCGGCGCCGAGATCGCGACCCGGCGGGCCTCCTGGAACGTGGCGCCCAGCGTCGCGGCGAAGCGTACGGCGCGCGCGTCGGCTTCCTCGTCGTCGTATTGCGCGGCCACTCGAACGAGGTTGTCGAGGCCCAGCTCGACGTCGAGCGGATCACGCTCGGCCGCGTCGATCACGTCGGTGACGGAGATGACCTCGATCCAGCGCCGCTGCTCGTCGAACGCGCCGGTCGCCGCGTGTCTCGCCATGTCGCGCAGTGCGCGGAGCGTGCTGACGATCTCGGGCTCTCGCAGCCCGCGACGCCACAAGGCGCCGAGGCCGCGTGCGAGCGCACGGGCGGTGATGGCGCCCCCGTCGCCCGCGAGGACGCGCTTGCGTACGCGTTCCCACAGCTCGCGCTTTTCGGCGAACAGGTACGGCGTGGCGGCAGCGACGGCGGCGAGCACCCACGAATCTTCGTCCGGTGACGCCACGATGGCGCCGAGCTGGCTGCCGAGAAAGCCGAGACGACGCGCGGGCAGCGACGCGAGCGCGGTGATCGCGCGTTGACGCAGCACGGGCGGTGAGTCGCCGTGCACCCAGTCGAGCAACATGCCCTCGAGCTGCTCGAGCGGGCCCGTGAGGCGACCGAGCGCGCGCGCGGCGTGCAGCCACACGAGCGGCTCGGGGTGGAGCAGCAGAGGTTGCAGCGCCTGCAGCGTGCGACCGATGAGGACCGGATCGGCGTCGGGCGGCATGCCACTCGCGCTGATCTCGAGAATGCGCGCCGCGAGCACACGGCCTCGCAGCGTGCCATGGCCCGGACGATGAACGAGCTCGTCGAAGGTGGTCGCGGAGCCGAAGAGCCAGGGACCGAGCTCGGGCACCTCGAGCGCGCTCGCGCCGGCTTCCCAGACGAGGATCTCGATGCGCGCGCGGGCCTCGGTGTTCTCCGGCGACGCCAACGCATCGCCATTGCCGACGAACGGCGTGCACAGCAGCGCATCGTGCAGCGGTCCACTCACCACGCGCTCCGTGGCTACGGTGTGCACGAGGTGCGCCACGCTCGCGTGCGTAGCCGCGATGCTCAGCAGCGGCGCAACCCACACGTCTCGGCGCCACGCGCTCGCCGAGTACCAGGAGAGCAACGCAGCCCCGACGGGCCCGGCCACCATCACGCTCAGCGCGTCGAAGCCTTCTTCGGTTTGGCTGAGGGCGGGGATGGCCGCACTGCACAGTGCAGCCGCATCCACGAGCGCCGTCGGGAGCTCGTCGGTGGTGTGATCGCCCGCATGCCAGCGCGCGCGCAGCAGCGTCTCCAGCGCGGGTCGGTCGCGCAGCGCACCGGCGATCAGCACCAGGGCCGCTTCCAGCTGCTCGGGGGTCCCGCTCATGGCCAGCAGCGTAGATCGTTTTTCTCACCGACGCGTAGTCCCTGCGCTGGGAGTGATACGCTCGGCGACCCAAACTTCCGTGGAGGATGTATGCATCGTGCTCTGGTAGGGCTCTCGCTCCTGTCACTTGGCGCCATCCTCGGTGGCGCCATCCTCGGCGGCTGTGCCGGCAGCAACGTGACCCGCGCGCCGGAGCTCCCGGTCACACGCGCCGTGCTCTACCAGAACGGCATCGGCTACTTCGAGCGTCGTGGCAAGCTCACCGACGATATCCTGCACCTCCGCGTGCGCCCCGATCAGATCCGCGACTTCTTGAAGTCGCTCACCGTCGTCGATCTCGGGAGTGGTCGCGCGACCTCGATCGCGCTGCCCATCGAAAAGTCCCGCGCCAAGCTACTCTCCGAACTCCCCGATCAGGTGCGTACCGAGGGTGGACTTCTCGCTATCGCGCAGGCCTTTCGTGGCGCGCGATGCGTGGTGCAAGGCGAGCGCACCGTGAGCGGGCGCCTGGTGGGCGTCGAGAACCTCGGGCAAGAGGGCAAGGCCGACTGGCGCTTGTCCCTGCTCACCGACGGTGGCGCGCTCGCGCAACTATCGGTGGCGAAGATCAAGGACCTCAAGATCCTCGATGGCACGCTCGAGGTGGGCCTCAAGAAGGCGCTCGACGTGGCGCTCGATGCCGGGTCCTGGAAGCCCGTGGACGTGACCGTGCGCTTGTCGCACGCCACCAACCACGACCTGGTCGTGAGCTACGTCGTCGAGATGCCCGCGTGGAAGCCGGCCTATCGCCTCGTCATCGACAAGGTGTCCGAGAGGTCGCTTCTGCAGGGGTGGGCTGTCGTCGACAACGTGTCGGGCGATGACTGGAAAGACGTGAAGCTGTCGCTCACCGCCGGTACGCCACTCGCGTTCACCTACGATCTCTACACGCCTCGCTTCCCGAAGCGTCCGCATCTAGAGGCGCGCGACGAGATCGCGCAGCTCGCGCCCGAAGCGTTCATGTCGTCGGGTGGGATTGCCGCTGGCGAGGCTGACGGTGCACTTGCCGCCGACGAGGCAGCGCCACCTGCGGCCGAGCGTGAGGAGGCTCTCCGAAGTGGCGCTGGATCGGGGCGCGGCTACGGGGGCCCTGCGAAGAAGTCGAAGAAGGCATCGGCGAACAAGGACGCCTCCGCTCTGTATCCGTCGACGGCTTCTGCAGCGCCGCCACCGCCACCGGCCGTGCAGATGGCCGACCTCGAGAAGAACTTCCGCACGCTGGTCGCCGGAAACGCCGTCGGCAGCTTGTTCCGCTACGACGTGGCAGAACCCATTACCGTCGGTGAGCGCCAGAGCGCTCTCGTGAACATCGTCAATGCGAAGGTGCCCGGCGAAGACGTGCTGCTGTTCCGCGTCGGACAGGATCAGGTCTCGCCCTATCGCTCCGTGCGCTTCAAGAACGACTCGGGCTTCGTGCTCGAGGCCGGACCGATGGCGATTTATCGGCAGGACGACGGCGGCGGTACCTTCCTCGGCGAGGCCCTCGCGCAACGCATAGAGAAGGGCGCCGGCACGTTCGTGCCGTACGCGCTCGACGGTCGGGTGCGCGTGCAGCTCGCGCAAGAGAACCGCGAGGAAGGCGTGCAGCTGGTACGCATCGCGCGCGGCATCATCACCTGCGAGACCAAGCGCATCACCCGTTGGAAGTACGACGTCGACAACGGCTCGAACGAGGAAGCCACGATGTACGCGCGCCGCGAGCGTCGCACCGGCTGGAAGGTCGTCGGCCAAGACAAGATGATCGAGGAGGGTGGTGCCTACTACGTCCCGATCAAACTCGCGAAGACCGGGCGCACCAAGATCGAGGTCGAGGAACAGACGCCGTCGCGCCAGGACGTGGACATCTGGAACAGCTTCGGTCGTCAGGTCATCGCGATGTATCTAAAGAACGCGAGCGCCGATCCGAAGATCGAGGCGCAGCTTCGTGAAGTCATCACGCTGCGCGAGCGCATTGATCAGATCGAAGGGAAGCTGTCGGCCACCGAGGAGCAGCGCAGCGTGCAGTCGGAGCGTCAGGCCGAGGTGCGCGAGAACCTGAAAGCGCTCGGCAAGAGCACGGCGAACGCGGACCTGAAGCGCAAGCTCGAGATCACGCTCACCGAGCTCGAGACCGGGCTCAACGAGGTGACGCGCCGCACCGTGCAGCTCTCGATGGAGAAGAGCGAGCTTCGCGATCGCCTGGGGATACTGGTGAAGGGAATCGACTTCACGCCGACGAAGTAGGTTCGAGACCTCGTTGGCGTCGTGCGTCGGCTTGGGTCCTGCTGCGCGACCTCGGGCGTCGGCGTTCGCGCGGAGAGGTCCCTCGGGCCTCCTGACCTCAGCGGACGGTATGACGCCGGCTTGCTGACCCCGGCTCCCCCGGGCAAGGCGTTGGGAATACTAGGGTCTCGCCGGCTCATGCATTGCAATCGAAGGTCGCGTGCGTATCCTCCTCGTCGCTCTCACGGCCATCTTCCTGGTGGGACCCGTGCGTCCCAGCGATGGGGCCGAGTCAGGGCGCCCGGGCGCTTCGCTTACGCGCGGTATGGGCCTCGCGCCGCGAAGCGTCGGTGGCTGGGCCAAGCGTGCGTTCGGGAAGCTCAAGGCCCCAAGCAAGTTGCGCATCGGCCAGCTGGTGATGGTCACCGCGCTGGTCGCAGGCCACGCGAGCCATGCGGCCGACATCGACGCCAGCCCGGGCACCAAACCGGGCAGCGAGACGACGACCAGCGTGCGCGCGGAGTCGCCGGAGCTCACGGCCCTGTACGACAAGGTGAAGGCATTTGCCAAGGCCAAGGACGCCGAGGGCATGAACGACTTCATCGACACGACGCGGCGCGATCTCAAGACCGGCACGCCGCAGGTTCGCGCGCGCCTTCAGCTCGTGCTCGCGGCTGCGCTCATCGCCAAGTACAAAGCCCACATGGGGACGTTCTTCGACGCCGCTGCTTCATTCAAGGCCGTCCATGCGGCGTTCGATCTTCAGCCGGATGACCCGGTGACGGCCATGTCCTACGGTCGGTCTGTTCGTGGCATCGCTCAAATTGCCGATCCGTCGAACCGCTTCTGGGCCACCGGAATATTCGGAGCGAACATCGATCTGCCGAAGGAGGCCGTCCGCGTCGCCGACGCTCTCAACAAGCACCCGACGAGCGCCATGCACCAAGAGCTGCAGTACGACATCGCGACCTTTCTCGGCAATGCGGCGCTCCTTGCGCGCGCCGACGCGAACCGCGCGCGCATCCCCACCGCGGAACGCGAGGCCGCCCGATCCGAGCTCGACACCGACGACAAGGCGGTCAAGGACGGGATCGCCGGCGCAAAAAAGCCGTGAGACGAGGAACGTCCGGCGGTTGCGTTGACGTCGCTAGTCCTTGCGCTTGAAGCGGAGCTTGCCGTCGACGATGTCGGCGCTCACGTGGACGCCCTTCGTCACGTGCAGACGGATCTGCAGACCGTTGCCGTTCGGCTGCTTGCGGATCCACAGCGAGTAGAACGCGGGGTCATGTAGCAGGTACGACTTCATCGGAACGACGGGGAACGCGGTAGGGAGATCGACCGCGATGCCCGGTGGGCTGTCGAGTAGGAAGCGCGAGATGCCTTTGCCGGTGCCACCGAGTGGAACCGTGAGCTGCTGCGTATCACCGACGGTGACCACGTGGGGGAGCCAACCCGGGCCCGAGGTATCGGCGGTCGGTGCAACGTGAGCGGCGGCTGTGATGACCGGTACAGCCACCACCGGTACAACCGCGGGCGCAGCCGTCTCGATGGCGACTTCGGCCGACGGACCTTTGTGCTTGAGCTCGACCGAGGCGAACTCGGCGTGGGACGTATCGGCGGCGACGTTCTCCGTCGGGGCCGGCGCTGCAGGCTCCACCGCAATGACGTTGGCCGCCGGAGCGGGAGCGACCACGGGGGCCGCGGTCTCGATCGCGACGGGCGCCGGAGCTTGCGCGTGCATGACGGCCCACACCCCGATCGCCACGGCCACGGCGCCGAGCGCGAACATGCGGACGGTGGACCTCCGCGCGTCACCGTCGACCGCCAGGGCCGGGACCGGATTGCGCTCGGTGACCTCGGGCTCCATGGCCTCGGGCACGGCGGTCTCGAGCGAAGCGGCGGGCTCATCGGAGCGCGTGGCCACGACGGGCTGCTCGTCGATCGAGATCTCCGGGAACCAGCGCTCGTCTCCAGGGGCTGGCGGCGTGATGACCTCGTGGTTCAACGCGAGCGTGATGACGAGACGGGGCGTGCCACCGTCGCTGCGGAGGAACACGTTGGCCACCTTCCCGCGCAACGGCTCCGCGCCTTCGGCCCTCGACGCCGCGATGCGAACCTCGGAGCCCTCGCGCAGGAACGCCAGCGTGCTCGACAGCTCGACCGCACCGTCCCGTCGCTGCGCGATGGCGCGCGTCGACGACTCGAGGCCATCGAACCACACATCGACCGGCGCCGGCATGGTGGAGAGCGGCTCGATGAGCGCCTTGGCCGTCATCTCGCGCAGGTCGACCGGGGAGCGATCCGCGAACTCGATGCCCACGCCACTCCACGCATCCAGGTCGGCGACGTTCGGCTCCGTGGCCCACGCCACGCGACCGCGCACGGCTTGTCCATTCGGCAGCTCGCAGGTGAGCTCCTGTCCGACGGAGGGCGTGGGCGTCATGAACACGCACATGCCCTTCGAGCTGAGGTTGCGGGTCTTGCCCACCACTGGCTGCTCCGCTTCGGGACTGTGGAGTGACACCGGTTGTTGGAGCGGTTGGCGGGTCTCGCTGCGCTTGTCTATATTGTCCATGCACAGCGACGATGCCGGTGCGGGATCACGAGAGCAAAATTTTTTTCGGCGCTTATGTAAGCGTTACTCGGGACGTCAAGTGATCGCTTCGAGGCGCACCGCGTAGCAACGACCCACGTCTTGCTGCTGCACACGAACGATCCGCGCGCTGAAGGCCACCAGCGTGGCGTCGTCGGAGCCGATGTGCCCTTCGATCAATTCGTCGACGGCGAACAGCTCGTCCGTGCGCTCCACGATCTCGCGCATGAGCATGCCGAACTCGTTGTAGTCGATGGTCTCGAACTCGATGATCTCTTCGCCGCAGTGCACGTACACCGGCACCGCCCCGCGGAAGCGGATGGCGACGCGGTTCGACGACAGATCCCGCAAGTGCACCCGACGCTGCTCCGGGCTCTTGGCCACACTGTAAACCCGACGTGACGGCAGCTCGACCGCGGTGAGCGCCTGCTGAAACACGCAGCCGGTATCCACGTTGATGCGGCGATCACCGAAGAACACCTCCGGCACCGGGCTGTGCCCATGCACGATGAGCTTTCCCCAGTCGTACCTGCTGTTGTGGAACTTGCGACGTACCCACAGCATCTCGTCGCGATCGAGCTCATCGTCGAGCTCGGCGAGAGGAACGTCCGGCACACCCGCGTGCACGAAGAAGAACTCGGGCGTTTGATACGACAACCGCAGCTCGTCGAAGAAGCGTAGGTGATCTTCCGGGATGTGATACTTGCCGTCGCCGCTCGAGTAGCTGGCCAGCGTGGCGCCGCCGCCATTGTAGATGAACATGCCGGCCGCGCGCGACGTAGGGTCGGCGAGGAAGTCCATCAGCATCGACTCGTGGTTGCCCGACAGCGCCACCACGTTGCAGAACTTCCGCAGCGTGAGGATCGTGTCGATGACGCCCTTCGAGTCCGGGCCGCGGTCGATGTAGTCGCCCACCATCACCACCGTGGACTTTGGCGTGAGCGGCAGCTTGTTGATGAGGGTCTTCAGCTCGGCCGCGCAACCATGCACGTCACCGATCACGAACAGCGAGCCCGCGTCGTCCTTCGTCGGCGTGCTGGTCAATGCCTAGGCCTTCGTTCCCGCAGGCAACAACCGAGCAAAGAAATCGTTCCCC
This sequence comes from Myxococcales bacterium, assembly GCA_043741435.1. GTDB lineage: Bacteria > Myxococcota_A > Polyangia > Palsa-1104 > Palsa-1104 > JBDTCO01. The sequence continues at coordinate 10,494 of JAYUBF010000004.1, forward strand.
TTATCATCGATAATGGTAAACGCCGGGAAATCCACGACCTCGATCTTCCAGACCGCTTCCATGCCGAGCTCAGGATACTCGAGGGCTTCGACTTTGGTGATGCAATCCTTGGCCAGACGCGCGGCTGGCCCCCCGATGGAGCCGAGGTAGAAGCCGCCGAACTTCATGCACGCATCGGTGACTGCTTTGCAGCGGTTGCCTTTGGCGAGCATCACGAGACTGCCGCCGTGCTCTTGGAGCAGGCTCACGTAGCTGTCCATGCGGCCGGCCGTCGTCGGCCCGAACGAGCCGGACGCGTAGCCCTCGGGTGTCTTGGCCGGCCCCGCGTAGTAGACGCAGTAGTCCTTCAGGTACTGCGGGAGGCCCTCACCACGATCGATCCGCTCTTTGATCTTGGCGTGGGCGATGTCTCGCGCAACGACCATGGGTCCGCTCAGTGCGAGACGCGTCTTCACAGGGCAGTGAGAGAGGAGCGCGCGGATTTCGTTCATCGGTTGGCGCAGGTCCACCTTCACGACCTCGCCCCCCAGCTGGCTCTCGTCGATCTCCGGGAGCTGGAAGCGGTTGGTGGGCGACTCGGACATGGGCCGTGTAGCCTACCTCGACGGCCTCACGCGCGCAGGAGGTTTGCGCCCCACACGAAGCCTGCACCGAATCCGACGAAGCACACCAGGTCGCCAGCCTGCAGCCGCCCGCTCTCGCGACACTCGTGCAGCAGGAGCGGGATGGTAGCCGCCGTCGTATTTCCGTAGCGATCGATATTGTTGTAGACCTGCTCGTCGGACAGACAGAGAGATCGCTGCACCGCCTCGCAGATGCGCAGGTTCGCCTGATGCGCGAGCAACAGCTTGAGGTCCCCCGGGGCTTGTCCAGTCGCTGCCAAGAGCTCGCGCACCACCTCGGGCAGCTTGGTCGCCGCGGCCTTGAACACGCGGTGGCCGTCCATCTCCGGCACGTGGCGGCCCTCGCGGATCATCTCCTCCGTGATGTATGGGCGGAACGCGAAGCCCGACGGCACGTACAAGCGATCGGCCTGGCTCCCATCGCTGTGAATGCGGCTCGCGATCATTCCCCGGTCGTCACCGTCGTGGCGTACCAGGACCACCGCGGCACCCGCGTCCCCGAACAGCACCGTTCGGTCGCGGTATTGGGTGGCCTTGATGCGTTCTTCCTCCGACGGCACGCGCGCCGACGTGCCCACCACCACCTCGACGTCGAACGGCATGAAGCCCGAGTGCACTTCCGCGCCGACCAGCAGCAAGCGCGTGGCCTGACCGCAGCGCAGGAGCGCATCGGCCAGCTCCATCCCGTGGATGAAGCCGGTGCACTGCTGACGGATGTCGAGCGCCGGCACGTTGCGGAGGCCCAGCTTGTGCTGCACCAGCACCGCGCTGCCGGGGAAGTAATAGTCCGGCGTCATCGTCGCGACGATGAGGTAATCGATGTCCGACGGCTCGAGCCCCGCGTTCGCGATCGCGGCACGGCCCGCGCGCTCGGCGAGGTCGGACGTGGTCGTGCCGTTCTTCACGTAATAGCGCTCGCGGATGCCGGTCCGCTCGAAGATCCACTCGTCGGTGGTCTCGCATACGCGGGCGAGCGATGCGTTCGGCACGCGATGCTCACCGACTGCGATCCCCGTTCCGATGACGATCGTTCCCATACCCGCAGCACCGGTGGACATTCGCGTCCGTGTCTTACTCGTACCGCGAAAAGCAGGCGGTGGTCCACGCTCGCGAATTCACCAGAACGTCAGGCGCTTGACATGTTTCGTCGCCGGAAGTTCTATCTCGCGCCATGTCCTCCACGGTTCGCATGTTGACGTCGGTGATGTGCTCGTCTCTTTTTTCGCTCGCGCTGACGGGTTGCGGCGATGAGGTGACGGACCACTTGCCATGCAGCGCCGCCAGTGAGTGCGTCATCTCGACGCATCTCAGCGGCGGCCAAGCAGCCACCGAGTGCTGCGCCGGCTACTGCGTGACGACGGCGATCGGCTGCGACACGGGCTATCGCTACATCCGGTCGGATCGCGACGTCGGCGAGTGCGTGCCCACGGCCACGTGCCCGACGGTCATGCGCGAGGCAGACATGTCGGTGGCCGAAGATCTTTCGGGCCCGATCACGGAAGAGCCCGACGCCGGCCAAGCCGACGCGAGCTAATTCCAGGCTCAGGTCTCGAACGTCGGCGCCGATGGCGCGCCGAAGAGCGCCTCGAGGATAGGCCGGTCTCCCGCGATGGCGGTGCGTTGCGTGTAGAAGCCGAGCGCACGCAAGCCGCCCAGCTCTTCACCGCCACCGGCACGACCGGGGCCGCCGTGCACGAGCTGCGGCAGCACGGTGCCAGGGCCGACGGCATGCCCCTCGAGCTTCGACGAGCCGAGGAACAAGCGACCGTGGTGCGCCGCCATGCCGAGCGCCATCTCTTGCAGGAACGCGCGGTCGTCCGAGTACACGGACGACACGAGGCCACCGTCGCCGCGACGCAAGGCTCGGAGCGCCTCGCTCTTGTCGTCGTACGGCACGAGCGTGGACACGGGCCCGAACACTTCGTGCGTGTGCACGACCTGCGCCTTGGCAGCGTCGATGGTCTCGAGCAGCGTCGGCGCCACGAAGAAGCCCTTGCCGCTCGTCGCCGTCATCGGCTGGCCCGACGCGAACGCGCTGCCATCACCGCCCGTGAGCGTGCGCGACTCGGTGGCCAGCTTCGCGATCCCGCGGCGCACTTCCTCGAGCTGCACCTTCGTCGCGACCGGGCCCATGGTGACTTCTTCTCGGCTGGGGTCGCCCACCTTCACCTGCGCGAGCCGCTCGAGCAGATCTTCGCGAACCTCTTCGAGGCGGTCTCGGTGCACGAGCACGCGCCGGATTGCGGTGCACTTCTGGCCGGTCTTCTGCGTCATGTCGCGCACGACGTCGCCCACGAACAGGTCGTAGCCGGGCTCACCGCGGCCCAGATCGGCGCCCAGCACGGCGGCGTTCAGGCTGTCGGTCTCGAGGTTCACGCGCACCGACGTGGCCACCACGTGGGCATTGCCGCGCAGCTTGATCCCGGTGTCCGACGACCCCGTGAACGCGAGGCAGTCTTGACCCGACAAGCGATCGAGCAGATCGCCGGTGGTGCCGAGGATGAGCTGGAACGCGCCCTCGGGAAGGACCTTCGCCTCCGCCATCATCTCCATGATGCGGTGTGCGACGAGCGCGGTGGCGGTCGCCGGCTTGGTGATGACCGGCATGCCGGCCAGGAGCGCGGCAGCCGCCTTCTCCATCATGTTCCACGCTGGGAAGTTGAACGCGTTGATGTGCACGGCCACACCTTCGCGTGGCACCGCGATGTGGCGGCCCATGAAGCGCACGGAGCGCGTGAGCTGGATCATGTCCCCGTCGAGGAGCACGCGGGTGTCGCCGATCTGCTTGCCGAGCTCGGCGTATGCGGCGAGCGTGCCCGATGCGCCGTCGATGTCGAACTTCGCGTCGGAGCGCGTGTTGCCTCCATTGGCGATGGCGAGCTCGATGAGCTGGTCGCGCGCACCGTGGATCAGCTTGCCGAGCGCTTTCACTCGCTCACCGCGCTCGGCGAACGTCATGGCGCGCAACGCAGCACCGCCCCGTTCACGCGCGAACGCCAGCGCCTCGCCGTTGTCGTAGCCGCCGGAGCCGATCTCGGCGATGGGCGCTTCGGTGGCCGGGTTGAGGAGCGTCTGCTTGGCGCTACCGCCGCCTACGAACGACCCACAGATGAAGGAACGCAGCGTGTTCATGACGCCGGACAATACACGATCGTCTCGCTAGCGAGACCCGGGGTAGTTGCGACCGGTGTTCTCGATCTCGCAAGCCATGCTCGCAAGCCATGCTGTAAATATTTGAAACCAAAACTAACTATCGAGGCACGAGCGCCTATGTGGCGCTGCGCACCACCCCTTGGTCGGTCACATTGCACAAACGCCCCATGAAACCAACTTTCCCGAGGTCGCATCACACTGCCTTCAATGGGTTAGGGAGTGGCACATCCACTGCAAAGTCCCCTGAGCCATCAGCCGCAAGCACACGGGCTGGTAACCCTTTCAAGGAGACTCATCAAAATGAACAAGATCATGCTTGGTTTCGTTGCCGCCGTTGCGCTCGTCTCGTTCACCGCCCCGGTCTTCGCCGAGGACGCGCCTGCCGCTGACGGCGCCCCGAAGAAGGAGAAGAAGGGCAAGGGCAAGAAGGGCGAGAAGAAGGCCGAGGGCGACGCTGCTGCCCCCGCTGGCGACGCCAAGAAGTAGTTTTCGCTTCTCGCGCGGTGTTCGCCGACCCCGTGTCGACGACACCGCGCTTTTTAGAACTGAGTCGTACAATCCGCCGAGGTTTTTCGGCAACTTGAAGAGGGAGAACTAACATGTTGAAGAAGATCGCTATGCTGTCCGCTTTCGCTTTCGTCGCTCACGCCGGCCTTGCCATGGCGGAAGAGAAGACCGAGACCAAGACCGAGACCAAGACCGAAACCTCGGCCGACGGTTCGATGAAGAAGTCCAAGAAGCACTCCAAGAAGGCCCATGCCGACGGCTCGACGACCGAGACGACCGAGAAGACCGAGAAGACCACCGAGACCAAGAAGTAATTCTTCGCCTCGTTCGGTACCAAGAAGCCCTCGTGAGCAATCACGAGGGCTTTTTTTGGTGCCGACTAGAAACGAATACTGGCCCGCGCACACTCTACAGGAGAGCCAGGAGCTGATGGACCATGCGGGCCGTTGCCCCCCAGATCCTGCGACCGTCGACCCGGTATTCGTGCATGACATAGGTCACATCGCGCCAGGTCCGCTCGCCGTCCGCGTGGTAAACGGCCGGATCGCGCAGCGCAGCGACCGAAGCCGTGAAGGTCTCTGCCACTTCGCTCGCCTGGGCCACGATCTGGAGAGGGCCCGTTACCAGGCCCACGACCGGGGTGATCACGTAGCTCGACGGAGTGGGCACATCGTCGAGGAGGCCGAGCACCTCTACTTGTGCGCGTGGGATGCCGAGCTCCTCTTCCATCTCGCGCAGCGCCGTGGTCGAAAGGTTTGTGTCTGCGGGATCGCGCTTGCCGCCGGGGAACGAGATCTGCCCTGCGTGGGTGCGAAGATCGGGTCGCCTCACGGTGAACAACAAGCGCGCTCCGTGATCGTCGACGACGATGGGCACCAGCACCGCGGACTCCGCAAAGCCGGGCAGCGATAAGGTCTGTCGCGGGTAGCCGCGCAGCGAGGCCGCGAGCTTCGCCGGGATCACGCGTCCTCCGGGATGATCTTGCCGGGGTTGAGGAGGTCCGTGGGATCGAAGACACGCTTCAGCTGACGTTGCAGGCGCAAGAGCGGAGGCGCTTGCTCCCACGGGAGGTACTTCATCTTCAGCAGACCCACGCCGTGCTCACCGGCGAGCGTTCCCCCGAGATCGAGCGTGGCGCGCATGATGCCGTCCATCGCCTTGGCGAGTCGATCGGCGACTTGCTCGTCCGGTTCGTCGACGAGCAGGTTCACGTGCAGGTTGCCGTCGCCCGCGTGGCCATAGGTCGCGGTGGGAATGTTCGTGTCGGCGCTGATGGCGTCCACGCGGCGCAACATCTCGGGGATCGCGCGGCGCGGAACCACGATGTCCTCGGGGATCTTCCGACGGTGGAGATCGCGCAAGGTGGGGTTCACCAGGCGACGCGTATCCCAGATCTCGCGGCGCTCACGCTCCGAGCGCGCCACCACGATCTCGACCGCGCCCGCTTCGTCACATGCGGCGCCCGCGCGCTCCACTTCGGCGGCGATGCCTTCCTCGGGACCGTCCACCTCGATGAGCAGCAGCGCGTCACCGTCGGGGAGCCGATGCCCGCGGCTCCGCATCTGGCTGAGAGTGAGCCGGTCCAGCAGCTCGAGCGCGCGCGGTCGCAAGCCGCGTTGCAAGATCGCACTGACGGCGGCACCGGCCAGCAGCGCATCGGAGAACGTGGCGAGCAGCGTGCCCACGCCGAGCGGCCTCGGCAGGAGCCGCAGCGTCGCCGACGTGACGACCCCGAACGTGCCCTCCGAACCCACGATCAACGCCGTGACGTCATAGCCCGTCACGCCCTTGACCGTGCGACGACCACACACCACGCGTTCGCCGCCCATGCGGACGAAGTCGAGGCCGAGCACGTACTCGCGCGTGGTGCCGTACTTGAAAGCGCGCGGCCCGCCCGCGTTCTCGGCGATGTTGCCACCGAGGCTGCACGAAGCCAGCGACGCCGGATCGACCGGATAGAACAAGCCCGCGTCGTCGGCAGCCTTCGCGAGATCGCCGGTGATGACGCCCGGCTCGACGACCGCGATGTGCTCGTCGACGTCGAGCGCCACGTTCCGCATGCGCTCCGTGGAGAGCACGATGCCGCCGCGCACGGCGAGCGCGCCACCGGTCATGCCCGTGCCTGCGCCACGCGGCGTCACCGAGATGCGGTGCGCGGCGGCGAGCTCGAGGACGAGCGCGACCTCCTCGGCAGACTCGGCGAGGACGGCCGCTTCGGCGGGGAAGCGACCCAGCCCGGATTCGTCGGTCGCGAAACGCTCGAGCCCGGCTTCGTCGCGTATCACACGCGCGGAGCCGAGCTCGCGAGAGAGGAGGGTGTAGACGTCGGGGATCGTGACGAGCCCGCGATCAGGCCGCGATCGGCCGCGCGATCAAGAAGACCGCTAAACGCTGAAGCTGGAGCCGCAGCCGCAGGTGGACTTCACGTTCGGGTTGCCGAACTTGAAGCCAGCGCCGCGGAGCTCTTCCACATAGTCGACCTGGGTGCCGATGAGGTACTGGAGTGACAGCTCGTCGACGACGAGATCGACGCCGTGCGAGACGAAGCACTGGTCATCGTCTTGCTTGAGGTCGAAGTAGAGGTCGTAGGAGAAGCCCGAACAGCCACCGCCGACGACGCGGAGGCGCAAGTTGTACTCGGGCCCGAGGTCGGACTCGTCGGCGCGGATCTCGCGGACCTTTTGCGCGGCCTTGTCGGTGAGGGATACCGGAATCTCGGCATTGGTATCTGGCGCCGGTGCCGAGGTCTTTTCCGAGCGAAGCTGAAGCGTCTCCATACTGCTTACTCCCTTTGTGCTGCTGGCTTTGCGGATGGCTCCGCCATTGAGATCGCTGCGCGTCCGCCTGTCCAACGGCGTGACAGCCAACCTCGTTCATTGTGCATCTTTTGCTGAATCGTCAACAGACCCTCGATGAGGGGCTCGGGGCGGGGGGGACAACCGGGACGTACACATCGAAAAGTTCCGGAGCTTTCCATCGAGGTCGACATCGGCTGCGGAGAAAGACTGTACTGCCCGTACAGTCTATTGCAAGCCTATTGCAAGGGCGCTTTGACACCGCGCTCGGCCGGTTGCTAGGCTGACCGCCCTTGTCCCCGTCCCTGCCACCGCTGACCCCGTCCAGTGCTCCGCCGGTGCCTTTGGCACCGTCGCCGGACTCCGATCTGGTTCGGGTGATGGCTTCGGGCGATCGTACGGGCCTGGCCCAGCTTTACGACAGGTATGCGTCGTTGCTGTGTGGTGTCGGCATTCGCATGCTCGGGGAACGACGCGATGCGGAGGACGTCACGCACGATGTCTTCCTCGAGGCCTGGCACAAGGCCTCCGACTACGACATCGCGCGCGGCAGCGTACGATCGTGGTTGTTACTGCGAATGCGTAGCCGCTGTCTGGATCGTAAGAAATCGGTCCAGGAGCGCCGCGTGCACGCGGTCAGCGATTTCGAGCCGCTGGAGTCGCGCCAGCACCGTGACATGGTGGGTCCCGATTTATGTAGCACCGACGCTGATCGCTTGCGGAACGTGCTGGCCGCGCTACCACCTGATCAGAAAGAAGCCATCGAGCTTTGCTACTTCAACGGACTGTCGGGCAGCGAGGTTTCGTCGCAGCTCGGCGTTCCGCTCGGCACCGTGAAGTCGCGGGTGGCCGCGGCGATGGGCAAGCTGCGTGCGGCGCTGAGAGTGGACGGACCATGAGCCGCAAGCCCAACGATACCGCTGGCCCCGATCTCGAGGCGGACGCATTGCGCGACCTCCTCGACGAGCTCGGTGCCCAGCTGCCGCGTCCGCTCCTGCGCGAGCGCGTGCTGCGTTCGACGATGGGTGATCAGCGCCTCGGGCCGTCGGCGCGGGAACAGCTGCGCACCTTGTTCCACCTCGACGAGGCGCAAGCGACGGCGCTCGTCGCGCGCATGAATAGCGTGGCCGATTGGACGCCCGGCGCAGTGCCCGGTCTGTCGTTCATCGCGGTCACACCCGAGGAGGCGCCCAAGGGGCCCTTGCCCGACGGGCCCACGCGCCTGCTGGTCCGCCTCGAGCCGGGGCTTCCGTTCCCGATGCACGGCCACGATGGGCACGAGGAGATGCTGGTGCTGGAAGGTGCCTTCGTCACCGATGGCGGCGCGCGTGTCGCTGCCGGGCAGACGCTGAAGAGCGAGCCGGGGAGCGCGCACGCGTTTCGAATCGACGAGCAGGAAGAGTGCATCGCTGCGGTTCGCCTCACCGACGGTATTCATCTCGTCCCGGAGAGATAGACCGCCGTGGTCGAGATCGGCTCGAGGATCGGCAACTACGAAGTCCTCCAGAAGATCGGCGAGGGCGCGATGGGTGTGGTGTTCCTCGCGCGCCACCCGACGATCGGCAAGCGCGTCGCACTGAAGGTCATCCACCCCGAGCTCTCCGCCGACGAGGATGTGGTCGCGCGCTTCTTCAACGAGGCGCGCGCGGTCACCCAGATCGGGCATCACAACATCGTCGACGTGCAGGACTTCGGTCAGACCCCGAGCGGCGAGAGCTTCCTCGTGATGGAGCTGCTCGAAGGCACCGGCCTCGGGGATCTGTTGCGCAAGGCGGGTCCGTTGCCGATCGAGCGCGCAGTGAAGATCGCGGTCCAGCTCACCGACGGGCTGCAGGCCGCGCACGCGCGCGGCATCGTTCACCGCGACCTCAAGCCGGACAACATCTTTCTCATCCAGCGCGGCACCGATCCCGACTTCGTGAAGATCCTCGACTTCGGTCTCGCCAAGCTCACGGGTCCCGGCGCCATCAGTCACAAGACGAAGACGGGTGTCCTCGTCGGGACGCCGCACTACATGGCCCCCGAGGCTGCGGAGGAGCCGCGCAAGGCGGACCACCGCATCGACGTATACTCTCTCGGCTGCATCTTGTTCGAGATGGTGGTGGGTCGTGTTCCGTTTCCCGGCGATGGCTTCGGCGAGGTGGTGGTGCGCCACCTGCGCGAGCCTCCACCGCTGCCGCGGCGCTTGCGCGAAGACACCCCGGCCTGGCTCGAGAAGCTCATCCTCCACGCCCTCGCGAAGAAACAAGCGTTCCGCCTCGGCACGATGGAGGCGTTCGGCAACGCGTTGCGAGACCCCGAGCTGTTCGAGCGCTCGTTCGACGACGATCAGATCAGCTCGAAGTACGCGCTGCTCCGCGATCCGAACGCACCCGCCGAAGTCTCGGAGGGCTCGGCACCGGTGCGGCAGGCGCAGCTTCCACCCGACGCGAAGACGATGAATGCACCGGCTCCGACGGAGATCGATCGCGTCGCGCCAGACTTCGGCGACCTCGTGCCTCCCGCGACGGCGCCCGCAAAGCCCAAGCTGCTCGGGCCCGTTCTCGGCTCCATCGCGATCATGCTGCTGGGCTTCGGGGTCGCGGGCTTCATCCTCTACTCGAAGGTGCGGGTCAGCATCCAGACCACACCCCCCGGCGCGCAGGTCCTCCTCGACGGCAAGGCGGCGGGCGTCAGTCCGGCCAAGCTGCACCTCAAGCGGAGCAAGACGCCGGTCGAGCTCGTCGTCGCGCACAGTGGGTTCGCAACGGTTCGCGCCACGATAGATCCCACGCATGATGCGAAGCTCGACTTCGCGCTCGTCGCCATCGCGCCAGTGCCAGAGGCGAAAGCACCCGAGCCCGTCGTAGCGAAGCCGGAGCCCGAAGGGGTGCCTGCTGCGGTGCCGAAGCCCGTACACGCTGCCAAGGCCAAACCGAAGAAGGAGAAGGAGAAGGAGAAGCCCGCCTTCCACCACGACGGCATGCTGATGGCACCGACGTTCTGAGGTAGAGGTGGGGCCATGCGGCTCTTCGCGCGCCCCGCGACCCAGCTCGGCCCGCTCGATGGCCTCCGAGCGATCGCCATCCAGTGGGTGCTGAGCTTCCACGCCGCCTGGTATTCCATCCGCTACGTCTCGTCCGACACGTACGTGAGCATGCTGCGCGCGCCGTGGCTGCTGCCGGTGTGGCGAGGCGACTTCGGCATGGGAGTTGCGTACGTCCCTCGGCGTCGATGAGCGCCTTGTACGTCGTATCTCTGCAAGCTAGACTGGCTAGCATGTCCAAGATTCTTCCGAAATCATGGCAACTGCAGGACGCCAAGAACCGGCTCAGCGAGGTCGTCGACGATGCTTGCCGAGACGGTGCTCAGGTCATCACCCGTCGTGGGGTCGAGACGGCCGTCGTGATCTCATTTCGCGACTGGACACGGCTCGCGCGTCCTCCGTCCCCGCTCATAGAGGTATTGCGGCGCGCGCCGCGCATCTCTCGAGGGCTGGATGTTCAGCGATCGGCTGACACAGGCCGCGACATCGACCTCTAACCCATGCCCTATCTCATCGACACCTGCGCGCTGTCCGAGTTCACCAAACCGAAACCTGCGCTCAGCGTCGACCGATGGTTTGCCAACATCCAGGCGGGCGCGGACTTCGTCAGCGTGCTCACCCTCGGAGAGCTCGAGAAGGGGATCAGCAAGCTCGGCAAGTCTCGGCGTCGGGCCGCCCTCGAACGCTGGTTCGCCGAGCTCCGCGATCGGTTCGCCGATCGTATGCTTCCCGTCGACGCGCCAATCGCACTCGAATGGGGGCGCATTTCCGCTCGTGCGCAGATGGCAGGGCATGCGATTCCGGTGGTCGACGCGCTGCTCGCCGCCACCGCCGTCGTCCATGGGCTCACCCTGGTGACTCGCAACACGGCAGACTTCGTCAGAACCGGCGCATCGGTGGTCGATCCCTGGCAAACACCCACGTGACCCTCTTACACAGGTGACAGTGGAAGGGAGACGGCAGCGTCGGGCCGACTTGACCTGAGTGACACCTGAAGCCAAGGAGGGAGAAGCGGCTGATGACGGGCCTCCGCGCTGGCCGGATGGCTCGCTTCATTGTAGAACGCGTGCGCCATGTCCGACCGTCTCACGCTGAACCAGCCCGGCCTCACCTTCGCCGACCTCTTCTCGCCCACCGGATTGCACGAGCTCGACGCGCGCTTCAACGCTGCGCTCGTCAAGAACGATGCGGCGTTGGCCAGCCGCTTCCTTGCCTGGAGGGCAGGGGAGGTCCTCGCACCCGAGGTTGAATCGGAGCTCTTGCTGCAAGTGGCTCCGCGCGTCGCGGGCTTCGTGTCGCACCTGTTTGGCGTCGAAACAGAATGGCAAAAGGGCTACACAGAGGCCGCGCGCAACGAGGCGTGGCTGCGCTGGAAGGACGAGTTCGTGAAGCGCCGTGCGCTCAAGAGGACCGTCGAGGATGCCGCCGGCGCCCATGCCGCGGGCGACACGCTCCTCCTCAACCTGGGCCTGGCCGCGCACGAGCTCGACGACGAGCACGCCGTGGCGCGCGTCACGGTGCCGTTGCTCGATCGCGAGACCGAGTACAAGAAGCGCGAAGCCGAAGACCCGGAGCTCGTCGCCGTGCGCGCCGAGCTGTCGGTGCTCGAGGCCTGGGTCGTCGCCCGCCGTCCGCAGCTCGACGGCAAATGGCTCGCGCTCAAGCAGCCCGCCTCCACCACTGACGCCCTCCACCTCGTGCACATCCGTCGCCCCAAGCCCGAGCTCCCCGAGGAGATCGAGGCGCCCGAGGGCAAGCTGCGCCGGCGCGACGGCTTCCGCCTCACCGATCGCCGTGCCTCGGCGGCCGAGGTGTTGTGGGAGATCGACTACTGCCTCTATTGCCACGATCGCAAGAAGGACTCCTGCTCGACCGGGCTGCGCGACAAGAACGGTGGCATCAAGCCGAACGCGCTGGGCGTGCCGCTCAATGGCTGTCCGCTCGACGAGCGCATCTCCGAGATGCACCTCGCGCGTCGTCGCGGCGACGCCATCGCTGCGCTCGCGTTGGTGTGCGCGGACAACCCGATGCTACCGGGCACCGGGCACCGCATCTGCAACGATTGCATGAAGGCGTGCGTCTATCAGAAGCAGCAGCCGGTCAACATCCCGCAGATCGAGACGGCGGTGCTCACCGACGTGCTTTCGCTGCCGTGGGGCTTCGAGATCTATGGACTGCTCACACGGTGGAACCCGCTCAACCGTCGTCGTCCGTACGCGCTGCCGTATCGCGGCCAGGACGTGCTCATCGTCGGCCTCGGACCGGCGGGCTACACACTCGCGCATCACCTGCTCAACGAAGGCTTCGGCGTGGTCGGGATCGACGGTCTCAAGCTGGAGCCGCTGCCCAAGGCGCTCGTCGGCGACGCCGCGAAGGGCATCGCGCCCGAGCCCGTGCGCGACTGGGGCGCGCTGTACGGTGAGCTCGACGAGCGCGTGCTCGACGGCTTCGGTGGCGTGTCCGAGTACGGCATCACCGTGCGGTGGGACAAGAACTTCCTCACGCTCATCTACGCCAGCCTCCTGCGCCGCGAGTACTTCCGCGCGTACGGTGGCGTGCGCTTCGGCGGCACGTTGTCGCTCGACGATGCGTGGGACTACGGCTTCGCGCACGTGGCCATCGCCGTTGGTGCGGGCAAGCCCACGCTGATCGAGATCGAGAACAACCTCATCCGCGGCGTGCGCAAGGCGTCCGACTTCCTCATGGCGTTGCAGCTCTCGGGTGCCTACAAGAAGTCGTCGCTGGCGAACCTCCAGGTGCGCTTACCGGCCATCGTCATCGGTGGTGGCCTGACCGGCATCGACACTGCGACCGAGCTGCTCGCGTACTACGTGGTGCAGGTCGAGAAGACGCTCGAGCGCTTCGAGCGGCTGCGACTTCAAGTCGGCGTCGACAAGGTGCTCGCTCACTTCGACCCCGAGGAGCAAGAGACGCTCGAGGAGTTCCTCACGCACGGTCGCGCCATCAAGGCCGAGCGCGAGCGCGCTGCACACGTGGGCGAGCAACCCGACTTCGTGCCGCTGCTCGACTCGTGGGGTGGCGTGCGCCTCGTCTATCGCAAGAAGATCACGGACTCGCCCGCATATCGCTTGAACCACGAGGAGGTGGAGAAGTTCCTCGAGGAAGGCGTGCGCTTCGTCGAGTGCATGTCGCCCATCGCCGCGGTGCCGGACGACAAGGGCGCGGTGAAGGCCATGCGCTTCACGCGCCAGTCCGTCGACGAGGCAGGCAAGTGGACGGACACCGGTCAGATCGTGGAGCTGTCCGCGCGCACCGTGTGCGTCGCCGCGGGCACCAGCCCCAACACCATCTACGAGCGCGAGTTTCCGGGCACGTTCCAGCTCGACAAGCGCGGCTTCTTCGCGCCGCATCGGGCGGACGGCACCGGCGATGCGCTGCAGCTCGTGTCCGACCCGACGGGCTTCTTCACGTCGTACAACAAGAACGGCAAGGTCGTCAGCTACTATGGCGACAACCACCCTCGCTACGCGGGCTCGGTGGTGAAGGCCATGGCGTCGGCGAAGCATGGGTATCAAAAGGTGGCCGAGCATTTCGGTCCCGACGAGCTGCCATCGCTGACGGGCGACCACTACACGACGACGAAGGACGGCCGAAGCGAAGATTTCGCACGGCGCATCCAGAAGCTCGACAGCGATCTGCGAGCCACCGTCGCTGCGGTGAATCGTCTCACGCCCACCATCGTGGAGGTCGTGGTGCACGCACCTCTGGCCGCGCGGCGGTTCCAGCCCGGCCAGTTCTATCGCCTGCAGAACTTCGAGCGCGGCGCGCTCGAGCTCGAAGGCACGCGCCTCGTGATGGAAGGCCTCGCCCTCACCGGCGCCTGGACGGATCCCGAGCGCGGCCTGCTATCGATGATCGTGCTCGAGATGGGCCACTCGTCGCGCCTCTGCGCCGCGTTACGCGTCGGTGAAGAAGTGGTGGTGATGGGACCCACCGGCACGCCCACCGAGATCCCGGAAGGCGAGACGGTGCTCCTCGCGGGCGGTGGTCTCGGCAACGCCGTCTTGTTCTCCATCGGCAAGGCCCTGCGCTCGGCCGGCTGCAAGGTCATCTACTTCGCCGGCTACCGCAGCCCCGAGGACGTGTTCCGACTCGACGACATCGAAGCTGCCAGCGACGTGCTCGTGTGGTGCACCGATCGCGAGCCCGCGCTCGTGGCGCGACGGCCGCAAGATCGCGTGTACGTCGGCAACATCGTGAAGGCGATGCTGGCGTACTCGGCGGGCGACCTCGGCGGGCAGCCGATCCCGCTGTCCGACGTTGCGCGCGTCATCGCCATCGGCTCCGATCGCATGATGCGCGCCGTGAAGGACGTGCGACATGGCCAGCTCGCCGGCAAGCTCCGTCGCGACCATGTGGGCCTCGGCAGCATCAACTCGCCGATGCAGTGCATGATGAAGGAGGTGTGCGCGCAGTGCTTGCAGAAGCACCGCGATCCGGTGACGGGCAAGGAGACGGTCATCTTCTCCTGCTACAACCAGGACCAGCCGCTCGATCACGTCGACTGGGACAACCTCTCGCAGCGCCTGCGGGCGAACTCGGTACAAGAAAAGCTCGGCAATCTATGGCTCGCGCGCCTGCTCGAGCAAGCCGGCACGTTGCTCCCGCGCGTCTGAGCGACCGCGGACCATCGGTGGACCAGAAACGGGTTGTCGAGATGAGTACCGCACGAACCCAGCGGGGCCGCCTATGGCAAGTCCTTGCGATACGTGACCGGGCCGACGCCTTCGTCTTGGAGCTTCAGGGTGAGGCCGCTCTCCGCGAGGGTGTATCTTGTCGGAGACCGATCCACGTAGGCGAACGCGAAGCGTCCTTGCTCGCCCGCACCGGAGCTCTTTTCCTTGCGGCGTTCCGCGCCCGGCACGATGGTGTGCGAGGAAGCATCCACCTTCAGGGGCGCGCTCACGGAGACGCGCAGCCTCTTAGTTGCTACGACTGTCGCAGCATCTGTTATTCCGCTCGCTGCGCCTTGCTCGGTCTGGAGTTTGAAGACACGCCTTCGAGGGGCCGGATGACGATCACTGCAGCAGCGTGCGCTCCATGTCGCGCAGCGCGCGCTTGAGCTTGTCCTTCACGCGTGCCTCGAGCTGACGCACGCGCTCGCGCGAGATGTGCAGGTGCTCACCGATCTCGGCGAGCGTCTCTTCCTCGTCGCCCATGAGGCGGTGGTGCACGATGTACTGCTCGCGCTCGGGGAGCGTCTTCATGACGCGCGCGACGCGACGCTTAACCTCTGCATCCCGACGCAAGAGGTCGAGCTCGCTCTCCACGTCGAGGTGTCCGTCGGCGATGCGGTCCATCGGCGTGGTGTTTCCCTCGCGGAAGAGCTGCGCGTCGAGCGACACGTCCTTCGCGCTCAGGCGGCCGCCGAGATCGCGAATGCGCTCGACCGAGGTCCCGAACTTCTTCGCGAGACGTTGCTCCACCTCGAGAGAGTCGGCATCGTCCCCGAGCTCCGTCGCGAGGCGCGCGCGTTCTGCGGAGAGGCGGAAGAACAGCTTCGACTGCAGCGGCCCGGTGCCGATCCCGACGAGCGTGGACTGCTTCAAGCAGTGCGCGTAGAGGTACGCGCGGATCCAGTACCCCGCGTAGGTCATGAAGCGCAGCTTGCGCGTGGGATCGAAGCGGCGCACGGCCTCGAGCAGGCCCACGTTCCCCTCTTCGATCAGATCGGCGAGCTTGAGACCATAGCCGCGGAAGCCGAAAGCGATGCGTGCCACGTAGCGTAGGTGACAGGTCACCAAGCGCTCTGCCGCTGCCGCTGCCGCGTCGGCGTTGCAGTGCCAGTGCTCAGCGAGCGCGAGCTCCTCCTCCTTCGTTAGGATGTCGTGGCGTTCGATGGCCTGCAGGTACATGCGCAACCCGGAGTCTTCGTCTCGAACGTGGCCCATGTGTGGACCTCCTTCGAAAATCACTATGGGCGTAACTTCTCAAAAAGTGGCGGCGGCTCTCAATCGAGTCGCTGAATTCGTGCAGTATTGGGCGATTTGACGATGTGGCTGCCTTGGCTGCCGTCAC
>JAYUBF010000005.1:0-9252 GCA_043741435.1 Myxococcales bacterium
TCGCCGTGCACGTTCCGTCAGCTGGTTCTTCATCTTCAAAAAGCGCGTCCGTGTCTTTGACTCGGCCGCCGCCCGCTCAGGCTTCTTCATGCCATTCGCTTGATCCTCGGCAAGCTAAAAGTAAAGCGTTTGTTTTGCGGCGGACGCTTAGTAACCGCCGCATAAATAACGGATCGATTACGACCAGCAAGTAATTGAAAGATAGATCGAGTCCAGAAATAATATCGCCTGTTTATTTTGCGGCTGACGCTTAGCGCCTACCGACCGCCAAGCGCGTCCCGAGTCGTGGCGCCGCGGCTCAAAACGGCGCCGCGGCTCAAAACAATGACAGCTGGGCGACCGGCGTGCGCGGGTGCGTGGCGCCCGGATTGTCGTCCCTCGGTCCGCTCGTGGGCTGCCCGGCCTCGACGGCCTCGGGCGGGGCGTGGTCGAGCCGAGCGACCGTCGACGGCCACGGCGCGTGACGCCGGAACGCGAGGCCCAACCGCTCCGCGGTGAAGCAGAAGATCTGCTCCATCGGGTCGTCTGCGTGCGCACGATGCGAGCGGCCGTTGGCCCGACCGTTCAGCACGGGCGCGGCGCCATATCCGTCGAGCCCTGCGACGACCTTTCGCGCACGGTCTGGCAGGCTCACCTGCACGCGGCGCACGAGCGCCGGCTCGATGAGCCCTGGCAAGCGAAGGCGCAGATAGAAGGCGGTGGTGGCACCCGCGTCTTTCGCCGCCGTCAGCATGCGCACGATGTCCGTGTCCGTGAGCCCCAAGATGGCAGGCGCGATGCTGATACCAACGGGGACGCGCGCCGCGGCGAGCTTATCGATGAGCGCGATGCGCTCGCTCGGCGGGGGCGCGCCTGGCTCGAGCGCCGCGGCACGCGCGGTGTCGAGCGACGAAAGGCTCACTGCCACATGGACGCCCGGGCCGCGCTGCAAGGCGACCAGCAAGTCGAGGTCGCGCAGGATGAGCGTGCTCTTGGTTTGGATCGCGACCGGGTTGCCGTGCTGCAGGCACACCTCGAGGCAGCCGCGCGTGATGCGGAGCGCCTCCTCGAGCGGCTGGTACGGATCGGTGGCGCCCGAGATGTGGATGACCTTTCCGCGCAGCTGCTTGCCGTGGTTCTTCGACAGCGCTTCGCGCAGGAGTTGAGGCGCGTCCGGGCGGATGATGATGCGGCTGTCGAAGTCCGGACCGGCATTCCAGTGCTGAGCCGGCGCTGGACCCTCACGCAAGAACTCGTGCTTCGGACGAGCCGAGCAGTACACGCACCCGATGGTGCAGCCACGGTACGGATTGAGGGTGTAGTGCACGCCCTGAGCACCAAAATCGTTCCGGCTCAGGATCTCCTTCGGCCGCTCGGCGTAGACCCGGATGGGCTGCTGCCCGGTGCGCCGCACGACTACCGGCACCGGCTTGGCACCGTCGTAACCCGGCAACAGCGGGACAGGAACCTCGAGCAGGTGGCGGCCACCCAACGCCGAAGCGGGGCCTGAAGCGCTGGCGCGCGCTGCGGCCGTCGTCTCTGACCTGGTGCGGTCCATGGCGCTGCTAGCCATTTGTTCAGTATGGGTCGACATCGCGTCCCCGTCAATGAAAGGAAGTTGGATGATCGCTGGTCAGTTCCCGTCGCGGAAACCCAGGCCAGTGAAAAGCAACCTCGGTGCCGGTTTTGCCGCCCGCCAATCAATTGGAATTACAGACACGACTTCGTTCGCACGGTCCGGATTCCGGATCGGGGTCCGAGAACCGGCCACTAGCCCGTGTCCGATTTCGCGATCTTGCTCACGTCGAGATTGACCGTCGTCGGGTTCACACCGCAAGCTGCAGGCCGTGGATCGGAAACGCGAAGGCGATGCGACGCTGTCGCTGCGAACGGACATCGAGAGCGGGTACCCGATCACCCGAATTGTCGTCTCCGGGCATCACCAAGACAGGGACCGTAGCGTGGTCCTGTCGACGAGGCACGTGCGTATCGGCACCTCGCCTGCCAACGACATCGTCCTGACCGACCCGCACGCGTCGCGCTTTCACTGTGAGATCCGGCTCACCGATGAGGGCTACCTGCTCCGCGATCTCGGGTCCACCAACGGCACGCGCGTCGGTGAGATCGAGGTCAAGGAAGGTCGCATCCACCCGGGCGCGGTGGTCGTCGTTGGCGAGACGAGCATCCGGTTCTCCGCGAACGATGGTCGGCCGGAGGAGATCGCGGCCTCGAGTGAAGACCACTTCGGCAATGTCGTCGGACGAGTGGTCCGCATGCGTGAGGTCTTCGGCGTGCTCGAGCGCATCGCGCCGACGGAGCTCACCGTGCTCCTCGCCGGCGAAACGGGCACCGGCAAGGACGTCATCGCCCGCGCCATCCACGCACGCAGCGGCCGCGCGAATGGCCCGCTCGTCGTGTTCGACTGCGCCGCGGTCGCACCCACGCTCATCGAAAATGAGCTGTTCGGACACGTGAAGGGCGCGTTCACGGGCGCCACCATGGACGCCGTCGGAGCCTTCGAGCGCGCCAATGGCGGCACCTTGTTGCTCGACGAGATCGGCGAGCTCTCTCTCGAGCTCCAGCCCAAGCTCCTGCGCGCGCTCGAGCAGCGCACCGTGCGGCCCGTGGGCGCGTCGAAGGAAGTGCCGATCGACGTTCGTATCATCGCCGCGAGCCATCGCAACCTCGAGCGGCAGGTGAAGCAGGGCACGTGGCGTCAGGATCTGTTCTTCCGCGTATCGGTCGTGACGGTGGAGATCCCGCCCCTGCGCCAGCGCATGGACGACCTGCCGATGTTGGTGGACAGCTTCGTGGCGCAGGCCGGCAAGAAGATGCGCGTGTCGCCCGAGACTGTGCGCATCCTGTCGGCGTACGAGTGGCCGGGTAACATCCGCGAGCTGCGCAACGTGGTCGAGAGCGCCGTCGCCTTGGCGGACGGCGACGTACTCGAGCCGCGACACCTCGTGTTCTTCGCACCCAACAACAAAGAGCCGTCTCTTTCGGGCCTCGAGCTCGCGGGCAAGTCGCTCGAGACCATCGAGCGCGCGGCCATTGTGCAGACGCTCGACCGGTTGAAGGGCAACAAGACACAGGCCGCGAAGGCACTGGGGATCTCGACCTCTACGATCTACGAAAAGGTAAAAAAGTACGGGATTTGAGCGCTATCTTCTCGAATTCGGATTAGGCGCGAGGAAGCTACAGGCGGGTGCGGATGGCGGCGGCGCGGTCGCGCATCGTGGCGTCGTCGTGGGTCTCGGCGATGAAGCGCAAGCGACCATCCAGCGTGCGCGTTCGACGCGGCTTTTCCTTCGCGAGAAGACCTTCGAGCTCGGCCATGATCTCGGCGAGGCGGTCGGTGTCCGGGTGCTCGAGTCCGCGCTCGAGCACCTCCCAGTCCTTCGGCATGCCGTACGCCTTTGCGTAGCGGTCGAACGAGCGCGACACGGCGTCACGCGAGGTGCCCTCGAGGATCTTCTTCCGCAGCTGCGCCTTCTCCGCCTCTCGCTCGGCCCGGGCCTCGGCCTCGGGGTCAGGAGGCGGCGGCGCTGCCACGGCCTTCGTCTCGCTCGAGGAGGCGGGCTTCGTTCCTGGCGGTCCGAGGCCCAGCTTGTCGGCGTACTTGCCGAGCTCGCCACGCTCGAAGAGTGCGTCGAGCGCGGCGCGGTGGTCCCTGGAGGCCTTCAGCTCGGCTTTGGATTCAACACGCGGGAGCGCGGCGCCGCGGCTGCCATTGCGTGCGGCGTCGACGTCGCGCCAGGACCGTTTGGGTCGATCGCGATCACTCACGGGGTGCCTCGAAATATATGGAAATACGCGGTGATCTACCGCGCTCCTTAACCCTAGGCGCAAAGCGGAAACGTCGTCAAGGACGCGATCGCAGGAGCGATCAAAGTAGCGATCAGGCCTCTGGCCGAGCACACATTGGGCTACACTCCGCGTCTGATGGCGACCCCCCGGGCCGGGAAAATTCTCCAGGGCCGATACCGACTCCGGTCGATCTTGGCCGAGGGAGGAATGGGTGTCGTCTGGCAAGCGGAGCGCGTCGGGATCGAGCGTCCCGTCGTCGTGAAGTTCCTCCAGCAGGTCCTGTCGGATCGCCCGGGCGCGGTCGATCGTTTCGAGCGTGAGGCGCGTGCGACGGCGCGGCTCAACCATCCCAACTGCGTGCAGCTGGTCGACTTCGGGCTCGACGAAGGCCAGCCGTACCTCGTCGTGGAGTTCGTGGAAGGGCAGACCCTGGCGGAGCAGCTGGACCACGGTCCATTGCCCGCCAAGCGGGCCGTGCGAATTGCGGCACAGGTGCTGGCTGGCCTCGAGCACGCGCACGAGCGCGGCATCCTCCACCGAGACCTGAAGCCGGCGAACCTGATGCTGGTCGAGGCCGCGGGCTACGAAGACTTCGTGAAGATCCTCGACTTCGGTCTCGCCAAGGTGCTCGGCGAGGCCAATCGACGCGAGGTCACGGTGCACGGCGTGGCACTCGGCACGCCGGGCTACATGTCGCCGGAGCAGGCGGCAGGCATGCCTTCCGATGCACGCGCGGACATGTATTCCGTCGGTGCGGTGATTTACCACCTGCTGACCGGTGTGAAGGTGTTCGAAGGCGGCAACGTGCACTCCATCTTGCGCAAGCACCGCGAGGACACGCCGCCGCCGCCGCGCAGCTTGCGCGGACCGGGTGCCATCAGCGCCGAGCTCGACGCGGTGGTCGCGAAGGCGATGCAGCGCGATCCCGAGAAGCGCTACCAGACCGCGCTCGAGATGCGGCGCGCGCTCGAGGCCACACCCGAGGGCACGCAGCTCAGCACCGGGGTACAAGGCGTCACGCGACAAGCAGCCTCCGCCGCAGACAACAGCCCGACGAAGGTGGCCCGACCCACGCAGCGCGGAATGCCGCCGATGGCGCGTTCGCGCAGCGCGAGGCCGTTGGTGCTCATGGTCGTCGCGGGCATCGCCGCGATCGCCACGGCGGGGGCGCTGTTCCTCTACCGCTACCGGCAAAGCCATCGCAGCGACGCGGTGGTCACGCGTCCGATCGATCGGGTCCCAGCCGGGCAGGTGGATGGCGGACGCACGCTCGCCAACGACGCAGCGAGCAAGCCCGTGGAAGTCGTGCCGCTCACCTTCGATGGATCGGTGTCGGAAGCCGACGCCGCGGTCTCCACTGCCGCGCTGGCGCCGCCCACGCTGCCCGACCGCACGACGGCGCCGCAGGGACGCGAGATCGAGGACGAAGGCGATGGTTCCGACGAGGACGTGAGCGCCGCGCCGCGCCCACCGCTGGCGGCACCGCGTCGGGAGACACGCGACGTGTCGAACCTCGGCGACGTCCGCGTGCTGATCCGCCGCGGCGAGACCGATCTGGCGCTCGCGGGGCTTTATCAGTTGCGGCGCAAGGCGGGCGGGACTCGCGAGCGACAAGCGCAGATCGCCGTGCTGCTCGGCCATCTCTACAACGATCGCCACTGGGTCTCGGATGCGCTGAAGGAGTACCGCTATGCGCTGGGCCTCGATGCGCGCCTGCGCAGCGATCCGACCGTGGTCGGCAACACGGTGCGCGCGCTGACCGACCGCGCCACCGCGCCGCGGGCGCGCCGCCTGATCCTCGACTCCATCGGGCGCTCGGCGATCGTGCCCTTGCGTCGCTTGGCCGACCGCCCCGACACCCGACGTCGCGTCGAGGAGATCCTCGGAAAGCTCGGCGCGCCTCGACGCTGACGCTCAGTCGCAGCGGAGGGTGATGGTCCACCCTTCGTGTAGGTACGTGCGCCGCACGGTGCCCGGCTGGCCGCACGAGCGCTTTGGATCGTCGACCAGGCACAGGTCGTGCGGACCCGCTTGCGACTGGAACCCCGAGCGCGTACCTCCGGCCACTTCGCCCACGGTCTTGCCGTCGAGGACCACGGTGTTCTTGCGCTTGCACTTCGTGTTGTCGACGTAAAACAAGATCCCGGAGCGCGTGGGCGCGGGATCGTTGTTCCGCTTCGGCAGCGTGATGGGGGGCGACGGTGGCACTTTCTCGACGGGAAGATTGCTCGGCGGCAGCTCGTTCGGAGGCTCGCGCGCTGGCCCGTTGCTCGGCACCCCGGGCGCGCCAGGCGTCCCGGGCGCGGGCCACTCGTCGGTGGGCTTGTCACCGTGCGCGTGGCCTTGTGGATCGCCCTTTTGGAGCAGGGTCCACAGATCACAGCCGACGTAGTGCAGCTCGTCGACGAGCTGGTCATGGAAGGCCACCTTCATCTCGCGATAGTCGGTGACGAGCGCCCGATACTGCGCGAGCACGCGGCGCACCTTGGTGCGGTAGTCGGGCGTGAGGCCCACCGTCTCTCCGAGACGATCGAACTCTTTGACTTGCTCGTAGTGGCGCGTGAGCTCGCGCCCCAGCTTCAGGTACTGGCCACCGAGGTGATATGCGCGCGCGTACGGCACTGCGACGTTGTCGACGGGGCAGCCCTTCTTCTGCGGCGCGCCGGCGCGCGGACCCCGCACGCCGAGCTCGGTCAGCGCCACCTGTACGGTGCGAGCGAATTCGTCCCGCATCGACGACATCTGCCCGGACAGCTCGAGGAAGCGATCGACGGTGCGGCGATAGTCGGAGGCGTCACCGAACACGTCGTCGACGGCAGACCGGCCTTCGAGCCGAAAGCCGTTGGTGCCGCCAGCATCGAGGGGGGCGGTGGCCGGACCATCGGCGGCAACCACGGCGCCAGGGGAGAGGCTCAGCGCGAGCACGCCGCCCAGTGCCGTCCAGCGCGAACGCGCGAGCAGGGTGTGAGCGGTGAGGGGCACCTGGGCCCAAGTATGGCGTGGCTCGTTGGGCGCAGCAAAAAAGCGTAGTGTGCGGTCGTGATGAAGCCCTCCATGCCGGCGCTGCACTTCGCGTCGCCCCGCAAGCTCCCGAGCCCGAACCGCATCGCCGGGCGCGTGGTCGTGCTGGATATCGCGTTCGCTGCCGACGGGATGGGGACGCCGTTCGAGACCACCACTCTCGCGTTCATAAAGGCGCTCGGGGGCCGGCTTGCCGCGTGGGTCGATCACCATGACCACGAGCGCCACGTCGACTTTGCCAAGGACGAGCGCTTCATTCTCGCCACGAAGGCGCAGCACGGCGCGTGCCCCGAGATGATCAGCCCCGGGCTCGTGAAGCAGATGGGACCGGTGGATTCGATCGTCTGCCACCTCGATCTCGACGGGCTCTACGCCGCGGCGAAGTGGATCCGCGGGGGCACGGAGCCCTACCCCGGTGCCGACGACGACGCGCGCGCAGTGGATACCCGCATCGGGGTGGCCAGCGCCCGCGCCCAACGCGTCGACAAGGCGCTGCGCGCTCGCTTCCGCGACGAGGGCCTGAAAATGCGGCTGGTGCGGTGGCTCGCGAACGGCTGTGTCGACGACGGCTTCGGCGCCGAGCTCGAGGAAGCCGCGGCCGAGCTCGAGCAAAAGCTCGGTGAGACCTCGCGGCTGGTGAGCTTGTTCGAGACGCGCGGCAAGGCCGTGTACATCGACTCCGGCCGCCTCGCGAAGGGTCCGTACGACAAGACCGAGCTCCTCCTCGAGGGCCAGAAGCTTGCGGCCGTCTCCATCGTGCACGATGCCGGGACTATCACCATCGCCGCGGCCTTCGACTCTGGCCTCGACTTCGTGAAGTTGTTCGATCTCGGCGGGGGCATGCCCACGCGCGTCTCGCTGCCGGAATCGCGCTTGCCCGAGGTGTTGGCGAAGCTCGCATCATAGTGCCGAGTGGCCAGCGCGTGGTGCGCCTGCAGACGGTCGGCACCATCGAGGTCGATATCTACAACGCACGCGTATTCGCGGGCCTCGACTACGAAGGCGACTCGATGCTCGGCGCCAGCGACTACTGGTCGCGCCCGACGTACGCGCCCGGCTACCAGATCTTCCTGTACGGCGGCTGCCTCGGCTACGAGTACTACATCCGCCCGATCGCCGACGCGAAGAAGGGCTGGTCGAACCTCGACATGCTCTCGAGCGTGGTCGAGGTGAGCGCCGATGCGAACGCCTTCGCGGCGCCTGCGCTCAACAAGATCTTCAAGTCGGTCACCACCAAGACCAAGTCGTCGTGGCGCAGCATCGTCAACGCGGTGCGCACCGAGGTGGGGGACTCCACCTTTGGCGTGTCCGGCGTGCGCGACAACTGCTTCTCGCCGCAAGGCTCTCGCTGCAACTGAGCCGTTAACGACGTGTTGTCAGTAAACGTCCGAGACCTTTCCCGAGTCGTGGTCCACGATTCGGCCTTCCTCGGTGTGCGTCCAGTCGCCGTGATCGCGGAGGCGCAGCTCGATGTGGCCCGAGTGCGAGCGGGATTGAAACGATACGCTCGCGCGTGAGCCGTGGCGTTCGACGTCGGTAATTCTGATGTCGTCGTCCGAGGGTGGGTAGTCGCTCGAGAACTGCGAGATGAAGCTGCGAACCTCGCTGCGCATCTCGGCACGCGTGAGGCGCGGCGCACGCAGCGGCAACTTGCCTACCACATTGCCAGTTGGGCCGAGCACCGGTGCGTAGCGACGAGGCTGGCCGGGGCGACGCTCGATTTCGGCGACCAGGTTGGGCGCGTCGATGCCGACGATCTTGCCCTCGAGGTTCACCACACCTTCGTACTCGGCTCCCACGCGCGCGCCCGTCTTCGGGTCGACGAGGTGCTCGCGTCCCGCCCGTGTACGGCCTATGAGGTACTCGTCCTGAACTTTCAGGTACGCATACCCAGGACCCACCGCCGTTCCCGTGGAAGGATCGACCACGGTGTAGCTGTACTTGCCCGCGTGGGCACCGACAAAGCGCGAGCCGCCCGGCGCGGGCTCCAGCCAACGGAAATTTTCTCCGATAGGCTGCCCGTTATCGCCATGCACAAAGCGCTCTTCGTGCGACGTCGGATCACGCAACAGCCGGTGACCGGCGAGCTCGACGAAGACAGCCGGCTGAGCAGTCGCCGCCGCCGAGATCGGCGCCTTGTCTTTGTGACCCCCCATGATGCGCCCGAGGCCACGCTGTATCGCACCGAGCGCCTTGCGTACCGGACCTTGGGGCGAGAGCTGCTGGCTGCCCGCGTGGGCCAGCCCACCGAGAGACAGACTCAGAGCGCAGGTGACGATGCAAAGCTGCTTGTGCATCCCGAGGGACAGAGCAGCTTCCGTGCCGTCGGGGTCAGGTAACTTCTCAAAAAGTGCCGGCGGCTCTCAATCGAGTCGCTGAATTCGTGCAGTATTGGGCGATTTGACGATGTGGCTGCCTTGGCTGCCGTCACTTTTTGAGAAGTTA
>JAYUBF010000006.1:0-26390 GCA_043741435.1 Myxococcales bacterium
GAACTCGCGCAGGGTCTTGGTCGCCCAGATGCGGAACTGCGTGGCCTGGTAGCTGTTCACGCGATAGCCAACGGCGATGATCGCGTCGAGGTTGTAGAACTCGACCTCCCGCGCGACCTTCCGACCACCTTCCGACTGAACTATTTCCATTCTGGAAATAGTTGCCCCCGGCTCGAGCTCGCCCGATTCGAAGATGTTCTTCAGGTGCTTGTTGACGGCCGGCACGCCGACGCCGAACAGCTCGGCCAGCGCCTTCTGGGTGAGCCACGCTGTCTCATCCCGGAAGAGCACGTGTACTTTCACCGCGCCATCGGGCGCGGCGTAGAGGAGGAACTCCGCCTCGCGGCGAGCCATGCCCTTTGAGTCGGTCATCGCCGGCGTCCTTCGATGCGGTGAGTGGCGTCCCGGGGGGTTGGCCCCCGGGCGCGCCTAGCGCACGTGGGTCGCGCCCGAAGCGACGAGTCGGAACGACGGCCAGCCGGCCGCAGCACGGCGCCCGGGTGCGCCCGTGGGCGCGCCTTGTTGGTCATCCAAGAATCGGCACCACCGCGCGGGATCAAAATCCGTACTTCAGGCGCCGCATCTCGAATGCGGTCCTGCCTCCTTCGAGTAGTTCTTCTACGAGTTCGCGTACCGGTCCTGAGTCGATGGACCCGATGTGATCGGCTGGTATCTCGGCTCTGCCTTGCCCAGCCTCGCCAGTCGCGGAGAGCCCGACGATCAACTCCGCGTCGCCGAGAACCGGAATGTTCGCGTTGTGGGTGGTAAAAATGAACTGACGGCGGCGCTTCTCCTCTCTCATCCTCGGCACGACACCTTCGGTGATGAACCTGTTGTCGAGGTCGTCCTCCGGCTGATCGACCACGAGCGGAGCTTCGGATTCGAGGAGAAGCAGCATCAGAACAGCTGTTGCCTTCTGGCCCTTCGAGAGCTGGTCGAGCGTCTGGAAGACCGCCGGCTGGCCGTCGGCCGCGACATTCAGTTCGATCGTTGTCGTCGCAGGAAGATCCAGCTCCTCGATTTGCATCAGGACGTCGGGGGGCGCAGCAGCGAGCGCCTCCGCCTGCTTCGCCGAAATCTGGAAGCGGTTCGAAAGTGCATCCTTGCCCGCAACACATGCCTCGGCGAGCTCCTTCAGGGAGAGGGCGTCCAGCCCCGTTAGGGCATCGATGGCCTCCTGGAGCCTGCCTCCAACCTGGTCCCGGAGGAGCTTCGCCAGAGGTTCCCTGTTCCCTGCGTATGCCACCCGAACGCGCACGACCTCGGCCAGTCGCTTGTTCACCTTTTTTCCTGCGCGATCAAGAATCCGGAACTCCTGCCCCTTGGCGTCCTCCCACTCTGCGAGCATCGTGCGGCGCTTCGATTCGAGATCCTTCAGCGTGGCCACAAGTGCCTCGCGCTTCTCCTTCAGCGGACGGAGCTCCTCGATTTGCTCCTGGAGGCGAAGGAACTCCGCGCCGTCTACCTTCTCCTTCTGAAGCTCGCGCAGGATCTTCTCGTACGCTGCCTTCACCTCCGTCTTGCGCACGTCCCAGGCGCCACGGATAGCTGCGACTCCGGCGTCAGCCTGCTTGATGGCGCTCTCCATCTGATCGCCGAGCGCGCTGGCGACCTTCTCGAAGCTCGCGAGGACGCCGGAGGCGTTCGCAAGCGTGTCCTTCGCAGGTAGCTCCTCCAACTCCCTCGCGGCGAGGAACGCCACGTCGATGGGGACGCTTCGGCGAAGCTTCTCGAGAATCGTGCGAAACACGTCGAGGCGGCCGGCGGCCGCATTCAGCACGCCCTCCTCGCGAACCACGTAGGTCTGGTCCTTGAGACGCTGCTCGAGTCCGACTTCTTTGAAGCGTTTTAGTGTCTCTTCGAGCCGCGGCAGCGAACCGAGCTGCTCGTCGATATGTTGGAGTTCCT
Source organism: Myxococcales bacterium (assembly GCA_043741435.1). GTDB lineage: Bacteria > Myxococcota_A > Polyangia > Palsa-1104 > Palsa-1104 > JBDTCO01. Next base: position 1,909 of record JAYUBF010000006.1, read on the forward strand.
TTCGCGCTTCCTGCATTCGCGTGCGTGAGCGCTCAAGATCACGCCGGAGATCTGTCTTCCGCTGGACGAGGGCAGCATCCCGTTCCACAAACCGCTCCAGCAGGCGAGTCAAGTTCTCGGGACTCTTGGTCAGCTCGGAGATCTCGTGTTGTCCGAATACCTCGATCCCTTGGGCAACTTCCGCCGGCGTCAACTTGAGGACGTTCCCAGACTCGTCGCGTACGACGGGTGGGTTCGGAACGATGCGTTCGATCCGATAGTCGCGCTTGCCTGGGTGGTGCGATCGGAGGAACAGGGTGATTTTCGTCCCGCTCGACAGCACGTGCTTCACGATGCCGTCGTGGGTCTTGCGCGCGTCGTCGCCGAGCGGTGTGAGGCCGAGCACGTAGCGAAGACTTTCGACGACAGTCGATTTGCCGGTCCCTCGGCCGCCGATCAGCACATTCAGGTTCTCGTTGAAGTGGATCTTGACGCCGTCGAGGAAGCCGCCCTCCCAAGCCATCGCCGTCAACATCGAATGGTCTTCCGCGGGCGGATCGCTGGCGAGGCGAATTCGGGATCCAGGATCGAGGAACGCCTGCCGCAGCCCTTCAATCGAGACATGCGACATCTTGAGCCAGCACGACGCGCCGACCTTCCGAAGGTCGTCCGGCCCCGAAGCGTCCTGCGCGTTGAGGACGGCGATGGGGCGATCCCGGCGATAGTCCGGGTTCTTGTTCTCGATCATCGGCCGCAGTGCGTCCGGGGCGTCCGAAATTGGTCCCGGAAGAGAGCACGCGTGGAGACGCTCCGATTTCCATGCGTTGGCCCGTGCTTGGCCCTGCAGACTGGTCAGCAGTCCCTTCTCGGACGCGACGTGTGCGGCGATGCAGACGGCGCCCCACTTGGCGGCCTCTTCGAGAAGCTCCCCAACGTCGTACTTGCTCGTCGGTGAATCGTCTGCCTCGTCGTGGACTCCGCAGTCGCCGATTACGCGCTCAATGGATGCAAGCTCGCGCGCGGGATCGAAAAGGCAGAGGAAATGGATTCCCTCCTTGGTCGCGGCCTCGAAGCCGGGAAGGACGTGCAATCCTGCCTCGCGTGCGGCCTTGATCAAGCCGGCGGAACTCTGGATGCGAAAGTGATCCGTCACCGCGATCATCTCGATCCCCAGTTCAATGCACGCCTGGACGATCGCGGTGTTGTAGTCCGCTTCGCTCGTGAAGGTCGTCTTCTTCTTGTGGCGGCCGAGGTACCCGAACGGGTTCACCTGCAGCGCGCAGCGGTAGAAACGGGCTCCGTTCGGGACTCCGGTCGAACTCATGGCGACCTCGGGAGACGCGCGAGTTCTAGATAGCGGCAGAACGCGTTCGCCATCCGCATCTGCTCCGGCGTGCGGCATTCGGGCTCGAACAGCTGCGGGTTGCCGACGAGGATGCAGACGCATCGCGCCCGCGACGTCGCGACGTTCAGGCGGTGCCGGCTGAAGAGGAACTCCATGCCGTGCGGGGCCTCCTCGGGGCTCGAGGTCGCCATCGAGTAGATGACGACGGGCGCCTCCTGTCCCTGGAACTTGTCGACGGTTCCGACGCGCGCACCGGAGATGCGCTCGGCGATCTCGGACACCTGCGCGTTGTACGGCGCGACGATAAGGATGTCGTCGAGCGTCACAGGCTTCGTCTCGCCGTGTCGATTCGTCCACGTGACGCCCGGCTTGAGCAGGTCGCTCACGATCTCGGCGACCCGCTCGGCTTCCTCCTCCGAGGCGTTCCGGTTCCCCTCGTGCTCGACGGGGACATAGAAGAGGCCAGCCCCGGCGTGTCGCGTCGGGCCGGACACTGCTTGCGTGTCGAGACCAGGATGTGGCCCCAGCTTGCCTTCGTAAAATAGGTCAGAGGTATAGCCGCAGATCGACGGGTGGAGGCGCCAGGTCTCACCCAGAAAGAGCCCCCGCTCTTCGGGCATCGTGTCGTGGCCCTCGAGCAGGTACTCCAGAGCCGACAGTTCTGACCCTTCCGGATGACTCGCTTTCTGCGGCTGCTCGAGCTGTTGCGGATCGCCGAGAAGCACGAAGTTCTCCGCGGATTGAGCGCACGCGAGCACGTTCGCGAGGGACATCTGCCCCGCTTCGTCGACGACGATGACGTCGACCGAGCGGGCGAGGTTTTCTTTCGACCAGACCCACGCCGTCCCGCCAACAACGTCGTACTCCCGGTTCAGGATCTTCGTGACGGCCTTCCCGGAGTCCGTCTCCTCGTCGATCCCCGCGCCTGGGTTCGTCGACTTGTCGCTCACCCGGTGCATGCAACGCACGCGAACGTTGTCCTCGGCCGCCGCCCTGACCACCTCCGACAGGAGGTTCCGGATCACCTTGTGGCTGACAGCTGTGACGCCCACCTTCTTCCCCGCGCGAACGAGGTCGACGATCATTCGCGCACCGGTGAACGTCTTGCCCGCGCCTGGCGGTCCTTGGATGGCGAGGCCCCCACCGTCGAGCGCGAGAACCACGCGGCGCGCGGAGGCGACGGTCGATTCGCCAGGACTTCGCAGTGTCGTCCCCGGAGCAAGACGCGGGTTGTGCCGAAGCAGGAGATCGCGGGCGGCCCGGTGGTGTCCAGCGGCGTCGATCCCGTTGTCGCGCACGAACTCGCCAAGGCGCAGAAGCGCGCCCACCGCGTCTGGGTTGCTCACGTTGTCGTGCTTGAAGAGCGCCGTCGGGTGGCGCTCTGCACGGGCGACCCCCTTCCGCAGGTCGATCGTTCGATGCTCAAGATCAATCGCCTCGACCTTGGCGACAGGCGAAGGCTTCTCGCAGCCTGGCTCGAACGCATCGTCCTGCTCATCGAAGTCGGTGTCTTGCGGTGGAAAGAGGTAGCGATCGACGACGACGCCGCGCTTCGTCGTCTCGAGGCGTCTCTCGAACTGGAGTCCCGCGATGCCGGCACGCTCGTCAAGCAGCTCGTCCTCGGCCATCTGATTGAGTCGGAAGAACTCCCACCAATCGACCTTCTCTTCGCGTCGATGCCACTCGAGGAGCTGCGCAAGGATCCACTGCGCCTCCTCGGTCCGGTCCCGCTCGACAGGGAGGTGCACGGTCAGCGCCTCGGAGACGGCACGAATGCGTGCGAGTCGATCCCCGAGCTTCTCGTTCACCTTGGGGACCGGCGGCGCTGGACGCGGGACGGGCTCCCCGCGACTCTGTTCCGCCTCCAGACGGAGCTTCTCGAGCCATTCGCGCAGCTCGAGGGCCGAAACGCAGTCGTCGCGGTTGTACAACCGAACAGCCTCGCGGATCTCGATACTCAGGGAGGCCGAGTCCTTCCTCGCGATCGCGTACTCGACGGCGCGAAGATGCCGCGATGCCTGGCGAAGATCGATCTCGCGCGCCAGGCCGTAGAACGGTTCGAGCTTCTTGATGGAGTAGCTGTCGACGCCCGCGCGAAGGCCTTTGCGGACTACGGCGTAGAGGTCGACGAAGACTTCGGCACGCAAGAGCTGATCAAGCTCATCGGCGCGCGTTGCGTACCGTCCCATGAGCCGCTTCATCGCGGTCGGCTCGTATGGCGCGTAGTGGTAGACGTGCATCCCCGGATCCTGGAGGCGACGCTCGACCACCAGGTCGATGAGACGCTCGAACGCCTGCTTCTCCTCGGTCGGCGATAGCGCCCAGAGCGCCTCGTAGGTCAGGACACCTCCGGCGTCCCGGAGCGCGTACCCGAAGAGGTATTCGAGCCCACCGTTCTCGGCCTGCCGGTCCCCTTCGAGATCGAGGAAGAGGTCCAACGGTGACGGTGCTGGCAACGCCGCAAGGCCGTGGTCCTCCTCGATGGGAAGAAGCTCATACGTGGGCTTCCCGGTGGTGCGCGCCTCGAGCTGGAGACGGGCTTGCTCCCGAACCCGCTCGAACGCGGCGACGCTCCCGCGACTCGGTTTGCGTGGGAGAGGGATCGGCAACTGAGCGAGCCCCGCTAGCGTCGTCACGTCCCAGGTCGCGAGCTCCTTCCGCTGCGCCTTCTGAATCCCCGCCACCAGCGAAACGTGATCGTCAGTCGTCCAGCGCTTCTCGCACACCGAGTACCAGTTGCAGATGTCGCAGTGGGAAACCGGCTCTGGGTACGGCACGGCTGCCTCGACCGAGGCGGACAGCGGCTTCTCGAGCTCTCCCTCAAAGTGCCGCCGTACGAGCCGGAAGTACGCCCGGAATTCCTCGAAGCGGTAGCACTCGGGTTCGTAGTTCGCTTCAGGAACGACGACACGCAGCAGTTCCGGCGAAGCTCCTTGAAGCTCAGCCAGGAGCTCAGCGTAGAGGCACAGCTGGATCAGCGTCGCGCCGCGGGTCTCTTTCGCGAGCTTCGTCTCGACCGGTTCGTATCGCCAGCCGCCAAAGCGACTCTCGCCGTGTACGCGAAGCAGAACATCTGCCCATCCCGCCCACGCTCCGTGCTCGAGTCGGGCCTGGACGACAACGTCCGCGCCGTCGCGCATCGCGCTGAGCGTCTCGTCGAATGCGGTCGGACTCCCCTTGTCGATCTCGACGACGCGCTTCCCGGATTGCGCGAGGCTCTGGACATACGCCCGCTCGTGTTCCAGGCCGCGCTCCCGAAGGATCTCGAGCATCGGGTCATCGAAGAACGGACGCTTTGCGAGCTTGTGCGCCGCCAGTCGCTCGAGCGCCGTAAGATGGCGGCACCCGACGAAGTTCGTCAGGTCCGTCGCGAAGAAGAGTGGTTTGTTTCCCAGAAGGTGCATTCGCTCTCAATCGCTCCGAATGCCTACTCGACCAGCGCCTTGAAGACGGCGTCGGGCGCGTCCTTGTAAAACTCGATCTTCACCTTCGTCCAGAGCTCGTCGGGGAGGTCCTGGAGCTGCCGTCGCGCAGCGACCGGCATCAGCAGCGTCTGCGCCTGCTTGTCGATGGCAAGCTCCGCGATCGCCACCGCGTTCGGGATCATCTCGATTGAGCCGCCAAGGTTCAGCGCTCCGACGACGATCGTGCCTCCTCGTGTGTTGCGCCCGAGGAGAGACCCGCAGAGTGCAACCAGCACCGACAGTCCGACTCCAGTGCCGCTCCTGTCAGCGTCCATCGAGCGCATCTGGATCGAGAACTCGTGCTCGCGCGGATTGCGATTGCCGACGAGCTCCGTCGCGCGCGTGTAGAGGTTCTGCTCGCCGACCTTCACGCTCTCGCGGAACGCTGGGGGCGTCGGCTGGTTCAGCACTTTTACGCCGGCGCCCGGCCCACTCGTGACCTCGATCCGATAGAGCCCCGGTCCCCCTTCGACGCCGCCCGGGCTTACTGCCCAGACCTGGCCCGGTGGCAGCGGGTCTCCTTCGATCGCTTCATCGCTGTGCAGCTCGGGAGTCGAGACGAACTGCTCCACGCCCTCGGGCCCGAGGATGTAGCTGAAGTGCGTGTTGCGAAACTCGCTCTTGAAGCAACGCTTCTGCTGCTCCTTCACGCGCCTTCGCGACTCGAGCGCGGCCCGCACGATCCACTCGAGGTCCTCGTCGGACACCGGCGCTTCGGGATCGGGGAAGAGAAGCTTGGTCAGGCCGCTCACCGTCTTGTTCACTGCCTCGATGTCGCGGCCGGACAGGGCTCCTCCGAGGTGAACCCTCCCCTGCATCACCGAGACGCGGTTACCCGACCGCAGCTTGCTCCAGCACTCGCTGAGGAAGTCGCTCACGAGCCCGAAGTGGTCCGTAAAGTGGTCGTTCGGGTTCAGCTTCGGGAAGTCCCAACCCGGCACGAACGCATGGATGCGATCCATGAAGGCCGTATCGTTCCGCATCTCAGGTGGGAGGGGGCTGAGGAGGTGCGCGATCCTCTGCTGCTGGTCAACGTCGACGTCGAAGTTGCCGACCATGACGATGCCCCCGTCCGCGCGAATGTTCTCCTTGCCGCGGCTGAACTGCCCCGAGGCCATGTAGCCCTTCATGATGTTGACGCCGTCCTTCTGGTCGAAGGAGATGCCCGACACCTCGTCGAAGCAGACGACATCGTACTGGCAGACAAGGCCGCGCTGCCCGCTCGCGTTGTTCACGAACATCTTGGCTACGGTCGCCTTGCCGCCGGAGATCAGGTGGGAATAGGGCGAGATCTGTTGAAAGAGATGGCTCTTGCCGGTGCCACGCGGCCCGAGCTCCACGAGGTTGAAGTTGCGTTCGACGAAGGGGATCATTCGTAGGAGCGCGACGCGGCGGGCACGCTCGGACAAAGCTGCCGGCTCAAGGCCGATGGACCGAATGAGGAAGCTGATCCACTCCTGCGTGGTGAACGTCTTTCGTGCTCGCGCCAGCACCTCGAGCACATCCGACTTCGACATCTGGATGGGACGGAGCGACTCGATCGCGAACGGTCGGCCACCTTGCTCCTGTGCCGTGATGCCGTCGTACGAAACGGTGACCTCAGCGTAGAAGCCATCGGTCAGCATGCGTTCGTTGTCCCGGACCAGCTGGTCGTCGATGCGAACGTCGCGAAGAGCGAGGCTTGGAAGCTCGGCGAGAAAGCAGTCGTTCTTCGCGTCGAGGCGCGCCTTGACGATGTCGATCAGCTTGATGGAGCCGCTCTCCTTGGCGCGCGCCTTAAAGAGCTCCTCCTCGCCCGTTCGAATCGCGCGGTCACGTAGCTGCTTCTCGACGATCTGGAGTCCTTCGGCGATCTCCTTCTCGTCGACGCTGGCGCAGTAGCGGCCGAGCAAGAACTCAACGACGTACGTTGGGACCGGGTACTGGCGCGCGTACTTCCGAACCAAGTCCTTGCGAACCAGGTATCCGTCGAAGACGGATGCTGCCATCTGGTCGAGGTTATCGAGTGTCATGCTCATGTGGTTTCTCCGACGGTCGTAGGCTTTCGATCGAGGACGTTACCCGCGGCGTCGATGACGACGACGGTCGCGGCGGCTCCCTCGTTCGAGTCGTCGGCAACGGCCATGCTCGCTTCTCCCGCGGGGCCGACCTCCTTGGGGGATGCTGCGATGCTCGTCGTTGCCTGCTTCCAATTGAGGCGCAGGTCGACGCGCACCGATGGATCGTTCGTCGTGACGCTCACGCGGCAGCGCATGCCACGCCACGTGACGCTCGCGATCGTGGCCGCCGTGGACGCGCCGCCCCGCTCCACAACGAGCTCAGGGACGATGCACTCCTGTGGACTGACGCCTCCGTGCGCGTACTCGTTTTTGGCCGTGAAGCACGCGATGCCTGGCGGCGACGCGATGCGGACATGGACGTTCCAATGCCAGCTGTGGATCGGCATGCTGGGCTTCGAGTCGCCCTTCACCGTGGCGCAGCGCGCCCACTTCGTCGCCGCGAGGTACACGGGAAGATCGACCCGCGGCAGGCCACCGGGCAGCAGCAACCATCCGTGGTCGGTCACCACGCGGACCCGAAGCCAGCCGCACTCGAGGAGCCCGGTGACCTGGTCGACCAGCGTTTCGATCTCGGTATCGAGATGAGCGGCAAGCTGCGCTTGAATCTTGTGGCCCAGCTCGTCGAGGCGGCCGGTCTCGACCCACGCGCCGGTGGTCCCCGTCTTCGGCGGACGTGTCTCGTCGCCAAGGATGTCCATTCCGCGCTTCGCCATCTCGTCGCGAAGTTTCTGCGCCGTAACGGACTGACCCCCGCTCTTCAGCTGTGGGTTGAAGTCGACGACGTCGGCTCCTCCTTGAAGGAGGTCGTGAACGACGGTCGCGAAGGGCTTGGCTGTCGCCGTGACGGTGGGCAGCGGCGAGAGCCGGTGACTCAGGCGGGTGCGGAAGCCCTTCGCCTCAAGCCGCTCCTTCAGCATCCCGGCGATGTCGAAGCGCAGGCCATCGGCGAACAGGACACAGACATCCTTCTCCACGGCGGTGCCGACGACCATGGCGCGCGCGGCGCTCTCGTTGGACGCGATGAGCCCCTGAAAGTGGCGAGCGGAGGCATCGAGCCATGGCTCGTACAGCGCCTTGACGACGGTCTGGACGAGGGTCACGTCCGCCGGCGCGCGCACAGAGCTCAACGATTCGAGCGCCGCGCGATCACACTTCCACCCCTCCGACGTGTACGCAGCGATGATCGCGTCGAGGTTTGCCCCGCCGAGCGTCGACTTGGAGAGCGAAGCCAGCCGCGAGAGCGGCGAGAGCGCATGAGCGAGAGGACTTTCGCCGAGCTGCGCCCAAACCCACTCGCGGCGTCGGCCGTGTTCCGCCTCCAGGGCTACGACCTTCTCGATGGCCTTGGCGTGCGCGAGTTGGGCGATTCCCTCCAGGTCCTTCCGGAGCCGTTGCTCGGCCTCGTCGTTCACGCGAGGCGTGCGCTCGGGGTCGAAGCCGAGCTTGAGCTGGCCAGGGACCTCTCGCAGCAGCTGCGAAACGCCGGGGTACAGCTTCGGCGCCTCGCGAAAGCGCTGCCAGATGCTGGCCCACTTCCCGGTGCCTTCGACGAGCGCGCTGGCAGCGTCTCCGGCTGACTTCTTGTCCGGGTCGAAATGGAACTCGGATCGGCACACGCTGCAGAACGAGCGCCAGCGATTCTCGTCCTCCGAGGTGCGGAACGCATCCCCGGTGCCCATCCAACGAAGGAGGTCGCGCGTCGGGTCGCTCACGGCGAGACGATCGAAGTCGTCGGCGTCGAGCCGGTGCCCCCAGAGGCTCTCCAGCGGGGCCTCGGCCAGAAGGGGCAAGGCGCGAAGCACGGCCTCACGTGTCTTGGTGTCCTGCGCGACGTCGAGACCGAGGCCATCCTCCGAGATGAGGAAGGCGTCGACGGTCCAGTCCCGTCCGTTTCGCTGGTGCCAGGGACGTCCGCGATACAGCAGCTCGACGAGCGGCTGGAGCTCGATCGGACACTCTGTGCCGGCGCGCAGCTGCTGCCGCGCCACGCCGGGAAGGTAGAGGATAGGAACGACTCCCTCGGGCGGGTTGGCGTCGGCCAGCGTGCGGTCGACGATGCAGCGGAGCCAGATCGCAGGCCCCGTGCGCTCGGGCGGGCTGTACGGCCCGAGCGTGAAGACCTGCGGTAGCACCGCGCGAAGTCGCGCGAGCAACGACTTCCATTCGCTGTCGGCGTCGGTCCACAACAGGACCACCGGTTCCGCGGTGCCCTCAGGCGTACGCAGTGCTTCGTTGAAGGAGGTCTCCAGGGCCTCGAGCAGCCCCTTGGCGCGAGGAGGGGTGCTGCGGCGCTTGCTGCCGGCGGTCACGGCTTGCCTCCCTTCACTCGTTCGCGCGCGGCAAGCTTCACGGCGCGCGAGTAGTGGAGGTCGTTCCAGCGACTGCCGTCGAATGCGGAGGCACCGAGGAAGTCCTTTGTTTGAACGTCCCAGGTCCAGAACCAGGGGTACTCAGTTTTGGGTCGCACGGGCTCCTTACCGCGGTCCTTGTCCCATTTGATCTTCGGAGCCACACGCAGAATGGAGGCGTTCTTCCCGCGCGTATTCAAGAGCTTTGCGGTCATGAACGGGCGGATATTGATCCGAACTCCGTCGTCCAGGTCCGGTTCCCAGCCCAACGGCTGCTGATAGAGCGGCTTCCAACGGACGAAGATATCGTAGGGCGGTTCTCCCTCGAGGATCTTTTCCAGCTCGCGCTTGATGTGCTCGGCGGCGGCGACGCGCGCGTCGGCGCCTTCGACGTCGTCCTTCTGATCGGCGCGCTGTCGATCGATCCAGTCGCCCAGGTACGTGTAGATGAGCTTCTCGAGGCTACGGCGGCCTTCGCCATTCGGCGCGGCGAGCCTGTGGTAGTTCACCAGCGCGCTGAAGCCGTTCTCGAGTCCATCCCAGACGTGCCAAATGAACGGCCTCTGCTGGAATAGATCGCAATGCTGTTCAAAGAATCCATGGCGCAGCCAGTCGTCGATGGATCTGCCTGAGAATCCAACACTCGAAAGAAGCTCATTCATCTTGTCCGACGACCACTGCAGACCGTACGCGGCGGCCAACAGCGCGCGCAGTCGCTCAACTGCGGCCGGCTCACCCTTGAGGGCCGAAAGGCAAACGATGCCATCTTCGTCAGCGGAGGATTCCAATCCGTCGAGGCCGAGTTCAGGACAATCAGGGAAGCTACTGCCCGTTTGGCGCGGCCAGCGGTAGCCAAGCAGCCGAGCCGTTGCAACATGGAGCGCGGCCGCACAGTCGCGCGGATGGCCGCTGAAGAGCCACTGCGTTGGGTCGTCGCTTTGGGGCCTGGGGAGACCCTGCGGACACTTGTCACCCGCCACACGCCGCCAGTGCTCAAGATCGAAGGGGATCTTGAGAAGAGTCAGCGTCGGCACCTTCATTGAATCATCTAGCTTTCGCACCTCCTCGGGAAATAGGTGCGACGAGCAATATGCCCACACTGCATTAAGGTTGGCAGAATCCTTTGGAATGATCGCGGCGGTGCTCTCGTCAAAAAGGTCACCTAAGAACAGAGTCGAAGTGAGGCTGCTGATTTGAGCAACAGCAACGCCAAGCCGCCCCCATGCGGGTTCGCCTCGGAGCCATGCGCCGGTTCCCGTTGGTCCAAGGCGTTCCGCGACATAGTTGAACAACCTGCCTCTGCCATCCTCCCAGAGAACGATCTGGTCCCTCCCCCCGTAAGGCGTCGTTCGGTTGACGCTTCCTTGAAGGCACCGCCAGCCGTTTGCAACCGCAGGCAATTCCCACACGTTGAAAATGAACCTGGCGAGGTCCCCGGTGGCAATGCCCTTAAATGACTCAGCATAGTGTTCAAGCGCATGAATCTTGCTCGTACGCTCGAACAACACGCGACCGTCTGGATTCTCCAACTGCTCCTTTTGAGACAGTTGGCAAACCAGTCGGGACTGAAGGTGTCGGGCTTTCTCTAAAGGCGAAGGAGCCTCGGAAACATCCCATCCTGCGAGCGCCTGTGAGCTAGCCGCGGTCCTTCGGGTTAGTCCAATGAGAACAACGTTGAAGTCCCACATCGGAGTTTGAAAACCTTTGGGTCCAAGCCACGCGACGAAATCCCACTCAACCATCCGAAGAAGACGCTCACGAATCTGTCTGTAGGGCCCGAGGTAGAGCCAGTTTTGCGCTGTGACGATGGCCGCGCTTCCGCCTGGTGCACAGAAGCCGAGGCAGCGCTCGACGAAACACGTGCCGAGGTCGGCCTTGGCCTCGGGATGGACGCGCTCGCAGTAGTCCTTGAGCACCTCGTCCTGCTTGCCGCGGCCGAGATAGGGCACGTTTGTCACGACCAAGCTGAAGCTGCCCGCGACGATCTCGGCGGCGTGGGCCAGGCCGCTCGCGGTGACGGCGATCTCGAGTGCCGTCTCGTCGGCACGTTCGCGCGTGACCGCTTGTTCCAACAGCGGCGCGAGATCTCGAAACCCGGCTTCGAGGAGGTCTCCGCCCAGCGCGCGCGGATCGATGAGGCTGCCGAGCGTCGGCCCTTGCTGAAAGAGGTCGTAGAGCCGCTTCATGCCGGCCTGGAGCCGCACATCTCCGTTGGCGAGCGCCAGCCACTCGCTTTCCTTCGCGCCGACACTCAAGCCCGAGCAGGCGAGGTGCAGGCGCGGGAGCACCCGGTATCCGGCCATCCGCCACGCTGCGAGCGCCAGGTTGAACGCCGCGATCTGCGTGCAGCGCGGATCGATCTCGAGGCCAAAGAGATTCTCGCGCAGCACGCCATCGACCGCCGCTTCCTTAGAGAACCCCTCCTCGGCCATGCGCATCGCCGCGACGATCGGTAGTGCAAAGGCCAGGAAGTGCCCGCTGCCCATGCACGGGTCGAGCACCCTGAGGTCCTTCGCCGCTTTAGGCCAGCCGTCGAACGTCCCTGCAGCCGGCCGCCACGCAGCGTCCACCTGCACGAAACGCAGGTACGTCCAGTCCACGCCCGGCAGCGCGCACGCCCGGCGAAGCTCGTCCTCGCTGTCCGCCGATTGCGCGAGCTCTGACCGCGCCCCGAGGACCTTGCCTGCCCACCACGCGCCGAGCGTGTTGTGGAGCAGGAAGAGGACCATGTAGTCCTCGGTGAAGAGCTGCGTGACCGCTGGCAGCTCGTCGGCACCGATCTTTTTCTCCGATTTGTTTACCGCGTCTTTCTGCTCGGCCTGCCAGAACTGGTAGACCCATCCGAGGCTGTCATCGGCGACGAACACATCGCGCGGCAGCGCCTCCAGCAGCGCTTCGAGTTCCTGACGCTTTTCGGGCGGCAGCGTCACCTCGAGTACCGGATCGCCGGAACGGAAGATCTGCGGAAGCATCCGCTGCGCGAAGTCGCTCGCGAGCACGAGCCAGTCCACCCCTCGCTCCCGCGCGAGCTCGCGGCACTCATCGAGGGAGAGCGCGACCCCAGACTGCGGCTCAACGAGGAGATCGTTCTCCGCGAGGAAGCGCGCGAACAGCAAGCGGTGCCAGTGCTCGTAGGCGCACTCGCCTACGAGCCGATCGATCGGCTGCGTACCTTTGCGCTCGTCGAGCCGGTCGCCGAGCTGCCGCCCGTGCGCGCGCAGCCGATTCCGCAGCTTCCTCTGGTCCGGACTGAGGGTGGCCCACGGCTCGTGATGGTGAACGGCGAGCTGCTCGATCGACTGGCGCGCGCCAGCCTCGGCCACGCGACGCGCGTCCTTCACCCTGTTCTCGAGCTGCTTGCGAAGATTGCGATCGAGTGACGTCACCGATTCCCCCTCAGTTCACGAGCACAGGGCCGTCTTTGATCGCGGCGAGAAGGGTCTTCTGCTGTCGATCGATCCACTGCTGAACGTCGTCATCGGTCGACAGCGTTGCCCGCTCGATCGAGAGCGGCCGGACCTTGGGTTCGAGGAGGCGTGCCGCCTGCTCGAGCGCACGCTGGACACGACCGGGAACGGTATCGGCATCGGACTGGCGCGTAGAAAGCGACTTGGAATCGAGCGCAGCGAGAAGAGCGACATCCGAAGACGCATCCACGGCGGCCGGCGGCGTGAGCCCAACATTGGTCATGATCTTCGCTCGATCCTCGTCGCTGAGTCGCTGCCACAGCGTGCTCCCGCCGAGGACAGAAGTGCCCGCGGCGTGCGCCTTCTCGTGGGCCGCGTGCGCGTCGAGCAGCGCCTTCCGGAGAGCATCTGCGATGCCGCTGCGCAGAGGCGAGACAGGATCCGTCGCCTCGAGGAGCAGCCTGTGGCTCCGCACCGCTTCGACTTGCTTGAGGTGCTCTTCCGCGGCCCCGAGCCCTGCGGCGTGACGTGCGAGGCGCTCGACGGTGTCCCAGACCGGCCTGCGCACGTCGACGAGCGCCTTCGTCTTCGTCCACTCTCCAATGCGCTTCTCGAGGTCAGCGGCTTTGTCGCGGATGCCGGCGAGCTGCTCGTTGCCGACGCGAGCCCGGATGTCCTCGATGTCGGTCGTGGATGGCGCGGGCGGCAGGGGCGCATCGCCGCCAGTGGCGCGCGCCAGGGTCAGCAGCTTGTCGAGGAACTCGGGCCCCTTGGCTAGCTCCTCCCCAGCCTTGCAGCTCACGCCCAACGACTGGAGGAGCTTCCGGATCGCCAACCGGTCGGTGACGCTCAACGTGATCCGCTCGACGCGGAACTCGGCCTTCGAGATCTTGTTCTGGTCGACGTGCCCCAGAGCCAAGACGGCCCCGTTCAGCGTCGCCGAGACGTGCTGTGACCGGTGCAACGCGATGAGCGCCGCATCGATGGCATCCTGCGGCCAGCCGTACGGGCTCGCGCGCAGTGCCTTGCGAACGTCGCCGCCGATCTTCCCTGCCCCGATGGTCGCGAGGACCTGCTGACACACCGGGTGCTGCTCCGTGGCACCGCCGTGACCTACGGGCTGGAACGGCTGGTCCGCGCCGTCCTTCGCGCGCTTGATCACCGGTTCCCACGCAGCGGAGTCGGCCTCCTTGAAGCGTGGGAAGAGTCGCACGAGCGCAGAGTTCGCGGCATCGCGCACGCGCTCCTCGAGCGTCAGCTGGAGAAGCTCCGCGCCGCCACCCTGGAACACCTTGGCGTTGGCGACGACTTGTTTGATGAGCTCGTCTCGCTGCTTCACGGCGATGTCGCGTCGGCCTTCCATGCTTCGACGAGCCTCGCCTCCTTCGGCCGTCGTCGGGACGCCCTTGGCATCGACGGTCTGCTGCGCGGCTTCGGCCTCCACGATCAGTGCCCGAAGCTCATCGGCGTTGGTGGGCTTTTCTATGAACACGAAAACTGTCGGAGAGTCAGTCCCCGCTGCCCGCGCAGCATCGACCAGCTCCTTGCTGCTCGCCGACCACTGATCACGAACCCACATCGGCACGCTCTCACCCGACGCCGGAGGAGGAGTCTGGTCGCGCGACACCACGATCTGGCGGGCCTCTTTCGCCGCACCCTGGACGATCTTCACCGAGCGGATGACGCGGTCCGCTTCTGCGTAGACAAGCTGGTCGCGGCGAATCTGCAGGTCCGCGTCGTCGTTCGTCAGGCGCGTCTGGCGGTTGCGGAACTCGCGGTCCCACTCCGAACCTTCCTTGGTCTGGAGGCGGTACTCGTCGCCCACCTTCATCAGCGCGCCGTTGGCGGCGAGCTTTTCGAGGACCGTCTCCACGGAGCTGCGCAGCTTGCCGTTGTCCGCGAGGAGATCATCGACCAGGAGATCCGCGATGTGGTCCTTCGAGGCGCGGACGCCGATGTCTGCGCCGGCGTCTCGCGACAGCTTGCTGATGAGAAAGACCAGCCCGCAGATGCGACGCGCCAGCTTCCCTTCGTCGGAGCCGTCCTTCGAGAGGCTGATGATCCGGTCGTTGAGCTCCCGAAGGAGCACGCCGGTGTTCACCATCAAGGTCGCGAGCGCTTCGAACAAGACGTCGCCGGGGACGACCACGCCGAGGTCGCGACTCGAGATGTCTTTCACTGCGTCGTGAATGATGTGCAGCTGGGAGCGAAGCTGGCTCTGCGTGCCGGCTGCATCGACGGCGCGAAAACAGTGCTCCCAGAACCGACGCCGAGCCGGAAGCAACGGGTAGTCGTCGACGACCACGTCGCGGTCCTGCGCGGTCTCGCCGATGCGAGTTCCTTGCAGCTGCCGCGAGACCTCGCCGCCGTGCTTGTCGAGGAAGTCTCGAACGGGGCCGATCGACGCTGGCTTCTTCTGCAGGAGCACCTTGCGGATGACGGCTTCCACGTCCTGGTCGGAGAGCTGGACGCGGATCGTGTAGCGGTCCGTCAGCTTCTGCAGCTTCGGCGTCGCGGTCAGTGCGCTCTGCCCGGATGCCACTACGATCACATGGCTGTCGAGCTGCTTGGAGAGCGCCTCGGTGACCTCGGTGACGAGCGTCGATCGGTCGTTCGAGTCGCCGATATATTGCTGCACCTCGTCGAGGACGAGGATCGTGCAGGGGAAACGGCCATCGCGTCCGACGAGCTTCATGGCGCGCTTGATCGCCGTGAGAAACTCCTCGGTCGTGACATCCGTGGTCCGTGGCGGGAACTGGGCCTTCAGCGTGTTCCGCGCGTCCGCTTCCGACGCCGCGAAGTTCGAGTCGCAGGCGATGAGCGCGCGCGCGATCGGGCCGCTGACGTACAGGTTGTTCAGCTCGGGACCCCACTGCTTCCCTGCAGACTCGACGTAGGCCTTGACCTTGCCGAACCACCCCTGGTCGTGAAGCCACAGACAGAACTGTGCCTGCGGGTACTGGTCTGGCAGCCCGACTCCACGCAGAAGAACGGCAAGGATGGTGAGCCGGACGTGGTCTGTGGTTCCGCTCGGGAGAGCGCCAGCAGCAGCCAGCAGGCCGCCGGCTCGCTTGCCGACCGTGTCGAGTTCACGGAGCAGGCTCCGCACGTCGTCAGGCAGCGATGGCACGAGGCTGCGCGCCGTCGCTCCGTCGGGAAACTTCGTATCTGCCCACAGGTGGCAGAGCATCTTCAGCAGGTGGGACTTGCCGCTTCCAAAGAAGCCGCTGACCCACGCCGCCTTCTGGCTCGTTTGCGTGATGCTCGACAGGTACGAAGACAGAATGCGTTGGATACCGTCGGCGTACTGCCCCTCGCAGACGAACGTCGACAGCTCCCCACGTAGCTCTTCGAGGACCTTGTCGTTTGACTTGTCGGAGATGCGGGCCTGGCCCTGGTTCACGAGCGGGTGAGTCGATGGGTCTCGCCGAAGGACGTCCTTGATCTTCATGTTGCACTCCCGGCGCCGTGGATCGAGATGGGCACCGCCATGTAGTTCCAGCCATCGCGGGCATCGAGCAGGCGGTAGTTGTTTTGCTCGTACTGGCCCGGGAAGAACACGACCAGGCGACCGTGCACGTCGCCCTCGATCAGCTTCAGCAGCTGCGAGACCCGCGCGAAGCCGAACAGCGATGCGACGCCGAAAACGGCGACGACCGAGTTGTCACCTACGTCGCTGCGCGAAAGCACGGCCCGAATGCGATCGGCGACGAAATCCGGGAACTCCGCGTCGAGCTTCATCTGCAGGTCTCCGGGCGACTCGAAGTACGCCTCGCGATACTCGTCGGCCGCGAGCCAGGTCGCGAAACAGGTCGTCAGATCGACCTCGTGCCAGTCGTGCCCGGCGGCGCGGGTGCGCGTGTCGAACTCGCCCTTGCGCGCCCGAAGAACTCGTTCGAGCTCTTTGTCGTACGCCACCATGATCACGCGCTGCGCGCCTGCGACAGTACGCTGCCAGGGGATGCCGATGTGTTGGCCGTAGAGCTCCGCGAGGTCTTCGATGCGCGCCATGCGTTAGGTTCTCCCGATTCCTGGATCGAGGCGTTCGAGCCCGAACTCGATCACGTCACCGCCGCTGCGGAAGTCGATGAGGCCGACTCGCTTCGCCTCGAGCGCGAGCCCTTTTGCCGACGAGGCAGTGCAGTCGAGGGCGGCGACCCAGCCGCACGTCAGCAGCTCCTCACCGCGGAAGCCCGCGGCCTGGCCCAGCCACAGTCCGAAGGCGACGGCCGCCGGTTGAGCCTGTACACGCTGTCGGAACTTGAACGTGCGCCCCTTCAGGTGGCCGGCCTGAGTCCATGAGCTCGAGACGTTGCGGACGACCTTGTCCAGCGTGTCGTCGTTCATGCGCTCGCCCACCAGCTTGTGCAGAGCCTCGCGAACAGGGGTCCGCTGCAGTTCCGCTCCGACCGGGAGCGAGAGCACCGGTCTCGCCGACACCATGAACAACGGGTCGCGCGCCAGGGCTGCCAGCATGGCGAGAAGCGGGCGCGCGGCAGCATCGACCTTCCAGAGCTTCCGGAGGACGCGGAAGACCGCGACGACGGGATCGAGCGCGTAGAGTTCTCCGAGCCGCTGGTTGGAGATCCGTCGTGTCGACGCGGTCGACTTCTGCAGGCAGTTCCCCTCGATGATCGCGGTGGCGTAAGCAGCGCGATTGACCGGGCCCGTCGCTGCCGCGAGGACGGCATCGAGCTCGGCGAGCATGAGCGTCCGGCTCGAGTGCGTGCCCTTGTCGCCGAAGCGAAAGCCGGCCTTCGCCGCACTGGGCGCAGGGCCAGCGACCGGGAAGAACTGCAGGTGTTTTGCTTCCGCAAGGGACATTGAAAATCCGCCGGCAAACTTGCCGGCTTCTAAGCTCTCAGATCCACGTGAGCTCGTCAAGACATACCTCATGTTGTCGCCGGCAAACTTGCCGGCTAAATAACGTGTCGCACGCAAGTGCTTGCGCGACAACGGTTTTTCGTCCTGGTTAGCGGCGGATCGCGGTCCAGCGGGACGCTGCTAGAGGGCTGCGCGAGCGAGGATGTCGCGCCAGCGACGCTTCTGATCGACCCAATCGAGGGTCCGGAGAACCCCATCGCGCAGCGCGCGCTCGCTGATCGTCTGCACGCCGGGAGCGACCTCGAGGAAGAGGATCTCCTCCTGAATGTCGGCGGCGAGGAGGAGCAGGTCCATGATCTGCGTGACGCGCGCGCGGGTGAATCCGAGGGCGCGCGCCATGTCGGCGTAGTCGGCGAACTCGCCGGTGTGGACGCGGCGCTGGAGCGCGTGTGCGAGCGCGAGCTGGCGCGCGATGCGCGCGGGGTACCGGCGCACGGCGCGCGCGGCGGCGGCCCGCTTGCGGGACTTGGTGCCGAACGCGACGACGTCGTTGTCCATCACGATGCGGCCTCCTCGGCGCGCTCGGTCGCGATCGGCGTCGGCGCCACGCGCACCTCGTGGAAGGCGATCCGGAAGCCGCCAGCGTCGAGGTCGACGACGATGCGGTCGATCAGGAGGTGTAGGAGCTCGCGCTGCTCCTGGGGCACGAGCGCGCCCCAGAGCGTGCCGAAGCCATCGAGCAACCTGGCGACGTGCTCGACCTGGCGCTGCGCGCCGGTGAGTGCCCGCAGCCGATCCTCGACCTCGCCGAGCTGGATGCGCAGGTGATCGATCTCCGTCTCGATCTCCCCGAGCCTCTTGGCGAGCGTCTTGCCGCCGCTACCACCGACGTCGCTGAACGCGCCGAGCAGTCGCTTCGACTCCGCGTTGAGATCCTCGATCCGTCCGAGCAGGTTCGCGCGCGTCGTCTGCGCCGCCGTCAGCGCGCTGGTGTCGCTGAAGAACCGGTCGAGGATCCTTTGGCGGACCTCGCCGCGCGTCGCGACCTCCTTCACCTGAGCGACCACCGCGTCTTCGATGTCCACCGCCGGGAGCAGCCCCGAGGGGCAGTGGCCGCCGTTCTTCTGCTGCTGGACGCAGCGGTAGTAGCGGTATCTCTTTCCGTTGCGGCTCGTCCCGCGCGCTGACGTCAGCGCAGCGTCGCAAGGTCCGCAGCGGAGCAGCCCCGTGAGGAGGTACTCGGTCTTGCGGTTCGTACGCAGACGGCCCGTGGTGCGGAGGCTCATGCTCTCGGCCACCTTCTCGAACGCCTCGAGCGAGACGAGGGCGTCGTGCTGGCCAGCGTGGAGCTGGTCTTCGGTGCCGCGGATCTTCCCGATGTAGAGCGGGTTGCGCAGGATCTGGTAGACAGCGCTCTTGTTCCACTTCTGGCCGCCGCGAGCCTTGCCCTTCTTCGAGACGTGCCGTTTCGTCGAGAGGCCCAGCTCGTTCAGGCGCTCGGTGATGAAGCCGATCGAGTGCGTCTGCAGGTAGAGGTCGAAGATTGTGCGGACGACCTCCGCCTCTTCAGGAATGATGAGCAGCCCGCGCTGCTCCGGTTCGATGCGGTAGCCGAGGCTCACCTGGCCACCGGTCCACTTGCCGCGCCTTCGCGCCGCCTGGATCTTGTCGCGCGTCCGCTCGCTGATCAGGTCGCGTTCGAACTGGGCGAACGAGAGCAGAATGTTGAGCACGAGTCGGCCCATCGACGAGGACGTGTCGAAGTTCTGCGTGACCGAGACGAACCCGACCCCCTTCTTGTCGAACCGCTCCATCAGGCGCGCGAAATCGAGCAGCGAGCGCGAGAGGCGGTCGACCTTGTAGACGATGACCAAGTCGATCGCGCCGCGCTCGATGTCATCCATCAAGCGCTCAAGCGCGGGCCGCTCGATGTTCGCGCCAGTGAAGCCGCCGTCGTCGTAGCGCGCGGGAAGGATCGTCCAGTTCTGGTGCGCTTGCGCTCGGATGTAGTGTTCGGCTGACTCGCGCTGGGCGTCGAGCGTGTTGAAGTCGGAGTCGAGCCCCTCGGTCGTGGACTTGCGCGTGTAGATCGCGCAGCGCACCGGCCCCACCGGCGCCTTGCCGTTTCCGTTCTTGCCGTTCGTTCCGTTGCCGCCGCTCATGCGGACTCCTTCCGGAGCAAGCCGAAGAAGCCGAAGCCGTTCCACCGCGTGCCGGTGATCTCTCTCGCGACCAGAGAGAGGCTCCGGTACTGCTTCCCTCCGAACATGAAGGAGTCGTCGAGCACCGTGACGACGTGCTCGGTGCCATCGAACGTGCGCCGGAGCTCGGTGCCGGCGGGCGGGAGACGTGGATCGCGATTTGACGGCGGCTCAGGCACAACCTCCGGCGCGTCGGCGTTCGGCGAGAGGCGCCGTCGGATCGGTGCGTCCTCGGCGAGCAGCGCCGCGCGTGCGCGGGCTCGTGGCGTGAGGCCGCCGTACTTACGCTCCTGCAGCCGGTACGCGATGCGCTTGAAGATGTAGTCCTTGTTGCGGCTCGTGGTCTCCTCGCCGAACAGCTCCAGGTAGCGCGCCCGCAGGTCGGCAACCGGGAGCGTCCGCAGCTTGTCGACCTCGTCGATCAGCGCGCTGTCTGCCTTGGTCATCGGATTCGTCCTCCTTTGACCATGAGGGCGTCTCTGGAACCGTTAATCAAGGCGCTTTCCGACGTGTTTACAGACACTTGAGCATCACGAGCATCGTCGCGCGCCGAGGCGGCGTCGTCGGCAAGCAGGAGGCGAGCGAGGCCGCGCACCAGGATGTCGGCGATCGCGTCGAGGCGGCGCTCGGGCGACAGCGCGGCCGCCGCGGTGGGCGCGCTCTGGTCCTGGGCATCGGCTGGTGTGACACGCATTCGTCGGCTCCCTTGCGATCAGCTCCTGCAAGGAAACGTCTCGATCGGGCCCGGCTGGGGACAGTCTGGTGCACGAGGCCAGCTACGCCGCGTTTGCAGAACACGACGATCATCGTCTGGATCTGCAAACGGAACGCGTCGGAAAGCTCCGTTTCCCAGCCAGAGCCACTCGGAAAGAAGACTTTACGAGCGGATGCTCTTGTCCATGGGGGGCAGCGGTGCAGCGGCCCATCGTTCCGCAACTTTTCATGTTCCGCGATGCGCGGAACGCTGCGATCTTGCGGATCGTTCCCAAAACTGGCATGTTCCACATTATGCGGAACGGAAGTGCAGGTGGAACGACAAGCAGCCGATCGGCGGCCGATGCGCTCCGCGAGCGCCTTCCGCCGGGCTGGTCGGTGGAGATCCGTCCGGGAACCAACGGTGGTGATCTACTGACCCTCCGGGCGTCGGATGGACGGCGCGCGAAGCTCGCGGTGGTCTCGCGCAAACGGGTCAGCCCGAAGGACGTTCCGCATCTGGTACGCCAAGCCGAAGGCGCCGCAGGCCAGCTGTTGCTCGTCGCCCCGTTCCTGAGCCCCAGGGCCCGGGAGATGCTCGCCGATGCGAATGCAAGCTATGTGGACGCCACCGGCAATCTCCGCGTCGTCGTCAGCGATCCGGCGGTGTTTCTCGAAGGCCGGGGCGCCGATCGGGATCCGGACAGGCAGCCGCGCCCGCTGCGGAGTCTCAAGGGCGCAGCGGCCGCGCGCGTGGTGCGAGCTCTCTGCGACTTCGTGCCGCCCTATGGCGTGCGAACGCTCGCGGAGACCTCATCGACCCCGCTCAGTACTGTCTCTCGCGTCGTGAGTTTTCTCGAAGAGGAGGCGCTCATCACCCGCGACGACAAGAAGGTGATCACAGCCGTCGACTGGCCGGCGCTCATCAAGCGCTGGGCGGGCGACTACAGTGTTACGGGCTCCAACATCATGCGCTCCTACCTGGAGCCGCGGGGGCTCGCCGCGCTGGCTCCCAAGATGGGGAAGCTCGCTCGCTACGCGGTCACAGGTTCGCTCGCCGGGCCGGGCGTGGCTGCCGCGCGGCTCGCGATGATCTACGTAGATGATCCGGAGCGCGCAGCACAGGCCCTCGAGCTTGTTCCCACCGAGGCCGGCGCCAACGTCTGGCTACTCGAGCCGTACGACAAGGTCGTGTTCGAGAGAACGCAGTCACGGCCGTTCAGTTCGGCGCCGCAGGCTACCTCCGTCGTCGTGGTGGCACCCAGCCAGGTGGCTGCGGACCTGATGACTAGCCCCGGGCGCGGACCGCAAGAGGCGGATGCGCTCATCGAGAAGATGAAAGGAAGCGAGCATGTCTGGCGCCAGAAGCCCGGAGCCTGAATACGTCGCCGCGCGGCGTGTGCTGCTCGATGCGTTCGAGGCTCTCGGCAAGCATCGGAAGGCGATCGTGTTGGTCGGGGCGCAAGCCATTTATCTGCACGTGGGCGACGGGGACCTGGCTGTCGCCCCGTACACCACCGACGGCGATCTCGCCATCGACCCTCGCGTGCTCGACGACGAGCCAGCGCTCGCCGCCACACTGGAAGCCGCCGGGTTCGAGCTCACCGTGCGCCCGGGCACCTGGACCATGGCCGAGGTCCAGATCGACCTTCTCGTGCCGGCGTCGCTTGGCGGTCCGGGCCGGCGAGGCGCGCGTCTCGGGATTCATGGGACCGAGGTCGCGCGAAAGGCGACGGGCCTTGAAGCGGCAGTGATCGATCACTCGCCCCATCGCCTTTTCGCCCTCGACCCAGCCGACGTCCGGGCCTTCGACGTGTCTGTCGCAGGCGTTGCGGCGCTGATAGTCGCCAAGCTGCACAAGATTGCCGAGCGCAAGGATGCCCCCGAACGTATTCAAGACAAGGACGGCCTCGACGTCCTGCGTCTGCTTCGATTTGCCGACACCGGGCACCTCGCCAGCACGCTGACGAAGCTGGCAGCAAATCCCATTTCCGGGGAGGTCACGCAGCAGGCGCGCACTCTCCTCGAAGATCTCTTCGGCGCTCGCGCGAGCGTCGGACCGCAGATGGCCGTTCGCGCCAGCGTCGGACTCGAGGACGAGCTCGCCATCGCCATCTCCTGCGAGGCGCTCGCACTGCGCCTTCTCGAGGCCTGGACGCCATGATCATCTGCGCGGCTGGAGACATTCACGGCGCCATGAACCGTCTCTACGACGACGTTCTTGCGTTCGAAGGCGCGCTCGGTTTGCGCTTCGACTGCGTCCTCCATGTCGGCGACTTCGGCGTATGGCCGGATCCGAACCGCATCGACAAGGCGACCAAGAAGCACGACGGCGCCGGCGACTTCCCCGCGTGGCTCGCCGAGCGACGTGAGGCACCTCGAAAGACGGTCTTCATCAAGGGCAACCACGAGGACTTCGTCTGGCTCGACGCCCAGCACGACCCCGAAGTCCTGCCTGGGCTCTTCTACCTGCGGAACGGCCGAACGATGGATCTCGGCGAAGGCCGTGACGTCGTGCGCGTCGGCGGTGTCGGCGGCTGCTTCGGACCCTCTGACCTCGAGCGCCAGTCGAAGCATCTCCAGGGCTATGCCAAGCGCCACTACACCCGCGACGAGATCGATGCGCTCTGCAAGCACGCCGATGTCGACATCCTTCTCGTCCACGACGCGCCAGCCGGTGTGAGGTTCGAGCGGCATCGAAGGGGCGCGGGCTGGGTGAGCGAAGCAGCGGGGCTCGACCAGCTCCTCGAGCGCATCCGGCCTCGTCTCTGCTTCTTCGGGCACCACCACACGCGGCTGGATGCAGAGGTCGCCGGCGTCCGCTGCATCGGCCTGAACAAAGTCGCCCGTCCTGGGAACCTCGTGGCCGTCGATCTCGAACCTCGAGGCCGAGAGTGGGCACTCCTCGGGGAGTGGCCGCAAGCGCGGAGAGAACCAGCATAGATGGGCCACATCCGCCTCGGAGAGCTTCCGCGCACGCGGAAATGGGAGCAGGTCGTCGAGCTGATCAAGCACGACGGCGACGTCGCGACCGTCGCGGCCGCAGCGCTCGATGCGGCAGAGAGCGGCTTCAAGGACGCCGCGGAGGACGAAGGTCTCGGGCGCGCAACGTGGCTGCTCACCCAGCTCCCACTCGCCGCGCGCGACCCGAACTACGTCGAACGACTCAAGGCTCTGGGCGTTGCGGTCGACGGGGCTCCGGGGCTCCTCGAACTTGCGGGGGCGTTCACAGACGCCGTCGATGCCCAGATGCGCCGGGCCGGAGGCCGATCGGATCTCGGCGAGATGGCCCAGATGGCTGCCGCCGAGACGCTGACCAAGATCCTCGGCGAACGTAGCCAAAGCCTCTTCGGGACGTCGCCCGCCGACGTCCAGCGCGAGCTCGCGGCGCTCGGGACGACGAAGCAGTTCGGGACCCTCGCGCGCGACTTCTTCGCGCGGCTCACGCGCAGATACCTGACCTTCTTCCTCAGTCGAGAGCTTTCCAATCACGTCGGTGGCGAGCGGCGGTTCGCGAACATTGCCGACCACGCTGCGTTCAACGCGGCGCTCGACCTGCATTGCCGCCAGGCCTCGCGAATCGTCGAAGAGTTCGCCGGCAGCTGGTTCTCCAAGACCAACTGGGAGCAGGGGATCACGCCGGAGAACGTGCGCGGCTTCGCGTGGGTCGCGCTCAAGAAGCTGCGCGCCGAGCTTCGTAAGGGCGGAGGGCCGGGGCGGTGAGCGAACCCCGTCTCGTCCTTTGCGGAGGCGCGACCTCCGGTGCCGCGTCGTCCGACGCGAGCGCGCTCCTGCTCGATCTGCAGGGCGCGAATCCGAACGTGTTCCTGAGGATCGACGACATCAGCGAGGCCATGGCGCGCAACGTGCCCGACGTGCTCATGGACCTGGTCGAGCTCGCCGTCTACGTTTTCGCCGCCGACCAAGCGACCGGACGCGGTGGCGCGCGCGACACCGGCGACCGCTGGCGGCGGAGCTTCAAGCTGCACGTTCCGGTTCGGGTGCCGGATCTCTGGTCCCGCGAGTCCGTTTCAGAAGCGCTCGTCAACGTCCTCTCCTTCCTCTCGGACAGGGACTTCGGCCAACCTCCAGAGGGCAGGATCAGATCAATCGAACCGACGGGTAAGTGATCGGTAGAGTCGAGCCGTGGCGCGGTTGCGT
>JAYUBF010000007.1:0-26355 GCA_043741435.1 Myxococcales bacterium
GGTGCTCGCGCGCAATCACTGCGCAAACGGTGTCGGGAGAAAGGCTTCCTTTCTGGCTCGACGCTTGCTGTTGCATCCCGCGCAGGCATCCAGTCAGCAATAGGGAGATATACATGAGCACCGCGACCGTCGCCGAACGCAACCCAGGCATCGCACCCCCGCACATCGGCCCCGCACACCACCGCCGGCGCAACGCCTGGATCACCGTGGGCGCACTCGCGGTCACGGTCGCCATGGCCACGTCGTATTCCTATTGGAGAAAGCACGATGTGGTCGCTGCCGATCACCTGGCGCGTTTCCAGGCCGCATACTCGGAGCGGTGCGACTCCGCTCTATTCTCACCGCCTGCCGCAGCGCTGGCGAAGAAGCTGTACCTCCGCTCATCGACGCTGCAGCGCGCGATCCATGACCAGCTCACCTCGCTCGAGTCCGGCGCGCCGTGCGATGCAGTCTATCGCGCGCTTCGTGCCGCCGACTTCCCGATGCCGTCCTCAGCTCCGCCCGCGTCGCGTTCGGCGACCATCGACGTCCCCTCGCGTCCCTGAGGGAGCCCTACCTGGGCCCTGGCGACAGGACTCCTCGAGTTTATTGCGGGATACTTCACGGCGTTCCCGCTCGGTGGATCGCTGCTCGCGACCACCGGGGTCGCGAGCCTCCTGCTAGGCGCGGCCGCGTCCACCCGCGATGCGCGACGTGACCAACGCGCGCAGCACTCATCGGCCATAGACCTCGAACGCTCGCGCAACGAGCTCGCGCGCGACGTCGGGATGATCACTCGTGACATCGATCGCGTCCCGATCTTCGGCGAGCACGATCTGGACGCCGGGAAGATAGAGCGGACACTCCACGATCCGCTCGAAGCGGCGCGCGCCGGCGAACGCGAGGTGGCAGCGCATACGTGCAGCAATCGCGTCCGCCTGACTCGGATCGACGTGCAGACGGACGCCGCGTGGAATCACTTTCAATGCCACCGGCTCAAGGAAGGGACATGCGGCTCGCACACCGCGCGACACCCCAGCGCACGCTTGATCTTCGAAGCGCTCGAGCTCTGCTCTAGCCGTCGCGTGCCCGGCGGAGTGCGCGGCGATCGCGACCGACGGCAGAACCCCGGAACGATGCGACCCCTCGCCACAGCCCACCGCAGCCAGCATCACGAGGCCGCTCACGCTTCTTAGCATTCGTATACCTGACTTCTTCCGACGCATGCACCGATAGAGAGCAAGCATCGAGCCATGACTGGAGCCGTCTGTGGATATCGGGGTCGCGCAAGACCACTGCTTAGCAAGCGCGCTGGCCAATAGCTTGCATGCCGAATAGGAGCCCGAGTTGTTGTGGCGCGCCCGAGGAGAACGAGTAGATGGACCGAGAGACCGAACGAAGACGCATGGTGGACGAGCAGATCGCGACGCGCGCCGTCACCGGGCCGGGCGTTCTCGCCGCGATGCACAAGGTGCCACGTGAGGCGTTCGTCCCGGCCGACCAGGCCGAGTTCGCGTACGAGGACTCGCCTCTTCCGATCGAGCATGGTCAGACTATCTCCCAGCCGTACATCGTGGCGCTGATGACCGACGCTGCTCGTCTTGGTGCGAGCGATCGTGTGCTCGAGGTCGGCACGGGCACCGGCTATGCGGCGGCGGTCCTGGCCGAGATCGTGCGCGAGGTCTACACCATCGAGCGGCACGAGGCGCTGGCGACCACCGCGACCGAGCGCTTGGCGCGTGTCGGCTACAGGAACATCCACGTCCGCCACGGCGACGGCACGCTCGGTTGGCCCGAGCACGCGCCCTTCGACGCCATCTTGGTCGCCGCCGGCGGGCCCGACGCGCCGCGCGCCCTCCTCGAGCAGCTCGCGGTTGGCGGCCGGCTGGTGATCCCGATCGGAGAGACGCCGCGCGTGCAGTCGCTGATCCGGATCACCCGTGTCTCCCAGACCGAGTACGAGCGCGAGGATCTCGGCCCCGTAAAATTTGTTCCGCTCATCGGCGCGCAAGGATGGAAGGAGCGCGGCCAGCACCACAGCGTCGCCAGGCTCATCGCGGAGGTCGCCGAGCCGATAGGTGACATCGAAGGCGCGAACGTCGATGGGCTCCTCGACCGGATCGGCGACGCCGACGTGGTCCTCCTCGGCGAGGCGACCCACGGGACATCCGAATTCTACCGGATGCGCGCGCGCATCACGGAAGAGCTCGTCCTGCGCCGCGGCTTCACGATAGTCGCCGTCGAGGGCGACTGGCCCGATGCGGCGCACGTCGACCGGCACCTGCGTCACCTCCCGCCGTTGTCCGAAACGTTCGTGCCGTTCAGCCGTTTCCCGCTGTGGATGTGGCGCAACCTCGAAGTGCAGGGGCTCATCCACTGGCTCCGCGAGTACAACCGGGAGGCCAAGGACCCGGCTGCGCACGTTCGCTTCTGCGGTCTCGACCTCTACAGCATGTACACGTCGATGGCCGCGGTGATCGGCTACCTCGATCGCGTCGATCCGGAGCTCGCGCGCACGGCGCGTGATCGCTATGGCGCGCTCACTCCCTGGCAGAGCGATCCAGCCGCGTACGGCCGCGCGGCCCTGAGCGGCCGCTACCGCGCCTGCGAGCAAGAGGTGGTCGCGATGCTGGGCGACCTACACGCCCGCCGCATCGGGTACATGGAACGCGACGGGGAGCTGTTCTTCGACGCGCTCCAGAACGCACGCCTCGTCGCGGACGCCGAGCGCTACTACCGCGTCATGTATTATGGGTCGCGCGAGTCGTGGAACCTGCGGGACCAGCACATGTTCGATACGCTCCAGGCGCTGCGAGCGTTTCACCCCGGCGCAAAGGTCTTGATCTGGGAGCACAACTCGCACGTCGGCGACGCCGCCGCCACCGAGATGGGCGCGCGAGGCGAGCACAACGTCGGCCACCTCTGCCGCAAGGCCTTCGGCGATCGTGCCTACAGCATCGGCTTCGGAACCGATCGCGGCACCGTCGCCGCCGCCGAAGCGTGGGACGATCCGATGCGCGTCATGCGCGTTCGCCCCGCGCACGACGAGAGCTACGAGCGACTCTGCCGCGACAGCGGCGTGCCCGCGTTCCTGCTGCCGCTCCGCATCCCCGCGCGAGACGCGGTCCGAGACGAGCTCATGGCGCCGCGCCTCGAGCGCGCGATCGGCGTCATCTACCGCCCTGACACCGAGCTACAGAGCCACTACTTCCAGGCGATCTTACCGGTCCAGTTCGACGAGTACATCTGGTTTTCCGAGACCCAGGCCGTACGACCGCTCGACCGTGAGGCTACGGCGCGCGCGCCGCTGCCCCAGCCGTTCGGGCCGGCGTAGCAGACGGACGGGCGGTGGCCCAGCCACCATGTCCAGCAACCACGTCGCATAGCTTCAGCCGAAGCGGTGGTAGAG
This sequence comes from Myxococcales bacterium, assembly GCA_043741435.1. Classification (GTDB taxonomy): domain Bacteria; phylum Myxococcota_A; class Polyangia; order Palsa-1104; family Palsa-1104; genus JBDTCO01. The sequence continues at coordinate 3,389 of JAYUBF010000007.1, forward strand.
GAAGAGGCCCAGGACGAGCAGGGCGCCGAGGCTCATAATCAGCACCGCGCCAGCCGCGCAGTCTTTTGCAATGCGAATGAGCGGATGCACCTCCGGATGTAGCCGATCGACGACGTGCTCCAGCGCCGTGTTCACCAGCTCGATCGCGAGAGTGGTGGCGATGATGACCACGAAGATGGCCCACCAGTGCAACGATGGGCGGAGCAGCGCGAGCCCGGCGATCGCCACACCACCCAGCCCCAGCTGCGCACGAAAGCTCGCTTCGGAGCGCCAGGCGCTCTTGATCCCGGCGATCGCGGCCCGAACGCGAATCGTAAAGGGGCGGTTCTTCATTCGGCCACGCTCCGACAAGGCTGTACCGGCGTCGCGGAGCGCACCATCACGCGGAGCTACGCGGACGGGTCAGCGTCGCCAAGCGAGGATCTCGGGCGCCCTGCGAGACGTCGGCGGGGCCGCTCCCCTCGGCACGCCTACGATGATCGGCGCGACCACCACGACCTCCGCTGGGATGCCGAGCTCGAGCTTGACGCCGGGCGAGTCGAGTGTGTCGATCGCCGCACCAATCACGCACGTCCCGAGGCCCATCGCACAGGCCGCGATCATCATGTTCTCCGCCGCGAGCCAGCAGTCTGCCTCGACGAAGCGCGTGAGCGGCCGCGCACCGACGATGATCAAGGTGCTGGCGTCGTAGAAGACGTTGAAGTCGGGCCGCGCAAGCGCCTCCATAAAGCCACGCGCCTCGGGAAGCGCCGCGAGAACATGCGGCTCAACCGTCGGCGCAGCGGTCCGCCACTGCGCCTTGACCCGGTCGGACAGGCGACGCAACAGCGCCCGCTCCTGGACCACGACGAAGGCCCATGGCTCACGGTGCATCGCCGTCGGCGCATGGACCGCGGCCTCGAGGAGCGAGTGAATGGCTTCGTCGCTAGGTGCGTCCGTCTCGTATGAGCGCACGGCGCGTCGCAAGCGGATCGCGTCGAGTGCGCCGAGCGCTGCCTTGGCATCGGTCATGGGAGCCTGGTTCCTTGCGCAGTAGCCAAGCAAGCGGCGTTCCACTTACAAGCAACGTCGTCGCTCACACCCGCGGCGAGGGTTGACCCAATCCTCGGTCGAGCTCGCCGATCGCGCAGTGGTCGCGCGCATCGAATGATCGAGCGCAAGGCATGCGCGAGCTGGGACCTGCTCACACCTGCAGGCGCTAGCATCAGCTTCGCGAGGGGCTCGGCCACTCGGCGCCAAGCCGACCCTATTAGGATTCGGAGCGCGAGATGAAGCCATCAGCAAGGTCCTGCACCATTGGCGCGTTCGCGAGCAGGGCGCGCGGCAGGCGATGGACAAGACCAAGGAGCTAGCCGAGAGCCGCGCTCGCGAGCTCGGCGCGGAGGAGGCCCACCTCCCCATCAAGACCAAAGTTGTGCCTGGTGGGGGGCGTTCGCCATCACCGAGGAGGTCGCTCCGAAGCTGGCCATGTGGTCCGACAAACCGTTCAAAGACATTTCGACCAAAGGTCCCCGCCGGACCGTCCCGTTCGACAAATTGTCCCGCAATCGTGAAGCGCACCAGGCTCCGCAGCAGCGACTTCGCTTCCGAAGCTATCTCCGGCGCAGCGCAGCGAGCTGCGCACCATCGGCGAAGAGCTGGACCGGCAAGGCTAGGGTCGTGTGTGCATCGAGCGCGCGCGATGCTTGGAACACGGCACGCATCGTGCTGAGCTGAACCACTAAGAAGGTGAGAGCAGTCAAATGATGGGTGCATGGTGGTTTTGGTGGATGCTGATGATGTTCATATTTATCTTGCCGCCGGTCGGCTACGGCTGGGGATACCGCGGGTGGGGCGTTCCCTACCCAAGCTACTGGCAGCGGCGTCGCGCGCGGCTCGCCGCCACCAACGGCGGGCCAGGCTCGTTCGATCACTACTCCTGGGGATGGGGCGGAGATTTCATTTGGACCCTGCTGTTCGTCTGGATTTTTTGGGCCGTCGCCGCAAGCTGGTGGCGTTGAGGCCCGACTAACAATCCGGCGACCGCGCGTGGCCACGGCGACCGAGTGAGTCGCCAACGACCATGCATAGGTCCGCGCGATCGGGCCCGGCGGTGAGCAACACACTTCGCGAATCACTGAGCCTGCTGGGCACGAAGCGCTTCGGCACCTGCTGGTTCGCAAGTCTGCTCTCGAGCATCGGCACCTGGGCCCAGCAGGTCTCCGAGCCGTGGCTGCTGCTGACGCTCGGCGCATCGTCGTTCTTAATCGGCACGCCGCCGATCAACGTGAGCGCCCAGACCGGCCGATCGATCTGACCGGCGTCGTGTCATTGCACTGTTTCAGCCGATCCAGATGTTGTGCCCGATGGTGATCGTGGTGCTCCTCATCACCCACCGCGCCCGGCCGTGAATGATCATCGCTCTCTCGGTGATCGTCGGTGTCACCGATGCGCTCTCGATGCCATCGTTCCAGTCGATCGTGCCCTCGATTGCACGCACGAGCAGATCGTTCGCGGTCTCGCGCTCATCTCGACGCAGTTCAACTTGTCGACGGATGCAGTGCATGCGGCGGGCAGCAAGATGTTCGTGCACCTCATGCACACTGGGCGCATCGGGCACCCGTCGAACCTCCCACCTGGTAGCCGCGTGCTCGGCCCGTCCGCGGTGCGGGATCGTCGACTCGAGCTCGACCTCCATGGAGAAGTACGCAATCGCGGATCTGGTCACGTGGGTGCACCAGTGCGGATCGGACGCGGCTCGAGCGCGCGTCGTACGCGTGCCTCGTACGCCCAGGCGAGCGACGCGCCCAGGCACGCCGCAGTGATGTCCTTTTGGGTGTCCCAGACATCGCCCTGCGCGGCGAGAAAGGCGAGCCCCTGCTCCGGTGCGACAACCACCGCTACGGCCCACTCTAGGAGCTCGTAGGCGACGCTCCACCAGGCGATGACGGCGAACCTCAAAAAGAGTCGGCGACGGAGCGGCCCTTCCCGCACAAAGAGCTCGTCGGCCGACAGGAACAGCAGAAGGCCGAAGGCGAAATGGACCACGCGGTCATAGGGATTGCGCGACCAGCCGAACGTCTGCTGGGCCCAGACTCCGAGCGGCATGTGCGTGTAGGTGTAGTGGCTGCCGATCGCATGCAGGACCAAAAACAGGAGCCCCTGAACGTAGGCACGATCAGAGAAGCGGAAGCGACGATGGGTCGCGACGCAGAGGCCGACGATGACGACGGTTGGGATGTTTTCCAGCGCCCACGTCGCACGATCATAGGGCGAGAGCGCAAACGCCCCCCAAATCAGCGTGAATGAGCCGATGCACAGGAGCGGGACGCGATCTCTGACGGCCACGAGGCGTTGGATACGGCCAACTGCGAGCGACAGCGCCGTCATCGTGACCACGGGCGAGGACGCGCTCAGAACGCGACGCGCGTCGGGGGTATCGGGTCACTCGTGAGCACGCGGTGAAAGGCGCTTTCCGCAGCGGTGCGCGCCGCTTGGAACGCAACCGGGATGCGATCGAGCTTGGGCCACGGGCGACCGACGAGGGTGCGCAGCCGCGATCGGGCTTCGCTCCCCTTCCGTGGCGCCAGCAGGAGCGAGGCGGCATCCCCCAGGACTGCGCCGCCGGCAAGCGCGAGGAGGACATAACCGCGGTAACGGTCGTCATGCCGGAGTGTCACGCTGGTGCGTCCCACATGAACCGTCTCTTCCCTGGCGTGTTGAACGGTCTTCCACGCTCGGGCCGCTGCGATGACCGCGGGCGCGACCGCCACCGCCAGGCGTGGCTCATCCGCGAGGCTCGATCGAATTCGCTTCCAGGTGTCCATGCGCCCCTGAGATAGCAAGCAGCGGGCCGACGCAATGTGCTGGTACAGAGTGATGAGCGCGCAGAAGTCGCGCCAGCTCTCGCTCTATGCGAACAACTTGCACTGACGAGGCGGCCCTTACGCGGCGGTCCAGCCGCTCCGGATCGCATCGAGCACACGGGGCGGAGTAGCCGCGGGTGAGCACCGCGGTCTCAGGGCGGACGACGTACTTGCGGCTCATCGGCTCGCCACGGCTGCGCCTGGCCAATGCGTCATGGAGGACTCGGCTGGGGTCGTCGGCGCCGCAGCGGCGACGGCTCGAGGTAGACGACGTGGCAGTGGACACAGGTTTCGGAAACCTGATTGAACGCGGACGAGACCGCGATGCCGTCCTGTGCGCGAGCAGCGTCCGCGAGGACCAACGAGCGCGCCCGGAGCTGATCCTGCAGCGTGAAGAAATAGACGTGGTGCTCAAGCTCGGGTGCGTTTCGGTCGAGCGGACTTGCACCTTTGGCGATTGCGGTCGCGGCCTGCGCGGCCTGTGCGTAGTCCAGGAGCAGAACGTCCCAGACCAGGTGGCCCATCTCGCGCCCGTGATCCTGCATGCGCTCCTGCACGACGCGCCTTGCGGCTGGTGACAAGCGCTCAGGCGACCAGGGCGATTGTGCGAAAGCCATCGTGCCGAGCGCGAGCACCCCCGCGGCCGCGACGAGCAGCCTCGTCCTCCGGGCCATGTTCATGCCCCAGCGCCGCGAATCGTCAGGACCGGACAGCTCGCGGTCCTGACCACGCGCTCAGCGACTGATCCGATGAAGAGGTGCGACAGGCCAGTACGTCCGTGGGTGCCCATGACGATAAGGTCGTAGCCGCCTGCCTTGGCCTCCTCGGTGATGGCGAACGTTGCCCCACCCGCCATGACTTTGGCCTCGATCGGAAGGTGGGCCTCCTTGGCACCGAGCTCGCGAGCGCGGCGCTCCGCGAACTCCTTGGCCTTGACCATCGCCTGTCGCGCGCCCTGCTCGATGGCTCCGATGAAGTCGGCGGAATACGCGTAGACGTCGGGGTACGGGATCGGCAGCTCGTATGTGTGAAAGAGCGTCAGGGTCGCGCCGAAGCGCTGGCGCAAGTCGAGCGCTCGCTCCAGCGCGAGCTCGGCGCCCTTCGAGAAATCGGTGGGGTGCAGGATCTTGCTAAAGGGCTTCATTTCGCGCTCCGAATCTTCATAGGTCGGCTTGGCACCGAGTGGCCGATCACGTTGCGAATCGGATGCCAGCGCCTGCGCGTGTGATCACGTCCGAAATCGCGCACGCCTTGCGCACGATCATTCGGTGCGCGCAACCAATGCGTGGTCGCCGAGTTCGAGCAAGGATCGGGTCAGCCCTCCCATCGGTCCATCCACCAGGTCAGATCTGTGTTCGGAGCGAGCCGGCTGCGCGGGTCCTTCGGCCAGTACCCTGGTAGGCGGCGGAGGAGGACCACCTCGGCGTTGCCGATCCGGTCGAGGAGGCCATCGACGTTCGTGCCTTCGATGTCCCCGATGGGCTCGGCGATGAGCCTCGAGACGCTGTGATGGTGGCCGAGCTCCTTCCATCCCTGCGCGCCGACGAGCCGGAACGAACTGCACCGGTCCCGAGATCCTCGCGCTCGTATTCGGTCTGGGAGACGCGGGTGATCCGAATCAGCGACTGCAGACGTGTGCGCTTGAGAGGTCGTAAGCAGAGACAAAGCAGGCACCACCTTTGCTCTCCCCAGCGGAATGATGTGCCTTCGGTCTCCTGCGCTCTGGGTCAGCTGCATGATGGTGACGTCGATCGCAGCCTGCGCGCGGCCGGTCCGTCCCGACGAGATGAGCGCCCAGGCGCATCGTCGAGAGGCGGCGGTGGAACGCGCCGCGGCCGATGCGCAAGCGCGGAAGTTCGATCCGAACGCCCAAGTCAGTTCAGTGACAGTCTCTTGCAGCCCCGGGGGCGCGGTCGGTGTTGCTGATGCGGTGTTTACGGACTACAACCCGACGACGTGGCGCCTGGGTGAAGCCGAACGGCATCACGCGCATGCGCTCGAGCACGAACATGCTGCCGCGGCACTTGACGCGTTCGAGGACGACGCGTGCCGCCCCTTCGCTTCGGGCGTGCGCGCGGCGTGTCCGTTCATGGGACCGATCTCCAGCATTGATGAGATCGACGGCGGCGTACGTCTCCACTTCGCGGGCCACGCGCCGATCGCGGCGCACATGCGGTGTCACCTGGCGTTCGCACGCACTCGGGCGTTTCGAGTTTCGGAGTGTCCGTTGACGTTGCCCAGGACCGAGGCCCGCGTCGCCTTGGATGGCACCGCGATCGAAGTCACGACAGACGATCGCAAGACGACCCGAGAGCTGCGAAAGCGCGCGCAGGCGCTCACCGCGCCGGTAAAGTGAAAACCCATCAGGCAGGAGTAGTCTTGCTCGACCACGCGCGCGAGCTCGTTGCGTGGGCGTTCGAGGTCTACGGCCGATAAAGCTTTTCCGACAAGCGAGCGCCGACTCGATGTCCGTCGGACAGCGTAGGAGCGACGTCGTACGTGTGCGAAAGAGGCTGCATGTCGCTCATCCTCGGACGATCTGCCGAAAGCGTTTGAGCAGCGATCCTCGCTCACGCAGCTGGCGGTCGGCCCATCGATAGAGCAGGGCGTCCTCGCGCGCGGCGTGCGCATGCAGCCGGTCGAAGAAGAGCTTGGCCACAGGCTCGGTGACCCGGTGTAGATCGATCCCCGCGCCCAGCTCTGCGAGGTCGCGGCGGAGCTCGTCGTGCTCGGCACGGAGCTTCTGGACGGCGGCGGGCTCATGCTCGGCAAGGCGCGGCAGCAGCTCGCGCTCCTCGAGCGCCATGTGCTCGGTCAGCTCCCGGTCGAGAGTGCTCCATAAGAGGCATGCCTGCCGCGCGTCTCCTGCGTTTAGCGTCGAGAGCACCTCCTCGAACAAGCGTTCGAGACGAAGGTGGTGCGCGCCGAAGGTCTCCTGCACGCTCGGCTGTTGAGTCGTCGTGTCCATTTATCGCGCCTCCAGCCACCGACAACGTGCATGCGGTCGGCCATCTCGCACAGCGCTCGAGCAACGTCCGCGCCGCTCAAAACTCTATGCATTATGGGAGCGTCCGCTCTCGGTCACCGAGGTAGGCGCGGTGACAGGCGACGCACGTCTCGGTGACGAGACCAAACGACGGCGCCATCGCGTCCGCGTCCTCCGTTAGTGCGGCGGCGGCAAGAAGCGCGGCGCGGTGATGAAGCACCTCAGCCTGCTCGAAGAAGCGCGCGGGAACGCCCGCGCGCTGCAGCCGTTCGCGCGTCTTGGCGACGAAGATCGGCTGTTCGCCAATCAACTGGGCCAAGCGCGCCGTCTCAGCGTAGTCGAGCAGGACCACGGCCAGCACGAGGCGCTGCATTTCTCGCGCGTGGGATCGCATCGCCTCGTACACCAAACGCTTCGCTTCCTCGGCCATCGACGGCGAAGGTAGGTGCACACGCACCGCGGTCGCGGCCGGTCGCCCGACGACGGTCACCACGCCTCCCCAGCCGACGAGCATCAAGACACAGACGAGCGCGCCAACACGCGCGGCCATCGATCTGCGCTTCACCTCCAGCACAACACCGCCGGCGGTTTGCGCGGGACAGGCGGCACAATGTGGCTCGGATGACCGACGATGATCGGCGCGATCGCCGTGGCATCTGACGGGATCGATAGCTCCGCCTTGACGTTGGAGGTGTTGAGCAGCGGGACCGCAAAGCCGATGCAACAGGTGCCGAGGCCCATCGCGCACGCAGCCCGCATGAAGTTTTCGGCCCCGAGCCAGCAGTCCGCCGCCACGTAGGGTCCCGTGCCCTTGCCGCTGATCACGACCAGCGTTCCGGCGTCATAAAAGATGTTGAAGGCTGGGTCGGCGAGGAGCTCGAGATGACTCGGCGCCTTCGTATCGCCCGACCTCACCAGGCCGTGCTGCTTCGTCTCGCCGACCAGCATCGCCTTGGCGCGATCGGAGTAGCGAGCGAGCAGCGTCTTGTCCTGCACGATCGAGAACGCCCACGGCTCCTCGTGCATCGCGGTCGGTGCCTGCACCGCTGCGGCCAGGAGCGCACTGAGCGTCTCGCGATCAACCTTCTGTGGCGTATAGGAACGAATCGCGCGTCGCTTGTAGATCGCATCCAGCACGCTCATCGAGGGTCCGATCGAACCGGTCATAGAGTCCTCCGTTCGGCTTGCCTCTGCAGCTCGCATGCCGCCTCCGGGCCGTTCGTTGGCCACAAGCGCGGGAGGCGCTTTAAGCTCGACGCCCCGTCGGCTGGCGCGTGCCGGGCCGAGTCATCACGATCTGGAAGAGCTGCTGCGATCGCGACCGGAACGCGCCGGCGCTGGTGAGCAGGTAGTACTTCCACCGTCGGTAGAACGCGTCGCCGTAGCGCGCGTGCAGCGGCGGCCATGCGGCGTCGAACTTGCGCCACCAAGCCGTCAGCGTCACGTCGTAGTCCTCGCCGATGTGCGAACGCGAGGTTGTCATCGACGGTCAGATACCGGCGAAGCTCGGGCATGCGGACCTCGCAATAGACTCTCGCCGGCTGCAAGCCAGGATCCTGCGGCCTGCGGCGACATCCGCGACTCTGCGCCATGGGCCGCGGACGAAAGCGCCTCGATGGAATCGATTGTCGCAGCCCGCGGTCGCCGGTCGCCGCAGATCATGCGCGCGCTTCTCTCATCGGCGCCGTATCTGCGCTCTCTCCACGCGCGCGCCGATCGCCTCGCGAGGCAACTCAGCGACGGAGACAACGATCTATGCCCGCTGGAACGAGACTTGCTCACAGCGCCAAGTCTCTCTAATCAAGGAGCCGATCATGAACGCTGTGAACAAGACCGATGCCGAGATCAAGACTGATGTCCTACGCGAGCTCGTCTGGGATACGCGTGTCACCGAGACCGATGTCGGCGTCACCGTACCGTGACCGCAGTCTCCGCGCGCGAGTCCAAAGCGCCGTCGTGTGTCGTCCCACGCGCGGCGAAGTGAGCAGGCTGCGCGCACCATCGTTGCTAGCTCGGTTCGGAGCTTGCCAAGCGGGCCGGGACTTGACGGTGAGCTCCAGGGCGCCTCAGCGGCGCTGGAGTTTGCCGCCGCCCTCTTTCTTGCGGGTGGCGCGCACCTCGGGTGAAGAGGTGCGCACGGTTACGGTCTTGCGGATCGAGCTGTCCGCCTTGGCGTGGTTGGCGGCGCCGCGCGACGACTTGCGCGTCCCTGGATCGAGCGCGTAGGCGCTGCCGGACTCGGCCCGCTTGGCCTGGTTGTGCGTCGCGTGCATCGCATGATCGAGCTTGGCCTTCGCCACGTGGGCGACGCGCACCGTGGCTTTGGCCCGGACCTTCCGCGCGCGCTTGCTGTCATGCTGCGTGAGCTGCTGTGCCTTGAAGTCTTCGGTTCGCGTCGACATCGCCGGAGTATAGCGCTCACAGATCGAACAACAGCGGGATCCCCCTCCGCGATCGTCGAATACGTGAGCTCGAAGGCGAAAGACCGCAGCCGGGAGATGGAGTACCGCGAGACAGTCTCCATACGCTCGGCCGATCGAGCGCGGGCGGGGAACTCGATCTTTCAGACCCAGCTACGGCTCGCCAGCAGCCTGGGCGGTGGCATCGGTTTTCTACGGGACCACGACGCGCGATGCGATCCTCCCGCCAGCATCCGCCGAGAATGGGAGCGCGCGGCTTGGCGCGGCTTCGACACAAAGCTACCGTAATCATATGATTGTACTTAAATATATGATTTGAAAGCGGCATCTTTAATTAAACTTGCATGTTTTAATATTACCTGCAAGTTTAGATATTGGATGGCGCCCTCCCCTGACGAGAGACTGACGGTGCACTTCGAGCCTGCCTCGCGAGACGCCGGCTACGACCTCCGAAGTCGCGACGGTCGATTCGTGGTCGGCCACAAGAACTCCGTCGCGAGCGCGCGCGACCTATACGCAGGTCTCATAATCCTCGCCACTGCGCTTGGGCACGAAGGCGAACATGTGCGCGCGGTGTTCGTCGCTGGACGGAGCGTCGTCAGTCCGTCCCGCATTCGCGAGGAGTGGCAGCGGATCACGAACGTCCTGCGTCCCGCGGTCGCACGTCGGCTGGCGGTCGTGATCTTGAGCGATCCCCCACTATGTCTGCCGGACGAGCCCGAGGTTCGAGCGCTCGCGGAGGAGCTTCGACTGTTGCTGACCACGAACGAGCGCAAGCACAACTTGCGCGAAGATCACCCCGCTCACGGCGAGAGCCGAGTGCCCACGATCAAGTTCTTCGAGGTCTGGAAGGTGCTACTCGCGCATTGGCTGCTGCAGCAGGAAGCGTTGCGCATCGGCGAGCTGATGCGCGAGGCGAACTGTTCGCATCCGACGGTGATTCGTGCGCTCCAACGGATGGAAGAGCGTCGTGAGATTCGACGGCTCTCGAATCGCAGCGTCGAGCTCGTCGAGTTCCCGCACGAGACCTTCGGTGAGGCGCTCGCGCTCGCCGAGAGCCTGCGGACACCGATTCGCTTTGTTGATGCGGCTGGCGCGAACGGCGATCCTGCCGCGCTCTTGCGACGACTCGAGCGAGTGGCTGAACAGGAAGGCACACCGAAGATGGCACTCGGTGGGGTCTCGGCCGCACGACACTATGATCCGGAGTTCGATCTCGAGGGAACTCCGCGAATCGACGTCAGCGTACATACGTTTGCAGGCGAACCGGAGCTCGGCTTCGTAAACCAGTTGGATCCTGATGCACGGTGGGTCGGCGTCGTCGGAAAAGTCGACCCCGCTCTTCGGCGTACGTCGCGAGCGTCGGAAGCGATACTCGTCGTTCATCCGCTCCGTCGACGAGAGTCGCTGTTCGTGAGACGCGACCGAGGGATGCCTCTTGCTGATCCCGTCGAGACGCTGTTTGATCTCCACGACCTTCGTCTGCACGATCAAGCCGAGGCGATGGTGCGGCGCCTTCGCGCGGAGAAGAGACGATGATCGCGGGAATTGATCCAGAGAGCGTGTTCCGGCGGATTCATCAAGATCTGCCTGTCGGGCTCCACACGCACGTGACCATCATCGGCAGCCTCGCTGCGGCGTATCACTTCCGCGCCCGCCTCGGTTTCCGTCCGGTCAAGACGAAGGATGCTGACCTCATGGTGCAACCGGCGGGGGCACTCGAGAGATGTCGAGACATCGCGGTTCGTCTCCTCGATGGCGGCTGGACCCCAATCGCGGATTGCATTCCAGGTAGCGTGGACACACCGACGGAAGACCTACCGGTGGTGCGACTTCATCCGCCGGGGTCGCAACTATATTTCCTCGAGCTTACCGGGTTGGCGCCAGCGACACAGCAGGATGGCGTCGCGTGGGAACGCTTCGAGGCGCGCGGGGGTTGGTATGCGCTACCGAGCTTTCGCTATCTGCGACTGGTCGGCTCCAGACTCGAGCGAGCGACGGTGGGCCTGAACTACGCATCGCCGTCGATGATGGCATTGGCGAACGCGCTCTCGCATCCGACCCTCGATGGACAGCTCATGAGCAAGCCCGTCGAAGGGCGGAAGATCAAACGAGCTGCCAAAGATCTTGGACGAGTTCTGGCGATCGCATACCTCGCTGGTCGAGAGGAGACCGAAGAGTGGTTGCCGCGGTGGCAGGACGGTTTGTGGACGCACTTCTCCGATGATGCAGCACCGCTGGGCCGAAGAGCCGGAGCCGGCATCCGCGCGCTGCTCGAGAGCCGCGCCGAGCTTGCCGATGCACACTGGACGACGACGAACGGCTTGCTGGGTGGCCTGGGTGTCACTGAGGAGAACCTGCGCGCGGTTGGCGAGCGGCTCTTGGTCGACTTGTTCGGACCCCTCGCGCAGGAATTTTCTCAGTGAGCGGCCAGGGCGACTCTGCTCGCAGTGTGCCCGCTCCGCTGGTTGCGCCGAGCGCTCCGATCGTGATCTGAGGTCCTTGGCGACGCGTCGTTGTCGCTGACGCGCCGGAGTTTATCGGTGAGTGCCAGCGTCCTTCGCAAGTGTACGGCGCCGGGACGGCGCGTTCGTGGATGAACGCGGGTGAGCGGATCGTGAGCGCCATGACGAGCCTCGAGCGTGCGAGGGCGCTTCCTGCCCGGTGAGGAAGAAGCGCCCCGCTCGGAGGTTAGCTCTTCTTCTCGGTGGTGCTCTTAAGGCTGATCCTCTTGGTCTGCGCCTCGGTTGTCTTGGGGACGATGAGGGAGAGCACACCGTTCTTGAGGTGGGCCTGGATATGATCGCCGTCGATGCCGTCCGGCATCGTGAACGAACGCGAGAAGCTGCCATAGCTGCGTTCGCAGACGTAGTAGCTGTCGCTCTTGTCCTCGTGCTCGCTCTCGCGCTTTCCGGTCACGGTGAGGCGGTTGCCGGTGCGCGAGATGTCGATGTCTTTCTCCTCGACGCCAGGCAGGTCGGCGGTGAAGGTGTAGCCGCTCTTGGTCTCCTTGACCTCGAACGCCGGCGCGAAGGCGAGCTCGGCGCTCGGAAAGTTGGGGAAGCTCGGCATCATCTCGCGGAACGGATCCCACTGCATGAGGTTGCGGATCAGCTGCCCGGGATTCCACTCGGTGCGAGGAGCGAGCGCTCCACCATTCTCTTTACGAACGACGATATCGGCCATTTTCCACCTTTTTGCACCTGCAGGACGTTGTGCTACGCACGTTCGGCGGCCCAAGCGGGCCGCTCAGCATGGTCCCCTTCGAAGGTTCGAGCTCACGTCCTGCTGCCCGCTCGCCGTCGCCGGCGAGCGCGCCACCCGAGAAGGTTCATCTGCGCTACAGAGACTCGTTCGACGACGCGTACCGGGTCATTGGGTTCCCGATCCCGCCGTGACGTCAGCCGTTGCCGGCTCGCCTGCGCGGTGTTCCGCAGTTCGTCGAATGATTGGACTCGGCCTCTCCTGCGCTTCGATGCCTCCTCGGATCTCGGTCCGTGCCTGGCCCTCGTCTCCCGACGAGGACCGCCTCCCTTGGGGTTCCGTTCCCACTTCGCGACGTCAACCGGTGGTGTCTTGTCGCGAGCATCCCGAGCCCACGACTGCCGTCCTCGCCGTTTCTCACGGCCTCAACGGTTTCTTCCACCTCCGGCCTCGCAGGCTTGTTTCGTCCCGCTGCCGCATGCTGGGTTCGCTCTTCAGGGTACTTCGTCCACGCAGCCGTACGGGCTCATCGCCCGCCCTTTGCCCTCTTGTCGTTTCGACGCCTTCAGGGCCTTGCTCCACGCGACCGCTCGTAACTTCGACGCCGGTGTTACGCGGCTTCGCTGCCCGTGCCCCTCCTGAGCTTTGTCCTCCTTCGGGTTCTTCTTCACGCAGCCTGAGGACGCCTTCGCGACCTCTACCGTCCATGGACTTTTCCGACCTGCGACGTATTGACGATGCGTGACCTAGCTTGCTCTTTCGAGCCTTCCTCCCCCGTTCGAGATTTGTGGCCTGCCGGCTCGTCGCTGCTCGCGCAGCTGCGATCGATGAGGCCCTGCTGAGCGGACCACTTGGACCGCCGAACGCTCGGACCCTTCTGCGAATCCGGTGCCAACCTCACGGATCGCGAAACAGCGTGAAGCCTGTCGGTGATGTGCGCACATGTTGCGTCGCCTGGCGATCTGGACGCAGCGAGTTCGCGGATCGCGCAGCGCGGACCGCGCAGCGCGGATCGCTCATGCGGTTGGCGCTCTGCTTGCGTGACCAGCTCGATCTCGAGAAGGAGTCAACACCATGCCCTATGCATCGAACGAAGACCTGCCACCGTCGGTGCGTACGCGGTCAAGCGACAGTACGAGAAGGTCGGCGACCAGTGGCTCCGGCGTGCCACGCCGCGGGCGTCCTCATGAGCGCACGAGCACTCATGGCACACGCGCTGCACAGCGCCGAGCAACCGCGGCACTACCGCGATGGGAAGCGAGGACACCATGAACGTCAAGGACGTGATGACCAAAGAAGTGAAGAGCTGCCGAACGACCGACATGCTCAATACGGCTGCGCAGATCATGTGGGACCACGACTGCGGCTGCGTGCCGGTCGTGAGCGAGAAGGATGAGGTCGTCGGGATGCTGACCGACCGTGATATCTGCATGGCCGCCTATACGCAAAACCAGCCGCTCGGCAGCCTTACGGTCGGGAGCGCGATGTCGACGAAGATGTACGGATGCGGCCCCGAAGACACCCTGGAAGCGGCCGAGCAGATCATGCAGCAGCACCAGATCCGGCGGCTGCCGGTCCTCGGCTTCGAGGGCCAGTTGCTCGGGATTTTGTCGCTCAACGACCTGGCGCTCGCGGTTTCCGAGAAGAAGAAGGATCACAGCCCGGGCATGAACGCGGCAGCGATCGAGACAACGCTGGCGGCCGTCTGTCGCCCGCGCAACGGGAAGACTTCCCACGTCGAGATCACGACGGCGGCCTAGCGAGGAGGGATCCATGTCAATGAAACACTCGCTCATGACCATTCTCGGGATCGCGGTGGCCGGGCTGCTGTTCTCCGGCTATCTGTCGTACCGGGAGCTGTTCGCTGCAGCCCCGGTGCAGTCGTGCCCGGCGGTGGGCGCACCAGGCACGATCTTCGGATACCCGCCGTGCATCTACGGCTTCTTCATGTACGGGGCGATCGTCGTAATCGCGGCGCTCGGCCTGGCGACCAAGCGCGGCGTGTCGATCCCAGTCATTCGGATGGCCGAGTCGTCATGAACGGCCTCGCAGGGAGCCCCGCTCTGTCAGCCGTTGCTCGGGCGAGAACCATACGCATCGCAGAGACCATGAACACAGCAATAGAGAAGACGTGGCCAACCGAATCGGCGGAGAACGCCTGGGCCGCATCGAGAGGTCTGTCGATGATCAACTGCAAGCCGAGGAACGGCGCGTCGCACGTCGGGGGCTCAAGCTGACGGTCGAGCGGGCTGACGGCTCGCCTGCCGAGGTCATCGTGCGCTACGCGAAGCAGCGCCACAGCGACCTCATCCCGCGGGCGCGGCACCATCACACGGCTCATGCTCGGGTCGGTCGCCGAGCGGGTGTTGCACACCGCGCCGTGCCCGGTGCTGGTCGTCCGCGATCAGGGGTGAACGCCATCCCTCAAAGGCGACGCTGCAGCGTCGCCGCTGCTAGTACCGTCGTCACCAGGACGAACGCGCCCAGGAAGACGATGTGAGGCGTCGCGGCGCTGAGGTCGCCGTTGCGGAACAAATGGCCTTGAGCGCGGCGACCGCGTGCGTCTCCGGATCGACGATCGAGAACGCGCGCAGCTACGTCGGGAAGCTCGACACCTGGGTACAGCGCCCCGCCGCGAAGATCACGCTCAGGAAGCCGCCGATCGCGCCGGTGATACGCGGCTGGTTGGTGCGGCCCAGGACCGCCATCATCATCGCCAGCAGGCCGAAAGGTGGTGCGAAGCGGCACGGCGAACAGTGCTACGTAGCCGAGCACGCCGCCGTGCACGCGGGCGCCCGCTAACATGGAACTGAGAAGCTCACGCTCCGCCGTTCCGGATGAAGGCATCGAGCGCGAGTCGTGGGATGCGGATGGCGTTCGACACGCGTACGTGCGGCAGCGCGGCGGTCGCGCAGAGCTTGTAGACAGTGACCGGGCGAACTCGTAGCGCGTCTGCTGCCTCTCGAACCGTGAGCAGCTCTGCCGAGCTCGGTGCTGCCCCGGCGGGAACCGCGCATGCGCCCAGCAGCAAGGCAGCAGCAAACGGAGTCGGAAAACCGGCTACAGGATGGGATGGATGGACGTGTGGAGTCTCTGGAGGTCGGGCAATTGTCGATGGTTGCGACCGGTTGTTACCGCCTACCAGCGACGGGCCGGCGCCTTCTAAGCCGGTGGTCGTGGGTTCGACTCCCGCCGGGCGCGCTAGTACTTAGCTGTTTCGTGTCCGGCTCCGTCGAGCCGCGTATCCCATCCGTATCCCACGAAGACACGCAGAGAGCGTTGGTGCCGTACGGAAGCCGACCGCGTAGGTCACGGAACGAGAGAGAGAGAGAGAGCCGACGCCACACATGATCGTCGCCGGGCCTGTCGAACCCTCGAGACTTGGTCAACATGGATCTACGTGCTACGACTTGGGAGCTGATGACAGATCGTCCCCATCTCAAGAACGCGCCGATCGTGGAGGCTGTTCTCGATATCAGGCCGAAGTTCATCAAGCCTCCCGGTCAAGATCCCATCAACGACTTCGCAAGTCGGGTCGGGCTAGAGCGCCCCATAGCTCGAGACATCCAACAGTTTCAGACGCGCTTGTCCGTTGAGGGTTCGCGCTCGTCCGTCGCGACCAACACGGAACCGCTCGGAAAGATCTGCTGGACTACGGACGACTCACGGGCGGTGCAAGGTCGGATCGATGGGTTCACTGTGAACCATATCGGTAGGTACGACGGCTGGAAGTCGTTGCGGGACGACGCTCAGCAATTCTTTCCGATCTATCGTGAGCTCTTTGGTGTCACCGCTGGCGGGCGGCTCGCGTTGCGCTTCATCAATCGGATCGCAATCCCGCATGGGATGGGGCTGAAAAAGTTCTTCCGTCTCCGCCTCGATGTTCCAAAACAGTTTCCGCGTAACGTCGACGATCTGCTCTATCGAGTCGTCATCCCCTTCGGTGAGAACAGGCGCGTGGCAATCATGGTTCAGACGCTCCCGCTCGACGCAGAACCCGGCAAGCGAGCTGTCGCACTAGATGTGGACGCCTTCGTCGATGGCACTTTTGATCTGACTACCGACGGCTTCTGGCGCGAATTCGAGGAACTGCGTAAGATCAAGAACGACTGTTTTTTCGAGTCCCTACAGGAATCGACCTGGGAGGCGTATAGGTGAGCGCACTTTCGCCGGCAACAGCGTGGCCCGCATGGACACCGTCGCCAACTGGTATCAGCGACCTTGCCGTGAGAGGCGCAAGAAAGTGGGTTGAGGTCGTGTTGGGTGAGCAGCCCTCCCGCCGGCCACCGGTCCCGGCCTACTCGCACCTGCCGCCCGAGCATGTCCACGCCGTGCAGAGTAAGTGGCCAGCGCCTAGCCAAGCCGCGTTTCGATGGATGATTGCCAACGCACCGATGGCGCTCCTCGACGCGATCGCAGCACGCCACCTTGAGGGCAGCGCGCTAAGCTTCGCCGCCGAGATCGCAGGCGAATATACCGATTCCGCAGCAGTGCGGCGTGTGCTTCTGCCCCTCATCACCGATGGCAATCTTCCGCCTCCGGTGAGAGAGGGGGCGATCTATGGCATCGGCCGTCATCTCGACGAACAAGTCACAGCAACGCTGCAACGCGTTGCGGACGATGCTCAGAATCCGACGCTGGCCGAAGTCGCTGCTGGCGCACTCGACGAGTAGCTCGTGCTCATCCGCTTCGCGAAGCGCCTAACTGCGTGGGACCAGTCCGTCGAGGAAGTGATCGAGTACGATTTTGCGGACGAAGAAACCGCCGGACTTGATCACCGACCGTCGCTTTACGAGGTCGACGAATCCGCACTGATACGCGTTCGCGCGGAACACTGCGCGACCACAGTCGATCCCCGTCCCAAGGACTTTGGTGTCGTTGCCGACGGCTTCGCCACAACCGAAGAGGTGAAGGAGTCGGATCACTTTGCGTTCGCACGCGCCGCTCACCGCGAGGCCGACCTACCGACGGCCGCTGCGGTGCGCACTTTTGTCGAGAAACTATGGGAGGCCGCGAAGAGCAGTGGGCGTCGTCCCTTCGTGCGCAACGACGTGCGAACGTACGCGCGGGGACGCTTTGCCGCTCGTGACATCGAATGGGATTCGGTCTGCGAGCACGACAAGGTCAAAGAATGGGTGCTCAAAGCGAAGAGCACATGCAACACGGCGGCTGGCGATAGCTAGAGGCTATTACCGGTGCTTTGTGGCTAAAGCCCTAGCCGGATGACGGACTGTACGTCGCAGTGAGTGATCGGCCCCGCATGGTGCGCGCAGTGCCGTGACTCTCGCCGGACCGATTGGGCCGAGCGTGGGGAAGGCGTGGATGTGCTCGCGCGTTTGCTCCGCGGCGAGATGCGTGTAGTTCGCGGCCAAAATTGGTGCCTTGATAGTGGTACCCACGGGGTGCGTAGCTGAGCCCGTTGCAGCATTCGGAGCTGTGGCTCCACTGGTCGCCAAGGGGCGCATGGATGGAACCATCACTCATGCTCGATCGCGCTGCACGTCGCGTACCGATTCAGCGCTCAGTCGCTAGCGAGCTAGGCGACCACCCAACACGGCCGGTCAACGCGCACGGCCCGCGCACCAGGTGCAGGGCGATCCACAATGCCTCGGCGGACAGATTGTCCCGCACGCCCTGTTGGCGCAGGTGAAGTGAGCCAGACTCGCGAAGTAACTATCGCTCGGCCGAGCGCACGGGCATCCCGAAGTACTGCTTCGCGTACGCGACAAGCTGCCCGTTCGTCGGATGGTCCACGGTCTCGATTCCGACGATGCGGGGCTCGATGGTGTGCTCGTTTTTGTGCACGTAGCGCACGAAGTCGAGCTTCGCGGTCGACGGTCCGACGAGAAGGATCTGCTCGGCGCCGTCGAGGGAGCGACTCAGCGCGTGGAAGAAGTGCTTCGCGTCGTCCGGATGCTCCTTGGCGCCTTGTGAGAGCTTCGGATGCCCGCGGTGCATGTGCTGCGGCACTCGAACGGTCTCTTCGTCGATCCTGTCCTGGTTGATGTGGAAGACATGCGCTTCCCGCTGATCGATCCATACGGCGACGTGATTCGACATTCCACGCGCAGCTGCATCCGGGGTGCCACCCGCCCACTGGTCCATTCGATGCAGGAGTGGCGCTCCCACCTCAAGGAGCCGCTCATGTTCAACGCCTCATCGAAGTTCACCGGACGAACGCTCGCATTCGTTACCAGCTCCCTCTGCACGCTCGCGTTCGGCCTCGGCACGGCCAACGCCTCGCCTTCACACGATGCGTGGCTCACCACCAAGACGAAGCTCGCACTCCTCACGTCGAGTCGCATACCGTCGAACGCGGTTCACGTCGACACGAGCGACGGTCGGATCGTCCTTCACGGTACCGTCACGACTTCAAGCGAGTCAATGTGTCGGTGAAGAACGGCGTGGCGCGGCTGACCGGAAAGCTCCCATCCGGATGGCAGCGTCTCGACGCGGTGACTGTTGCTCGCGCCACGACCGGCGTGCGCAGCGTCAACGACGAGCTGCGGCCGTAACCGACGCCGTTGAGGGCGTTGCTCCTTGTCGGGACCGTGTCGATTGGGCTCGCGCTGATGTCGTGTGTGGCCCATCGGCATGTGAAATTCGAAGTCGGCGCGCTGCCGTCTGCGTGGCGTCCCATTTCCAGCCAGCGCGCGGAGCGAATCTTTCACAACGCCGGTGGCGGCTCGATCTACGCGAACAGCTCCTGCAACGTGTCCGACTCGGATGCACCGCTCGACGTGCTGACAAACCATCTGCTCTTCGAGTTTCAGGGCGTGAAGGAGCATGGCCGTATTCCCTTCGTGCTCGCCGGCCGGGCGGCATTGCGCACCACGCTCGAGGCAAGGCTCGACGGCGTCGACGTCGCTCTCGACGTCATCGTCCTCAAGATCGACGGTTGCTCGGTCGACCTTCAGCTGGTCGCGGCACCCGGCACGCTGCCGTCACGTCGAGCAGACTTCGATGCCTTCGTGCGCGGCTTCGTATTCCACGGCGGAAGCTGAATGTCCACGCTGGCGATCCAGCCGCACTTTTCTAGAGCGACTCGCGTGCTCGACTGGGCGGGTGAGCTCACCCTTCTGGCCGGACGCTCGCTCCGATCCCTATTCCGTCGCCCGCCGGCGGTCGGCGACGTCACCACCCAGATCCTCGCGATTGGATACCAGTCGCTGTCCGTGGTGGTGCTGACAGCCGTCTTCACCGGCATGGTCATGGTCGTTCAGCTCGGCGTACAGATGGCCCGCTTCGGGGCCAAGGAGTACGTCGGCAACGTCGTCGCGCTATCGCTCGTTCGCGAGCTCGGCCCGGTGCTCACGGCGCTGATGGTCGGCGGACGCGTGGGTGCCGGCATCACCGCCGAGCTCGGTTCGATGAACGTCACCGATCAGATCGACGCCATGCGCTCCATGTGCGGCGATCCGGTGAGACGGCTCGTGCTGCCTCGCGTGCTGGCGGGGATCATCTGCCTTCCACTCCTGACCGTGCTCGCCGACGTGCTCGGGGTCGGCGCCGCGATCGTCATGGGCTCGCTCGATACCAAGCTCAGCCTCAGCTACTTTTTTCACTCTGTCACGAAGGCAGTGCTGATTTCGGACGTGATGGGTGGGCTCATCAAGACCCTCTTCTTCGGCCTGGCCATCACGCTCATCGCCTGCCACATAGGCCTCCGCACGCGCGGTGGCACACAGGGCGTTGGGAGGGCCACGACGCAGACGGTCGTGGTGACTTCCATCATCACTCTGATCTCCGACTTCGTCATGACCAAGGCCCTCTTGAGCTTCGGCCTCTAGCCATGGCCGACGAGCGCTACATCGAATTCAAGCAAGTGAAGAAGGCCTTCGATGGCAAGGCCGTGTTCGACGATCTGTCGCTCTCCATCCAGCGCGGCGAGTCCATCAGCATCATCGGCGGGTCAGGCAGCGGCAAGAGCGTGATGCTACGCCTGCTCATCGGGCTCCTCCGCGCCGACTCGGGAACGATCTGCTTCGACGGGAAGGACGTGGTGCAGATGAACGAGGAGGAGCTTCTCGGTATCAGACGGCGCATCTCGATCATGTTCCAGGGTGGCGCGCTCTTCGATTCGCTCACGGTCGGAGAAAACGTCGCGTACCCACTGCGCGAGCAGCTCGATCTCAGCGAAGGCGAGATCGAGAGCCGCGTCGCGGCGAAGCTGAAGCTGGTCGATCTCGAGGGGATCGAGGCACAGCTGCCTAGCTCGCTATCGGGTGGCATGCAGAAGCGCGTCGCGCTCGCGCGCGCCATCGTGGCCGATCCCGAGGTGATCCTCTTCGACGAGCCCACCGCCGGGCTCGACCCGATCAACACGCGTCGGGCGGACGATCTGATTCGCTCGATCCAGCGGAGCCAGCACATCACCACGATCGTGGTGACCCACGATTTGCCGAGCGCGTACCGCGTTTCCGATCGCATCGCGATGCTGAGCGAGCGAAAGATCTTGGCCGTGCTCCCGCCTTCGGAGTTTCGCCGGACGCCGATCGAAGCCATCCACGAGTTCGTCACCGCCATGGACGAGGACGCGGCGCTCCCCGTCGCGCGGAAACCGTAGATGGGAACAACGCCCAGAAATATTCGCGCGGGGCTCTTCCTGTTCGTCGCGCTCGCGGCGCTGGTTGCCATGGTCTTCGTGCTCGGAAGACAGCAGAGCTTGTTTTCGCGGAAGGTTCGCCTCAACACCTCGTTCGCCAACATCGGTGGCCTCGTCGTGGGAACGCCGGTGCGTCTCGCCGGTCTCGACGTCGGCGTGGTCGAGGACGTCGCGTTCGATCACGATCTGCACGTCAAGACCGTCCACGTGCTCCTCGGTATCGAGAGTCGCTACATGGACAGAGTTCGCGCCGACTCGATCGCGAGCCTCGGTTCGAAGGGTCTCCTCGGCGACATGATCGTGAACATCACCGTTGGTAGCGCCGAGTCGCCGATGTTGCACAAGGGCGACACCCTCATCTCGAAGGAGTCGATTGGGCTGGAGGAGATCGTGGGCACCGTGCAGGACGCGCTCGCCAACATCAAGACGGTTGCTGGCGATCTCGGCGCCGCATTGAAGGGTCTTCTCACGAAGCAGGTCACCACCGACGTTGGACGCATCGTTCATTCGGCGGCCAACCTGACCTCGCAGGCTGAAAGTGGGAACGGCCTCGTGCACGCGCTGCTCTACCAACGAGCCATGGCAGAGGACGTGGCGGCCTTCGTTGGCTCGGCGCGAAAAGTGGGCGTCACCGCTGACAGAGCCCTGCGCCGCATCGACGGAATCCTCGACGAGACCGACGTGCCGAAAGCATTGCGCGACATCCAGCGTGCTGCTGCGGAGCTCGCCGACGTGGTCTCGGCGATCAAGAGCGGAAAGGGGCTCGCTCACACGCTCATCTACGAGGAAGACAAGAGTCGCTTGGTCGAGAACCTGACTGCGCTCTCCAAGGCCCTGCGCACCGTCGGAGACGACCTCGAACATGGCCGGGGCACCGTCGGCGCGCTGCTCAAGGACCCGACCCTCTACTCCGACCTGAAGATCATCCTCGGCAACGTCAAACGCAGTCGCCTGCTGCGGGGCCTGGTGCGCTTCACCGTTGGAGCAGACGATCTACAGGCGCCCGCACCACCGAAATAGCAGTGCGGTTTCGACCGATAGCGGAGCGAGTCCGCAGACACCGGGCGGGACAAGTTGTCGATCGAGACGTTCCGGCTGGAATGGCGCCCTCAGTGTCCTGCGTCGTCGTCGCGCAAGACAATAGCCTCCATCCAGAGGCGGACGATGAGGGGTCCGAGGATTGCGCCCCATGTACCCAAGACCGCGATGCCGCCGAAGATGGAGAGGTAAAGCAGAAACATGGGCATCTTGAGTGCGCCCAGTTTCGCGTAGATCGGGCGCAGCAGATTGTCGACCGAGCTGATGACCCCCAAGCCGAGCACGGCGAGAATCGCTCCCTTGACGGGATGGGCCGTAAGAAAAAGCCCGAGCATGATGGGCCCCCAGACGAGAGCCGATCCGACCAGCGGAATCACGGAGGCCAAGCCCGTGATCGGTCCCAACACCCACCAACGGGGAACCCCGAGTGCAAGATAGGTGAGCGTCGCGACCAAGCCCTGCGTTGCGCTCGTGAGCCCGACGCCGACGAGCAAGCCGCGCCCCGTCTCAAGAAAGGCCGCGGCGTAGCGCTCGAGGTGATTCGGCTTGAGCGGCGCGTGGTGCTTCAACCAACTCCACACCTCGGGACCATGGACCAGCAAGACGAACGCGCCGCCGAAGTAGATGAAGAGCGCGACGAGCCCCTTTGCTGCCGCGCCCGCGAGCTTCGTGAGGACATTCATGCCCTCCACGCCGTAGCGTTGCAGGAGCTCGATCGCCGCCGAAAGACTGCGCGGGAAATATAGCGAAGGCGCTCCCTGCGTATCTGCAGCGATCACCTCGAGCGCGCTCTTCGCCGACGAGGACTGCGCGATCACGTGCCCGAGCTCCTGTGCCCCGGAGATCACTCCGAGGACGACCAAGCCGAG
>JAYUBF010000008.1:0-2794 GCA_043741435.1 Myxococcales bacterium
CCCGCTTCGAGAACGGCCGCGACGACTACCTCTTCACCGTCAGCCGGCTCGACGGCCCCAAGCGGGTTGCGCTTCTCGTCGAGGCAATGGCGCAGGTGCGTTCCTCCATCGAGCTGCGCATCGCGGGCACGGGACCCGAGGAGGCGAAGATCCGCTCGCTCGCGGCGGGCGACCCGAGAATCAAGTTCCTCGGCTTCGTCAACGACTCCGACGTGCTCGGGCTCTATGCCAATGCCCTGGCGGTGCCCTTCATTCCATTGGAAGAGGATTACGGACTGGTCACGGTCGAGGCGATGATGAGCGGCAAGCCGGTCCTCACCATGACCGACTCTGGCGGCCCGAACGAGCTGGTGCAGAACGGCGAGACCGGTTACTCGGTGCCTCCCAACGCGCGCGCTCTCGCCGAGCGGATCGACTTTCTCTGCGAGCATCGCGACGTCGCGCGAACGATGGGGCAGAAGGCGCAGCGCCGCGCGCAGGCGATCACGTGGGAAGGCGTCGTCGGCGCGCTGCTCGACGAGGTGGAGGTCAAGCGCGCGCCGAAGGCGAAGCGCAAGAAGCTCACGGTGGCGCTCACCTTCCCTGTCTATCCGCCGCGCGGCGGCGGCCAGAGCCGCGTGTTTCATCTGTATCGGCATCTCGCCGACTACGTGGACGTCGAATTGGTGACGATCACGGGCGCCGATCAGCCGCCGTTCGAAGGCGAGATCGCCCCGAACCTGCGGGAGATTCGAATCCCGAAATCTGCGGAGCACCAGAAGCGCGAGCACGAGCTCGAGGCCGAGGTGCGCCTCCCGCTCACGGATGTGGTGATGCCAAGGCTTCATCACCTCACGCCCGACTACCTCGCCGCGCTCCGGCGGTCGACCGAGTCTGCGGCGGTAGTCATCGCCTCGCATCCCTATACCTATCCCGTGCTACGTGAGGTCACCAACAAGCCGCTCTGGTACGAGGCCCATAACGTCGAGGCC
The DNA here is from genome assembly GCA_043741435.1 of Myxococcales bacterium. Lineage (GTDB taxonomy): Bacteria > Myxococcota_A > Polyangia > Palsa-1104 > Palsa-1104 > JBDTCO01. Next base: position 972 of record JAYUBF010000008.1, read on the forward strand.
GAGCTCAAACGAGCGATGTTCCCGCAGGGTTCGACGGCGCGGGAACTCCTCGCCGAAATAGCGCGCGTCGAGCGCGCCTGCTGCGAGGCGAGCGAGCTGATCTTTGCGTGCTCTGCCGAAGACGGCATCACCCTGCAGCGCCTCTACGGCGCGAGCCCCTCGCGGGTGCTGGAGGTGCCGAACGGCGTCGATCTCCAGAGCGTTCGCTTCGTCTCGCCCAAAGAACGGCTGGAGGACAAGGAGCGCCTGGGTCTGAAATCTGAAATGGTGGCCGTCTTCATGGGGAGCTGGCATGGCCCAAACCTCGACGCGGTCCGCGAGATCCTTGACTTCGCCGGGCGGAGCCCGCGCGTGCGCTTTCTGATCATCGGCAGCAGTTGCGCGGCCTTCCAGCAGCAGGCGCGTCCGCCCAACGTGGGGATGCTCGGTGTGGTGGACGACGAGGCCAAAGACACCCTCCTCGGGCTTGCCGACCTGGCGCTCAACCCGGTGGTCTCGGGGAGCGGCACCAATCTGAAGATGCTCGACTACTTCGCATCCGGCCTCCCGGTCATCTCCACGCTGCACGGAGCGCGCGGGCTGCGGGTGCGCGACGGAGAGCACCTGGTCCTTGCCGAGCCGAACCAATTCCCGGACGCGATCGCGCACCTCATGCGGGAGTCGGGCGCGGCGAAGGAAGCGCGCATCGCCAGCGCGCGCCGCCTGGCCGAAGAGCGCTACGCCTGGCCAGTCATCGCTTCCCGATTCTGGTCTGAAGTTTCCGAAAAAGGGTTACTCTGAGCCAGCCCATGCAGGCGGGCGTCGTCTCGCCGAGAGGTTCCCGATGACGTACACATACCAACCCGAGTTGCAGAAGATCTCCACCGAGGAGGCGATTCGCGCCCTGCAGGCCCGGCATCCGGGGCGCATCCAGGTCGGGCCCATCAACTGCGACGAAGGGATTGAGTTTGTCGAGGCCAGACTGCGCGCCCTCGGCGTCGAGGTCGCGCCGCTCCGGGTCGATCCCGCGCGCTACCGCGCCTACCTCGCGAGGGCCGAATATGCTGCGCGCTACCCTGACTATTACCTCGGCAACTTTCCCGAAAAGTCCTTCGAGCACTTCATCGTGGACGAGATCGGCGCGATGGCGACGGGGCGCGTCTTCATCGACATCGCCAGCGAGCACTCTCCGCTGGTCGAGATCGCGGCGCGCGTCCGCGACTGCACGAGCTACAGCCAGGACATCATGTATCCCGCCGGTATCCGCGGGAACCAGATCGGCTCAGACGCCTCAAGCCTCCCGGTCGCCGATGAATCCTTTGATCTCGCGGCAGCCACCTGCAGCATCGAGCACTTCGAAGGCGACGCCGACGTCCGATTCCTGCGCGAGATGCAGCGTACACTGCGCCCCGGCGGCAGGGTCGTCATCGTGCCCCTCTATCTGTTCCACCGCTCGAGTGTTCAGACGGACCCAGTCTACGCGGCGACCGGCACCGTGCGCTTCGACGACGGAGCGGAGATCTTTTGCGCGCCCGGCTGGGGCAACCGGCACGGACGCTTTTATTCGCCAGACACGCTGCACGCACGGCTGATCGCGCCCAATCGCCGGATGCGATTCCGCGTCCTTCGGCTGCAGAACCCTGCGGAAATCGATCCTTCGATCTACTGCCGCTTCATTCTCGAGGGCACCAAGCTCGCCTGATCGCATCAGGCGCGGTCATTCCGTCCGCGAGCTGGAAGCCAGCACACTCCACCGGATAGCACGATTGGCGGCAACCGGACTTCGCTGGTATGCAGCACGCGTGACGCAGACGCCCTGTCTACGATGCGAGCAGCTTCGGGCA
>JAYUBF010000009.1:0-57279 GCA_043741435.1 Myxococcales bacterium
CCTGCGAAGTTCGCCCGGCGCCCTCGGCGATGTTGAGCGGGACCGACAACGCGGCGCGACGGAACTGGTCGGCGAGTGCGGCGTAGCCCTTGGGGAGCCGGGTCGTCAGGTCCATCGCGAGAGCCAAGAGCTCGATCGCGCACCGATACACATCGAGCCGCTGGAAGCTGAGCATGGCGCGGTTATCGACGCGAACGATAGGTTGAAGGTGCACTCCACCTCCGACCTCGGCTTGTAGAGCTCACGATCGTACGGCGGCGGGTTCGTCCACGAGGAGGACGAAGGGATGACCGCCTGGCACTTCTTCTCGTCGAGCAAGGCGCGAAACCCATGGCTGCTGTACGCCTTATCGCCCAAGAGACCACGGGGTTGGGTCTCTTCGATCAATTCGGGTGCCGGCACGATGTCGTGGCGATTCCCCTCGGTAATCCGGAAAGCGAGCGGAAGCCCAAGGGCGTCGACGACGAGGTGGACCTTCGTGGTCAGACCACCGCGCGACCGACCGATCGCGTGCGCTTGGGCCCCCGCTTTCCACCCGCTACACGTTAATGACCATGTCAGAGGCGAAGTACCGTCGGCTCAAGCTGGAGCGTGGCATCTTCGTAGCGCTCCTGTCGGCGTTCTGGAGCAGAGGCACCGATCGCCTCCCGCTCGGTGAGGTGCTCGCGCTCGGCAGGCGGCTAGAACAGCGTTCGCCATACCAGCTCGCCTTCTTGGCAGCCGCGGCGCTCGTATGGAGGCCGCTCCTCGGCCTCGCGCGACGTCGCTCGCGGATCCTCGCCAACGACCAGTCCGCAAATAACCCCGAACCGTAGTCGTTCGTCATCCAGGGCGACCACAACCTTTTTGACTCGCGCTCCGCGCGACTCTGGTTAGCGCACGCCTGAACGCGACGACTCGCACTTCGACAGCGGGAGACGTCGTGCCTCACGCACCGCCGGTATAGAATCGCCCTCTAATGAGAACGCGCGCCGCGATTGCCTACGAAGTAGGAAAGCCTCTCGTCGTCGAAGAAGTCGAGCTCGATGGACCGAAGGCCGGTGAAGTGCTGGTCGAGATGAAGGCCACCGGGGTCTGTCACACCGACGAGTTCACGCGCTCGGGCGAGGATCCCGAGGGGCTCTTCCCCGTGATCTTCGGCCACGAGGGCGCTGGTATCGTCGTCGACGTGGGCGCTGGCGTCTCCTCGCTCAAGAAGGGCGATCACGTCATCCCGCTCTACACACCCGAGTGCCGCGCGTGCAAGTCGTGCCTCAGTCGCAAGACGAACCTCTGCACCGCGATCCGCGCGACCCAGGGACAGGGCCTGATGCCCGACGGGACCAGCCGCTTCTCCATCGGGAAGACGAAGATCCACCACTACATGGGCTGCTCCACCTTCGCGAACCACAGCGTGCTGCCCGAGATCGCGCTCGCCAAGGTTCGCGGCGACGCGCCGTTCGACAAGATCTGCTACATCGGCTGCGGCGTGACGACCGGCGTCGGCGCGGTGCTGTACACCGCGAAGGTCGAAGCGGGCGCCAACGTCGTCGTGTTCGGGCTCGGCGGCATCGGCCTCAACGTGATCCAGGGCGCACGCATGGTCGGTGCGAACCGCATCATCGGCGTGGACCTCAACCCCGCGCGGGAGCCGCTCGCGCGAAAGCTCGGGCTCACCGATTTCGTGAACCCGAAGGACTTCGGCGACGACCTCGTCGCGCACCTCGTGGAGCTCACGGGTGGCGGCGCCGACTACAGCTTCGAGTGCGTTGGCAACGTGAAGCTCATGCGCCAGGCGCTCGAGTGCTGCCACCGCGGCTGGGGTGTCAGTGTGATCATCGGCGTCGCCGGTGCCGGTCAGGAGATCTCCACGCGCCCGTTCCAGCTCGTCACCGGGCGCGTGTGGAAGGGATCCGCGTTCGGCGGCGCCCGCGGCCGCACCGACGTGCCGAAGATCGTCGACTGGTACATGGACGGCAAGATCGACATCGACAGCCTGGTGACGCACAAGCTCCCACTCGCGCGCATCAACGAGGCTTTCGACCTCATGCACGAAGGCAAAAGCATCCGCACGGTCATCGAATACCGATGAGCCTCGGCGTACGCAGTGAGCAGCGTTGCTTGTCTGCAAAGTCAACCAGGCGCCACCTCGCCCTTGCGATCACCCCGCGACTTCGGTCAGGGTGCGCACCATGACGCTGCGTGGGTTGGCCCTCTCTCTCTTCACACTCTGCTGCATGTCGTCGGCGTTCGCCGGCGCGGCTGCACCCACGACCTGGCTGCGCGGCGGCGCGGTGTGGACGGGCGACCAAGCGCATCCGTCGGCGGAGTCAATCCTCGTCGAGGGTGATCACCTCGTGGCCGTCGGCAGCGACAAGGAGGTCGCCAAGATCGTCGCTGCGAAGAAGCTGAAGCCTCGCGTCATCGAGCTACGAGGCCGCAGGGTATTGCCCGGCATCATCGACTCGCACATCCACATCGTCGGTGGCGGGCTGCAGCTCTCGCGTGTGGATCTCAATCCCGCGCGCACGAAGCAACAGACCTACGACCTCATCAAGAAGTACGCGGACGAGCATCCTCAGGTGCCCTGGATCCTCGGCCGCGGCTGGGCCTACGACCTGTGGAAGCCCGGTCTCCCGACGCGCGCGGAGCTCGACGCGTTCATGTCGGAGCGACCCGTGTTCGTCCGCGCCTACGATGGTCACAGCGGCTGGGCCAACTCGAAGGCGCTCGCGATCGCCGGCATCGACGAGAAAACACCCGATCCGAAGAACGGCAAGATCGTGCGCGAGCCGGGATCCAAGCGGCCGAGCGGTGCGCTGCTCGAGGATGCGATGGACCTCGTGTGGAACAAGATGCCGAAGCCATCCGCCGACGAAAAGCGCAAGGCCATCGTCGCTGCCGGTGAGCACGCGGCGGAACACGGCGTCACCGCGATGTGCGAGGTGGGAGGTGATCTCGAGGATCTCGACCTCTTCTACGCGCTCGATCGGGAGCACCAGCTGCCGGTGCGGGTGGTGTTCGGGCCTGCGATCGACGACGGCGGTGTCGACAACGTCGCGGCCTACGCAAAGAAGCGCACGGAGCTGTTCGCGAAGCCAGCCCCGGGGTCGCTACTGACGCCCGGCCCACTCAAGGGGTTCGTCGACGGCGTCATCGAGTCGGGAACCGCGCACACGCTCGCCCCGTTCAGCGACGGGGGGCCGGTGGTGCCGGCGCACATCGCGCCGGCTACGTTGGTCGATCAGATCAGCCGCGCCGACAAGCTGGGAATCGACGTGAGCTATCACGCCATCGGCGACGCCGCAGTGCGCTCCGTGCTCGATGCCGTCGAGAAGGTGAACAAGGCCAACCCACCGCGCGAGCGTCGCCCGCGCATCGAGCACATCGAGCTCATCGACCCGAGCGACCTGCCTCGCTTCGCCGCGCTGGGCGTGATCCCGTCGCAGATGCCGCTGCACGCCGATCCCGGCGTCGAGCCCGACGGTGGCATCTACGTGAAGAAGATCGGGCCCAAGCGCTTGCCCTACGCGTTCGCGTTCCACGACCTGCGCCAAGCCGGAGCTGCATTGATCTTCGGCAGCGACTGGCCCGTGGTCACGCTCGACCCCCTGCCCGCGATCGCGATCGCGGTGACGCGCACGCGCGAGGATGGTCGCCCTCCGGGTGGCTGGGTGCCGAAGCAAGCGGTGTCGATGGACGACACGCTGCTCGCGTACACGACGCGCGCAGCCTTCGGCACACGCCTCGAAAAGATCACGGGCACGCTGAAGCCGGGGCTCGCCGCCGATCTCGTGGTGCTCTCGCCCGAGGCCAAGCTCGACAAGCCCGAATCGTTCTTCAAGGCCAAGGTCGACCTCACTTTTGTTGCGGGTCGGCTGGCCTACGAACGAAAGTAGAAGCATGGACGCAGTTGCGCTACGTCGCTCGCTCGGAGGACGGCATCCTCGCGCTTTTCGGCTTTGGTGCAGCCGCGTGGAAGACCGCCCCGCGCGACGAGTTCATCGGATGGACCCCGCGTGAGCGCGAAGCCCACCAGCACACCGTCCCGGTCAAGAGAGTCTGGGTCCTTCCTCTGGAGCCTCGCTTTCGAGACCGCCTCGCCGGCTAGCCATCCGCTCGCCAGCCACCTTCAGCGCTACCCCATGACCCACCTGCGCCTCCGAGGCGCCTCGCCAGGCCCTCGCGCGCCCGGAACACCTACTCCGAATCCCAGTTCATCCTATTGTTGTTCAACTCGCCATACGATCGACCCACGCGCGTGCGCCTGACGCGGCTCAGCTCCAGCAGCATCTGCATCTCGGCGGTCACCACGGTCAATCACTTCGGCTCACCGACGGACTATCAAGACTTTATCGTCGGGAAAGGAACCCTGAGCCCGTCAGCGATCGGTCACTCGGCGCTCGCCGACCGCCCAGCGCTCGAGACCGCAGCGCCGCTGTGCTCAGGCCAAGGCGCGAGCACGAGTGAGATCGCCGCCGCTTGGTTTCAGCCCGGAACGAGCTCGGTCGATATCCCTGCCACGCGTTACGACATCGCTGCTCGTGCCTGTGACCGATTTCGTCTTCAGCGACGGAAAGCGCGTGAGCAGGGAAGCCGAGTAGCGAGAGCACGTTCGAACGGGCTTGTAGGATGAATAAAGTGCCTTTCGCAGTCGAGGGCAAGCTTGTAGATCAGCCGCGCCGACAAGCTGGGCATTGACGTGAGCTATCACGCCATCGGTGACGCCGCGGTCCGCGCGGTGCTCGATGCCGTCGAGAAGGCGAACAAGGCCAACCCACCGCGCGAGCGTCGCCCGCGCATCGAGCACATCGAGATCATCGACCCGAGCGACCTGCCCCGCTTCGCCGCGCTGGGCGTGATCCCGTCGCAGATGCCGCTGCACGCCGATCCCGGGGTCGAGCCCGACGGTGGCATCTATGTGAAGAAGGTCGGGCCCAAGCGCTTGCCCTACGCGTTCGCCTTCCACGACCTGCGCAAAGCCGGCGCCGCATTGATTTTCGGCAGCGAGTGGCCCGTGGTCACGCTCGACCCGCTGCCCGCGATCGCGATGGCCGGAATACGCAATCCAGTCGCGGATCGCTTGGCGCTGCGGCGCAGGAATCGGAGTCGACTGGGTGGGCATGTGCCCGCCGTAGCCGACCTTGGGATCGATCTGCGATTCGGAGTTCGAGTTTCTTCACGACGAAGCTGTGGTCGGGGTCACACGGCTTCACCAGCAGCAGGCCTTCGTTCTTGGCCATCGTGTTCTGCGCGGGCTGGTTGTACAGCGCCTGCCACGCGGCCTCGAGCGTGCCCGTGTCGCCGCAGATCTTCGTGGAGAGCCCCGCACGATCGGGCGCGCTGCAGAGGTTGAGCTTGTTGGCGAGCGCCTGCCCGGATGTGGAATGACACACGGAGAAGCCGGCGCACGACGGCACATGGAAAGCCGTCCGAACAGGGTCCCCACGCCTTGACCGACTCAGGCGTAGGGCGTAGCGTTTATTGGATAAACCGATACCGCCATGACCCCTCGCCTCACCATCGAAGCCTTCGACCGGTACCTCGCTGGCCTCGCCCTGCGTTTCGACGGCGTCATCATCGGTGGCTCCGCGCTGGTGCTGATGGGCGTGGTGTCCCGGCTCACGAAGGACCTCGACGTGCTCGTGCCGGCGCTGCCCGAGGTCATCGCGAACGCCGCGCGCGACTTCGCGAAGCAGCAACGCCAGGAGGGCAAGGACCTCGTCGACGACTGGCTCAACAACGGACCGGCGCAGCTCGGTGACGTGCTGCCTGCGGGCTGGCGTGAGCGCGTCGCACCGCTCTTCAAGGGCGAGGCGCTCACGTTCTCGGTGCTCGGCCGCAGCGACCTGCTCAAGAGCAAGCTCTTCGCTCTGGCCGATCGCAGCCTCGACATCGAAGACTGCCTCGCACTCAAGCCAACCGCCGAGGAGCTGGCCGAGTGCCTGCCGTGGCTCGAGCAACAGGACGGCAACGAGATGTGGCCGAAGCACGTTCAAGACACGCTCTCCGCGCTCGCAAGGAGACTCGGTCATGGCTTTTAAGAAGAACGCGCCCGAGCCGATGCCGTCGTACGAGGTGATCACCGCGCGCATGATCGGTATCGGCCTCAACTTCGCTGGTGAGCCCGACGTCGACGCCGACATCGAGAGCACGCTGCTGTTCGCGTCCATCTCCGGCATGGAGCAGGACTCGCTGCGCACGCTCTCTATGTTGACGACGTGGCTCGGCGTGCATCACGCGCACGTCAACGCCGATCGGCTCATTCGCCTCGTCGGTGAGCAGGCCTCCGATCGCGTGCGCGCCTACTGGGCTGCCATCGCGCACTGGCTCAAGAAGGACCGCCGCTTTGCGCGGCTCGAAGGTTTCTACGATAGCCCGCCCGTCGAGCTGCTCGAGGTGGGGACGGAGTTTCAGATCCAGCGTCGTGGGGAAGACGAGCGCTTCGTCGGCTCGAAGCTGCGCGTGCCGAGCAGCTCGTTGCGTGACCGCGCCGCCGACGTGCTCACGCCCGACGTGCTGGTGAAGCGCCACGCGGGCTATCGCAACCGCGTGCTCATGGGGCCGTCGTTCCGCGCCGACGTGTGGACAGTGCTGGAGAAGAGCCAAGGGCTCTCGGTCGCCGACGTCGCGCGACGAGCCGCGTGCTCGTTCGCGACCGCGTGGCAGACCGCGCAGGACTGGAAGCTGCTCCGCAGCGCCGAGGCGTAGCTCGCGTGTTCAGCCTCGCTGCTGGACGGCGACGGACACGCGCCGTCGGCTCGCACGTGCGGGGCGCACTCGTTCGCGTCCCAAGCTACGGTGGCATACCGAACGTCGGTCTGCGAAAAGTCGCCAGCGCGCACCCCGCTACCGCTGAACGTAGAAAAGGCGCGTACCTCGTGAGCGATACGCGCCTTCGATGGTAGCGGGGGCGCGCAACGCTCCGGTCTGACGACCGTGATCCCCGCTGCGTTCGGTGATCTAAACCCAGCCTGATCGGATTTGCCGCTCGGATATCGACGCCGATCGAGGTGGCATTCGCGACGTAACCGAATGTTGCGCGGTGCGAAGTGAAGGGCAGTCACGAGACGGCGAATTGACACTCATCGACGGGCCTGTTACGAGCGCGGCATGAAGGTGAACCGTGCGATCGTGTCGTGCGGGCTGCTCGGTGTCACGGCTCTACTTGGCGGGTGTGTGGAGATAGTCAGCGCGAACCGCATGATGGTCGCGCCGGCCTCGACGCCACCAGCGAGAAGGCACGCGCGATGATCCGCCCGAAGGCGTGCGCGCTGGGTGGGACCTCGGTCTCGCTCATCCAGTCGATGAATTCGCAAACGAGCATCGGGATGGGGGCTTCGGGTGCGATTCAGTTCGCCGTGCTCCGACCGAAGACGTCGACGCCCGCGACACCGACCAAGTTCTAGGAGCCGAAGTATGGACACCTGATCAGAGCTGACGAACGTTCTACGAGATCGGCTCAGACCAGAGCGATATTGACACCGCTCGTAGCATGGATGCGTGAGCCGACCCACTACTCTTCCGTCGTGGAGCACGGACGCGAACTACCCCGCGGGCTCATCGCGTGATCGAGTGGGTAAGTTCATAGCCGACGATGCGTATATCGTTGGCGATGGATTGTGTGCGATGGATGAGTGCGCGCTCGTGGTTGGTCGCGGCGGTCCTCCTCGTTGGATCCCTTCGTGCTGACGGGCGTCCCCGGTGTGGGGAGCAGAGCGGTGATGTGCACTCCTGGTCGCCGATGCCCCATAGCCACTCGGCTTGGCTGCCTGCTCGTCGGTGGATGCACGCCCTCGTCTTGCGCGACGTTAGGCTGCTAGCCTCGGCGAGCGCGATTCCACTGCTTGTCCGTTACCCGGAGCAGTATGCCAAGAGTCACATCGTCGAGTATGCGATTGATGAACGTGCAGCCGACGCGGCTACTCGAGATCGATTACTTGGCCAGCGTCTGACGCGCTTTCCTCGCTCGTCGAATGAGGACGAAGAGACCCAGAGTGTCTTCGGTCGACGAGGGTCGCGCGCGGACGTTGCACAGCTACGCGATGGCGCGATCCGGATTAGGTTAGGACCAAATCGAACTCACGCTGAACCCCGATAGTGACCGGGCGTGGCGAGTTCACGCTGTAGAGGTCACGTGGTTCCAGCTGAACTGATTCCTCGTCGCGTAGGCCGTAGGCACGGCGCGGGAGGAAGCTCGCTTCGAGACGGGCGCGCGCCAGGGAGCGACGGCGCGCGTTCAGACCTTGATCTTCTTCATCTCTGGATCGAACAAGGGCTTCATCGAAGCCATCGCGGGATAGCGCTTGCCCGCGATCTCGATGTCCCACGTGCCGCTCGCGAGGAACGCAGCGTCGACGGGGACGCTATGGCCCTCGATCATCGCCAGGCCCACGGCGCCGCCGAGCGTGTGGCCGTACGACGCGGCGCGCACGTAGCCGACGGGCTTGTCGTCGCGGCGGATGACCTCCGCGTGGAACATGAGTGGCTCGGGGTCTTTCACGAAGACCTGCACCAAGCGCTTGGTGAGCGGCCCGGCCGCCTTCTTCGCGAGCACCGCGTCCTTGCCGATGAAGCCGTTCGGCTTCTTGAGATCGACGGCGAAGCCGAGACCGGCTTCGAGGACGGAGTCCGTGTTGTCGATGTCGTGGCCGTAGTCGCGGTAGCCCTTCTCCATGCGCAGGCTGGCGAGCGCCTTGAGCCCCGCATGACGCAGGCCGTACGCCTTGCCGGCAAGGACGATGCGGTCGTACACGTGCGTGGCCTGCTCGGTCGGCACGTACAGCTCGTAGCCCAGCTCGCCGAGGTACGTGATGCGCACGCAGAGAGCGCGCGCGTAGCCGATGCCCACCTCACGCGCGCAGCGGAACGGAAACGCTTCGTTCGAGAGGTCGGTGTCACAGAGGACCTGCATGAGCTCGCGCGAGCGCGGGCCCTGCACGTTGATCTGCGCGTAACCCGACGTCACGTCGGTGACGAACGCGTGATCGTTGTCGCCGATGTGGCGCCGCATCCACGTGTCGACGTGACGATGCGCTGTGTCCGAGGCGACGACCCAGTAGCGCTCGTCGTCGAGCTTGGTGACCGTGAGGTCGGCCTCGAGCGTGCCGCCTTGGTTCAACCACTGCGTGTACGTGATGATGCCGCTGTCGCCGTCGACATTGTTGCCGGAGATGTAGTTGAGCACCTTGCCGGCGTCACGACCCTGTACGAGGAACTTCGCCATGAACGACATGTCCATGACGATGACGTGCTCGCGTGCCGCCTTGTGCTCGGTTTCCCACTGGCCGAACCACGCGGGGCGTCCCCACGACAGCGGCCCTGGATCGGGCGTCTTGCCGACGCCGGCGTACCAGTCGGCGCCTTCCCAGCCGCTCACGTCGCGGAAGTAGGCGCCGCGCGCAGCGAGGCGCTCGTAGATCGCCGAGCGCTTGGCACCGCGCGCCGTCTGCATCGAGCGAGTGGGATAGTGGCACTGGTACACCATGCCGAGACTCTCGACGGTGCGCGTGCGCCTGTACTCCGCGTTCGCCTGGTAAGTGTGCAGACGATCGATGTTCATCGCGGTGACATCGACATCGGGGCGACCGTTCATGATCCAGTGCGCCATCACGCGGCCGAGACCACCACCCGTGAGGATGCCGATGGAGTTGAGCCCCGCGGCGACGAAATAGTTCTTCAGCTCGGGCGCCTCACCGACGATGGGCGAGAGGTCGGGCGTGAAGCTCTCCGGGCCGCAGAAGAACTTCTTCACGCCAACCTCCGAGGAGATGGGCACGCGCGCCATCGCTTTTTCGAGGTACGTACCCATGCGGTCCCAGTCGGGTGGCAACGTGCCGAACGAGAAGTCCTCGGGGACGCCACCGACCTTCCACGGCGCACACACCGGCTCGAAGAGGCCGATCATGAGACCGCCGCCCTCCTCGCGGAAGTAGCCGTACGAGCCCGGGTCCTCGAGCACCGGGAAGCTCGCGCTCATGGCCGACAACTTTTCGGTGATGAGGTAGTAGTGCTCGGCCGATTGCAGCGGGATGTTCACGCCGATCTGCCCGCCCATCTGGCGTGCCCACATGCCGGAGCAGTTCACGACGAACTCGGCCTCGACGTCACCGATCGCAGTCGTCACGCCGGTCACCACGCCGCGCTTCTTCGTGATGCCGGTCACCGGCACGCCCTCGACGAGCGTGGCGCCTTGCATGCGCGCGCCCTTCGCGAGCGCCATCGTCACGTCGACGGGATCGACGCGGCCGTCCTCCTTCACGTAGAACCCGGCGAGGATGTCCTCGGTGCGCGCGAGCGGGAACAGGTCGCCCACCTGCTTCGCGGAGATCTCGTGCACGTCGATGCCGCAGTAGCGGTTGAAGGCGGAGACGCGACGGTACTCCTCGAGGCGATCGGCATCGGCGGCGACCTCGATGAAGCCGCAGCCGCGGAAGCCCGTGGCTTGGCCCGTCTCCGCTTCGAGGCGCGCGTAGAGATCGCGCGTGTACTTGCGCATCTCCGTCGACGTCTCCGACGTGGATCCGAACGTGACCATGAGGCCGGCCGCGTGCCACGTGGTGCCCGACGTGATGCGATCACGCTCGAGCAACAGGACGTCCTTCCAGCCCATGTGAGCGAGGTGGTAGGCAACGGAACAACCGATGATGCCGCCGCCGATGACGACGACGCGCGCGCGCTGAGGAAGGGACGGCTGTGCCATGGCCGCGGAGCATAGCGGAGGTGCCGTGCCAACCAACAGCGTAGACTCGACTAGCCGGCGAGCTGCTCCACGAGCTCGCGCAGAACGACGATCTCGCGCCGCCAGAAGCTCTCCTCGAGAAAGTCGGGAAACGCTCGCTGGAACGCGGGATCGTCGTAGCGCTCGGCGATCCAGCCCGCGTAGCGCAGCACGCGCAGAGCGCGGAGTGGCTCGATGAGCGCCAGCGTTCGCGTGTCGAACGCACGCATCTCCTCGTACGCATCGACGAGCACGCCGCGTCGCGCGACGGATTCCGGATCGCGGCCGGGCACCACCATCCACACGTCCTGCACGGCCGGTCCGCGCGCGAAGTCGTCGAAGTCGAGGAAGAATGGCCCCCGGGCATCCCACAACAAGTTTCCGTGGTGACAATCTCCGTGCACCCGCACGTCGTGGCGCGCGTCCGCCAGCGCGTCCATCGGCCGCGCGATCGCGTCGCACAAGCGTGCCGCGACGTCGGCGTGGGCCGCCCGCACCGCCGTGGGCACGATCTCGCGCTGCGCCAGGATCGCCAGGCTCCGATCACCGTAGCTCGAGAGTGAAATGCGCGGCCGGTCGACCGCGTCACCGGCTTGCCCGACGTTGTGCATTCGCGCGAGGAGCCGACCGAGGATCTCCAGCTTCTCGTCGTCGGGCTCCTCCGTCGCGCGTCCGAGGACCCGGGGAAACAGCGCGAAGAAGATCGGCCCCACGTCCGTATCGATGCGCCGCAGCGTCTGGCCGCTGCCGTCGAGCGCGAGGGGCGCCACCGCGGGGATCTCGTGCGCGACGAGCTCCGCCAGGAACGCGTGCTCCGACAAGATGGCTGCTTCGCTCCAGCGACCCGGCCGGTAGAACTTGGCCACCACGCGCTCGCCGGGGTCGCCCTCCTCGTCCGCGAGCTCCACGTCGTACACGCGGTTCTCGAGCGCGTCGAAGGATAGACACCTGCCGGTGCAGCGACGCCCGCCAGTCTCGACGGCGGCGAGGATGCGCTCGGGCGTCAGTTGGTAGAACGCCTGCGCGACCGACATGACGACGAGGCTACGGGCGTTGTGCGTATCGAGGCAAGTTGCCGCGCTGTGCCCTGGCGCTCACCGCGCTGCCTCGTGGAGATCGGCAATCCACACGGGATCCAGGCACCTGCGTGGCCCGGCGACGCTGGCACGCCGCGTGAAACCATCGTCCTTGTTTTCGCCCACTCAACCCCGTCGGAGGACGACCATGGATACGCAGACCGCTTCCAACCACCAAACGCGCAGCAAGAAGAAGAAGGCGGCCGCGGTCGTGACGAAGGCCAAGAGCGCAGGTCAGAAGGTGGAGCAGGACGTCACGGGTGGTGTCGAGGAGATGATCCACGACGGTCAAGCGAAGCTCGAGCAGATCACGCGCGGCGCGACGGGCTTCGTGAAGCGAAACCCAAAGGCCTCGGTCGGCGTCGCGCTCGGTGCAGGCGTCCTCATCGGCGCGCTGGTCGACGGACGCGTGGCCGAGCTAGCGGCAAGCTACATTCATACCCTCGTCAAGACGACGCGCAAACGCTTCTTCTAGCCTCTCGTGGTGTACGGCTCTTTTGGCTGCGCACTTGCGCGCAGCCGATGAGCTGATACGTGTAGGGCCCGTGAAGGCCCGCATCCTCGATTCGATCAGCAGAGTCTCCGCGTCCGCATGGAACGCGCTGGTATCCGCCACGCCGGGCGCCAACCCGTTCGTGCGTCATGAGTGGCTCGCTGCCTTGGAAGACAGCGGCTGCACGGACGCGAAGCGCGGGTGGCCGGTACATCACCTCACGCTCTTCGAAGGCGATCGTCTGGTCGCCGCGCTCCCGCTCTACGAAAAGCACGACTCCGACGGAGACTTCTCGCGTGACTGGAGCTGGGCCGAAGCCGCCCAGCGCGCGGGGATCGTGTACTACCCGAAGCTCGTCGCCACCGTGCCGTTCACGCCGGTCACCGGGGCTCGCCTCCTGAGCGCGCCGGGTGTCGACCGCGACGCGGCCGCGCGCAGCTTCGTGGCCACCGCCATAGCGCTGGCCGTAGAGCTCGGCTGCGGGAGCGTACATGTATTGTTTCCCACCGATGCCGAATCGCGCCTTTTCGAGAGCGCCGGCATGGTGCGCAGGATCGCGTATCAGTATCACTTCAGCAACCACGGCTACCGCACCGCAGACGACTTGCTCGCCCGCTACGATTCCAAGCGTCGCAACACCACGCGCCGCGAGCGGCGGGCACCATCGGAGCAAGGCATCCAGATCCGCACCGTGCGCGGGGTGGAGCTCGCGGCAGATCCGAAGAAGTGGGCCAGCCTCGCGCACAAGCTCCACCGCTCCACCGTCGACAAATTGACGTGGGGGCGGCGATGGCTCAACGAAGAGTTCTACCTGCAGGTCTTTGCCACCATGCCCGAGCACATGGAGCTGGTGGTGGCCGAGCATGACGGCCGCGTGGTCGCCGGCGCCTTCAACGTATCGTCGGACACGCACCTCTTCGGCCGCTACTGGGGCTGCCTCGAGGAGCACCCGTTCCTCCACTTCAACGTCTGCCTCTACCACTCCATCGATGACGTGATCGCGCGCGGCCTCACCACGTTTGAAGGCGGCGCGGGCGGAGAGCACAAGATCCCGCGCGGCTTCGAGCCCGCGGAGACCTTCTCCACGCACAGCTTCCTCGACCCACGCCTCGACGTCCCCCTCCGTCGCTACATCGAGGCCGAAGCGGAAGACCGCGAGAAGGCGCTCGCCGACTACCGCGCGCGTTCGCCGATCTACAAGCGCTCGGCACCTTGACGCTGCCGAGCATGGTGCTCCGCGAAGCGCGATCGTTCGCGGCGCGAACCCATTGGAATACACATCTGGATGTGTATGATTGGGTGTATGAGGACCAACATCGTGCTCGATGACGCGCTGGTGAAAGAGGCCTCCCGACTGACCGGCATCAAGACCCGACGCGCTCTCGTTCATGAAGCCTTGCGGGTGCTCATCGACTTGAACAAGCGACAAAACCTGTTCGAGCTGCGCGGGAAGATCCAGTTCGCGCCTGGCTACGACTACAAGGCGAGCAGAGGCTAGCCGGTGGTCGTGGTCGACACCTCGGTGCTCATCGGCGCGTTGCGAGGTCATCACTCGGCGCCGATCTCTCGCCTGTTGGAGATGGAGACCCTGGGCGTGCCCTACGCAATCCCCATGCTGTGCTGCCAGGAGGTGCTCCAAGGCGCGGCCAACGAACGCGAGTGGCGCCTCCTCAAGGCCAACTTATCCAGCCAGCGTCTGTTGGTTCCGACAGATCCGGTCGCGACACACTGGGAGGCTGCGCGCATCTTCTTCGAATGCCGACGTCGCGGCTTCACCGTACGCAGCAGCGTCGACTGCCTGATCGCCGCGCTCGTGCTCGAGGCCGATGCGGAGTTGTTACACGACGACGACGATTTCGAGCGCATCGCGAAGGTGAGGCCGCTCCGCTCGCTGCGCACCGCGCCATGACCGCGAAGCGGGCTGCACACTTGACCAAAGGCGATCTACGGCCATGTTGTAGCGATGTGCCTCGCCGCCGAATCGTTGACTTGTGAGGGTGGCGACCTCACCATTTATGGTTCCGATGTATTCGCCACCGAACGCCGCAGTGCCCAAGAAGCCACAGTCGCCGCGACCTTCCCGCGACGATGGGGGCGTGGCCACCGAGACGGTCACGCGGGTCAAGCCGAAGCAGAAGCTGCAGCGACCGCGTCTCTACAAGGTGATTCTCCTCAACGACGACTACACCTCCATGGAGTTCGTCGTGCTGGTGTTGCAGCACGTGTTTCACCACGGGGAGTCGAGCGCGCAGGCGATCATGCTCAACATCCACCGGACCGGGGCCGGGATCGCCGGCGTGTTCACGTACGAGATCGCCGAGACGAAGGTCTCGCAGGTCCTGGAGCTGGCGCAGCAGCAGGAGTACCCGCTGCAATGCACCATGGAGCCAGACGGTGATCCCAAGGAAGACCCCGAGGCGTGAGCCGCGGGGACATCGCAAGGCGAATGAGGTAACGAACATGCCGGTCACGATTTCACGCGAGCTCGAGCACACCATCCAACTGGCGTTCACGGTCGCACGCGAGCACCACCAGGAGTTCGTGACGCTCGAGCATGTCCTGTTCGCGCTCACCAAGGATCCCGTCGCGCAGAAGGTCCTGCGTGGGTCGGGCGTGGACATCAAGCGCCTCGAGAGCGAGCTCTCGGAGTTCATAAATGCGCTCGATCAGTTGCCCGAGGACGCCGACCTCGAGCCACAGCAGACCACCGCGTTCTGGCGGTCGCTGCAGCGAGCCGCGATGCACGTGCAATCTTCCGGCAAGGAAGAGGTCGACGGCGTAAATCTATTGGTGTCGCTGTTTCGCGAGCGCGAGAGCCACGCACTGTTCCTGCTCGAGCAGCAGGGTGTGAAGCGCATCGACATCCTCAACTACGTCTCCCACGGCATCGAGAAAGGCAACAGCCGCCCGCTCGTGCGCAGCAACGGCGGCGTGCCGGCCCAGCGCGGCGCGCCGGTCGGCGAGGACGACCAGGATCCGGAAGGTGGCGAGCACGTCGGCCACGGCCACGACGCCGAAGGAGAAGGAGAAGAAGAAGAAGCACCCGCCGAGGACGATCCGCTCGCGGCGTACACCGTCGACCTCACCAAGCAAGCGCGGGAAGGCCGCACCGATCCGTTGATCGGCCGCACCGCGGAGCTCGAGCGCGCGATCCAGGTGCTGGCGCGGCGTCGCAAGAACAATCCGATCTTCGTCGGCGAGCCCGGCGTCGGTAAGACGGCCATCGTCGAGGGAATGGCCCGCGCGATCGTGCATAAGGAAGTTCCGGACACGTTGTTCGGGGCCGAGATCTTCTCACTCGACATGGGTGCCTTGCTCGCCGGCACCAAGTTCCGTGGTCAGTTCGAGGAGCGCCTGAAGGGCGTGGTCGGCGAGATCAAGAAGCGCCCGCACGCCATCTTGTTCATCGACGAGATCCACACCATCGTCGGTGCCGGCGCCACGTCGGGCGGGTCGATGGACGCGTCGAACCTCCTCAAACCAGCGCTCGCCGCCGGGGAGCTACGCTGCATCGGCTCGACCACGTTCCAGGAATACAAGGCGAGCTTCGAGCGCGACCGCGCGCTCGCCCGTCGCTTCCAGAAGATCGACGTGCTCGAGCCGTCGGTGGACGAGACCATCGAGATCTTGAAGGGACTGCGTTCCCAGTACGAAAAACACCACGACGTGAAGTACACGGACGAGGCGCTCGAGGCCGCAGCGAAGCTCGCGCAGAAGTACATCAACGATCGCCACATGCCGGACAAGGCCATCGACGTGATAGACGAAGCCGGCGCGGCCGATCGTCTGCGCCCCACCGACAAGCGCATCCGCACGTTGGGCCCGGCCGAGATTGAAGACGTCGTCGCCAAGATCGCGAAGGTGCCGAAGAAGAGCGTCTCGTCTTCCGACGAGGATGCGCTCCAGAACCTCGAGCCCGAGCTGCGCAAGGTGATCTACGGCCAGGACAAGGCCATCAGCGCGCTCGCCTCGGCCATCAAGCTGTCGCGCTCGGGCCTCGGTCACGTCGACAAGCCCATCGGCTCGTTCCTGTTCTCGGGTCCCACCGGCGTCGGCAAGACCGAGCTCGCGAAGCAGCTGGCCAAGGCGCTCGGCGTCGAATTCATGCGCTTCGACATGACCGAGTACATGGAGAAGCACACGGTGTCGCGCCTCATCGGTGCCCCGCCGGGCTACGTCGGCTTCGATCAGGGCGGCCTGCTCACCGACTCGGTGCGCAAGACCCCGTATGCGGTGTTGCTCCTCGACGAGATCGAGAAGGCACACCCCGACGTCTTCAACATCTTGCTCCAGGTCATGGACCACGCGACGCTGACGGACAACAACGGTCGCAAGGCAGACTTCCGCCACGTCATCATCATCCTCACCACCAACGCCGGCGCGCGCGAGCTCACCACGCGGGAGATCGGCTTCGGTGGTGGCGTCGACAACGGGTCGAGCGAGGGCAAGACCAAGAGCGCCATCGAGAAGGTGTTCTCGCCCGAGTTCCGCAACCGCCTCGACGGCTGGATCTCGTTCGATCAGCTGCCGCGTGAGGTCATTCTCAAGATCGTCGACAAGACGGTCGCGCACCTGGCCGAGCAACTCGTGGACAAGAAGGTCACCATCGAGCTCTCGCCGGAGGCGCGCGAGTGGCTCGCCGACAAGGGCTTCGACCGGAACTTCGGCGCGCGGCCCATGACCCGCCTCGTGTCCCACGAGCTCAAGAAGCCGCTCGCCGACGAAATCTTGTTCGGACGATTGAAGCACGGCGGCAAAGTCGTCGTCCACATGAAGGACGGCGCGCTCGCGCTCGACGTGACGAGCTAGCCGCCCGCAGCGGACTTGTCCAAGTTATCTTGTCAAGATATCCTACTTGACTATATCGGGCGCTCGAACACACTGACTGGATGAGCTGGAAGTTGGCGGAGGCAAAACAGCACTTCTCCGAGCTCGTGCGTCGCGCGCAACACACGCCGCAGCGAATCCAGAACCGCGACACGGTGGTTGCGGCGATCGTTGGCTCGGCGACTTTCGACGAGTTCTTGGCCTGGCGAGACAAGCAGGGCAACACCATCTCGGACATGGTCGACGAGTTGCAGACGATCACGGACGCGTCGGCGTACACGCTGGACGTGCCGGCTCGCAAGGATCGTGACAACGCTGCGCAGCCTTCAGGGTCAGCCACGTCGCGGACTCGTTTGCGCTCTCACGTCAAGAAAAAGCGGTGAGTTTCCTCATCGACACGAATGTCCTGAGCGAGCTGGTCCGCCCGCGCCCCTGTCCAGCGGTCCGCGCTTGGTTCGCAGGTCTCGATCGCTGTACAATCAGCGTCATCACCGTCGAAGAAGTGCGTTTCGGGCTCACGCTCAAGCCCAATCCCAGGCTCAACGATTGGTTCGATCGGTTCTTCCGATCCCATTGCGATATCCTTGCCGTCAGCATGGACGTTGCACAATGGTGCGGACGTATGCGCGCGCAGTTGCGCGGCGAAGGCCGAACTCGTACGCAGGCCGACATGCTGATAGCCGGCACCGCGGCGTTGCACAACCTGACGCTGGCGACACGAAACGAGCGCGACTTTTCGAACTGCGGTATCTCGCTCTTCAACCCCTTTTAAGGGATGCACACCGCATCCGGATAATTAATCGGGTCGCGATCATCTCCACCGACTTTGTAAATTTTCAGACGTCGTCGGTACACATCGCCGTGATCGCGGCGCACGATGCGGGATTACAATCTGTCGCGCTCATTTCGTGTTGCTCCACTCCAGGGGCGATCGAAGTAAGCCCGATCGGCTATGATGAAACGTTCATGTCAGAGCTCCAAAAAGAAGATGAGGTTCGCGCCGCGGCGGAAGAAGCCGAGCGCAAGCGCCAAAGCGAGCTCCACGGCGGCCAGATCCAAGCCAAAGCGAAGAGCAATCCAGCCGAAGACGCGACCAACGCCGAGCCCGCTGCGGGCCTCGGTTGGGACTCCGAGGTCGATACGTTCTTCGAACGACTCGGTCACTTCACGCACAGCCTCAGCATGTCGCTCTCGTCGGTGGACTTCCGAACCTTGTCGCTCTTTTATCGCGACCACTCGGTGATGGAGAAGCGCGCAATCGCGAACCGCCTGCAGCGCAAGGGCATGCATGCATTCGTGCGCGCGCTCCACGCCAACGACTACCGCCTATACCAAGACTCATGGCAGAACGAGGCCGAAGCCGTTCGAGGCCAAGACCCATCGTCGTCGACAAAATGAACCTGAACCAAACACCGCACGGGAGCCCATCATGCCGTTCGATGCGATGACCGGATTGACGTCCGAAGAGACCGTGAGGACCGAGGCGTTCGAGAAACAAGTCGCCACGGATCTCGAGGCATTCAATCCGTATCGTGCGCAAGATCCGGTCGGCTCGTTCGTCAGCTGGACGCTCGCGCTGTGCGACCACGGGCGCAAGCAGCTCTCGGCAGACGAGTTCGCGCTCGCGGCAAACGCATACCTGCGCCTCGAGAACGATCAACGCCCCGACGTCGGCAAGGCGCTCGGCGGACGGATCGACTGGCTCAGCTTCCTCGCCACCAACGACTTCGACGGCTACACGCGCCTCTTCGGCGGCTAGGCTAGATCACTTTTCCTGCGTCGCGCAGCACCAGCTCGGCCGCGAGCCGCAGCGTCTCCGTGCTGAGTGGCTTCTGGGCCGCCGCCGCGAGGTACGCGCCGCGCAGCACCGCGTTGCGAATGTAGCCGCCAGACATCACGAGCCGCTGGGCGAGATATCGCGTATCGATTGCACCCAGCTCCGCGCCGTGGTCGGCCACCATCTTGCGCCACAGATCTTCGCGCTCTGCCACGTCGGGCATCGGGTAGTAGACGCGGAACGTGAGGCGTCGCTGGAAGGCTGGATCCATCACTGACTCGCGGTTGGTCGTGAGGATGGAGATGCCATTGAAGAGCTCGATCTGGGTGAGCAGGAAGTTGGTCTGCATGTTCGCGTAGCGATCGGTGGAGTGCTCCACGTCGGTGCGCTTGCCGAAGATGGCGTCGGCTTCGTCGAACAGCAGCATGGCGTGCGCGGCCTCGGCGGCACGGAACAGCTCGCCCAGGTTCTTCTCCGTCTCGCCGATCCACTTCGAGACGACCTGCGCGGTGTCGATCTGATAGAGCGGGAGGCCGCACGCCGCGGCGAGCGCGCCCGCCGACATGGTCTTGCCGGTGCCTGGCTCCCCGTAGAAGAGCGCCGACACCCCGCGGCCGCGCACGAGGCGCTGGAAGTTCCACTCGTCGAGCACGCGGTGACGCAGGCGAATGGTCGCCTCCATCTCCTGCAGCGTCTCGCGTGTTTCTTCCGGCAACACGAGGTCGGCCAGCCGCGCGCTGCTACGCAAGCGGCGCCCCACCGTCTGCAGCTTCGGTGCGAACTGCACGTCGACCGCGTCGACGATGTCTTGCATCTCGACCTTTGCCTCGGCACCACGTCGCGCACGGGCGACGAGCCGCGCCTCCTCGGATGCGCGCGCGATGGCCACCGGCGTGAGTGGATAGTTGTGCGACAGCGTGGCCCAATCGATGTTCACGCTGTCCGCGCCCAGACCTTCTTGCCACAGGCCCTGGCGAACAGCGGGCTCGGGGAGCTGCAACGGCACCAAGGTGAGGCGCCGGCCGCGCGCGAGCTCGAGCGGTAGCGCTGGCCCCGGCTCACGCACGAGCACGAGGCGGCCCACGTGACGACCCGCGAGCATGGCCACGCCGCGCAGCCAGGCAGGGTCGCGCGTGGCGCCGGCGGCGATGGCAGGCAGGCGAACCACGAGCGCCGCGTCGCGCAGCCACGCGAGCCGCGCAACGGCGATGGACTCCTGCGCCGAGAGCCCGCCCGGCGCATGCTCCACCTCCACCTCGACGACCTCGCGCGCTTGCTCGCCGAACAAGGCGCGTGCGGCTTCTCCACGCCCTACGCCGGTCGGCCCTTCGAGCAGCGGCAACACCAGCGGATCCGAGAACAATCCCTCCAGACGAGCCCAGACCTCCAGCGGCAGCGCGAGGTCCGCGCGCCGCGGCGCCTCGCGGCCGACCTTCACGAAGTCGCGCAACGTCGCATCCTCGGCCGGAAGGCCCAGCGTCGCGGCCACGACCGGAGGTGGCACCGTCAGCAACGTGGTGAGCGTGAGGCGGTCGGCCTGATCGGTATCGCCGTTCGACAAGGCAATGAGCCCGAAGCGATCGAGCGGTGACGAAGGCGCCAGCGCGCGACGGATCTCCTTGCCGCCGCTGTCGTTGGGCTGCAGCACCTTGGCCGCCGTCGCCACGTCGAACACACGCCGGCTCGCCCCGCCGCCGCGCATGAACACCGCGACGCGACCGAAGCCATCGTCGATCTCGGGCGAGAGCGCGAGGAGGAACAACTCGAACTGGACGTCGTCGAGCTGTGCACGCTCGCGCAGCTGGTAGAGCGGATGAGCAGCATGATCGCGGCGCGCGCGCTCGCACGAGGTCTCGTGCACCTTCAAGTTGGCGACGAGCTCGTCGAGCTGCGGATCCCCGCGACGCGTGTCGACGTCGCTCGGCCTCTCCGCCAGCGCCTCGAGCCGCACCAGCTCGGCATCGGCGTCGTCGCCCGACCGCGGGATCGCCGCGAAGCGCATACCGGCCAGCTGCGTCCACCAGGAGAGTCGCAGCTTGGCGGCGAGGCGTGCCAGCTCGATGCGGGGAACGTCCGCACGCGTGGTGGTGGCGGCCTTGGCCTTCCCAGACACGGTCACCCGTAGACAGTAGCCCATGGAGGGTCGCGTTGGTGATGGATGAGGCGCTATACTTGCTCCTTCATGCGCTCCTTGGGTTTTCTTCTCATCGCGTGCCTCTCTGTATCGGCATCGGCGTGCAAGCAGGACCCGATGGCTGGCGGCATGCCGGACCTGAGCGAAGAGCCGGTCGCCATCAATCAGAAGCCCACCGGCTCGATCAGCACGCCGTCGCTGTGCGAGCGCCTCGGCGTCGACACGCGCGTCACCTCCATCGGTGCCGGCAGCTTCGCCTTCGTGTGGGTGAACGATCGCTATCAGGTGGTCTTCTCCGACGTGGCGACGGAAGACATCTTCGCGGTGCAGATCGATCGCAACGGCAAGGCGATGGGATCGGCCGTCGCCGTCGAGCGTACGCCCGGCGCGTCGACCCTGCCGACCTTGTTGCCAACCCCCACCGGCTTCGTCGTCGCGTGGCAAGACGACGTGAACGTGCGTCTCCACGCGCTCGACACCGGGGGCAACCCGGTCGGCGTCGGCAAGGTGGTCGCCACTGGTCGCTCGTTGCAGACACGCCCGGTCTTGTCACCGTCACCGATGGGCACCGTCATCTCGTGGATGGATCAAACGTCGGTGTCGAGCATGAACAACGACGACGTCGGTGATTCGCGCGGCTACCTCGCGCTCGTGGCCGACGACCTGTCGCTGCGGACCTCCGTTCCGCAAACGGCCTTCTCACCGAGCGAGAAGGGCGGTTACCCATGGCTCGCCGGCGACGCGACGCGGCTCTCGATGATGTGGAGCGAGACGGTGAGTGGACGGACCGATACGTTCGTCTCCCCCGTCACCGACATGCTGGCGCTCCCGGCCAAGGTCGCCACCCGGGACGCCGGCGCAGCGAATGCCGCCTTGCTCGGTCGCCTCACGCTCACCGACTTCGGCACGCTCGCGTCGTGGGAAGATCACCGCGGCGGACAAGCCGAGATCTTCATGGCGCTCATCGATCCTGCCGGCAAGGTGTTCGGCGGTGGCCTCGTCGAAGAGCCGGACACCGGCAACGCCAACTGGTCGCACGCGGCCTGGACGGGCTCCGCAGCGGGCGTGGTGTACTACCAGTTCCGCTCGGGCAAGCCGCAGATCTTCATGACGTTCGTCGACAACCACGGTACCCGCATCGGTGGGGCAGCCGATATGCAGCTCTCGAACACCACCGCCTGGGCGCGCTTCCCTGACGTTTTGTGGAACGGCGACGAGTTCGGCGCCATGTGGATCGACGGCCGCAATGGG
Source organism: Myxococcales bacterium (assembly GCA_043741435.1). Taxonomy (GTDB): domain Bacteria; phylum Myxococcota_A; class Polyangia; order Palsa-1104; family Palsa-1104; genus JBDTCO01. The sequence continues at coordinate 22,258 of JAYUBF010000009.1, forward strand.
CGGACCGAGGTCTACTTCAATCGCGCCACGTGCAAGAAGCCTCTCCCCATTTGACCTCGTCGCGCCTGCGCTTCTGCCCGATTTTGCCCGTTGCCGTGGTCGCTCTGGCTGCGCTCGGTACCAGCGCCTGCAACGACGCCGGTTGCCTCAAGAGCGACGACCCCGCGTGCCGCGTTGCATCGCCATGCCAGAAGCTCGCGTATGCGTGCAACGCGGGCTCGCTCGAGCTGCGCACGCTCGACGGCGTGACCCCGCCGCCCGGGGGTGAGGCAGCGCTCGGCCGCAATGGCGACGTGCTGCTCGGCAACGATCGGATCACGATGGTGGTCGCGGCCCTCGGGAACCAGAACTTCATCGAGCTCTCGGGCGGCTCGATCCTCGACCTCCAGCCGCGCGGGGGAAACGCCGACGCACTGAACCAGATCATCACCGCGGTGGGCGTGCTGCCACGCGACTCCGCGTACTACACCTCGCTGCAGCTCATCGACGAGCGCCCGACCCGTGTCGGCATCCAGCTGCGCGGCACGCTCTTCGAGCAACCCGATACACTCATCACTACGCTGTATGAGGTGCGTCCGTGCGAGCCCGGCGTGCGCGTTCGCTCGGTCGTCTACAACGGCACACCCGACCCGCAAACGTGGACGCTCAGCGACGGTTGGTACTGGTCGGGGCGCGAGCCCATTCCGTTCACGGCGGCGAAGGGCCACGGCTTCGTCCACATGCCACTGCTCGACGTCGCGCAGCTCGACGACGCCTTCGAGTCATCGTCGTACCTCGCGGCGTCGTCGCACGTCGCGCCCGACATTGCGTACGCGGAGGTCGGCTGCACCGAGAAGAAGCTCGATGGTTTCCACGGCGAGCAGTTGTCGTCGTTCGGCACGCCGCGGGCCGTCATCCTGCCGCGCGGCATCGTCACGTTCGAGCGCTTCATCATGACCGCTGCACGAGGTGATGCTGCGGCCGGCATCGACCTCGCGCTCGAGGCCCGGCAGAAGCTGTTCTCCGAGAGCTACGTCACGCTCTCGGGGAGCGTGCAGGTGACGCCGGCGCCGCTGGGCCTCACGGGCACCACCGCGCGCAGCGATCAGTACAGCCTCCTCGTGTACGAAGGCGATGCCAAGATGCCGGTCGCCCAGCGCACGCCCATCACGCAGATCGTCCCGCGCAGCGACGGGAGCTTCAACGCCCGCGTACCGACGGGTCGTCGCTACGTGATCGAGCTCGAAGCGTTCGGACGCAAGGTCGGCGAGCAAGACCTCGGCAAGGTCGACGGCGACCTCGCGATCGCGGCCATGAGCGTGCCTCGTACATCGGTGGTGAAGCTCACCGTCGTCGATGCCTTGGCGGCGCCGCTCGACGCCGAGGTGTTCGTGGTCCCAGCCGACGACCCCACCGCGAGCAGCGTGGCCGGCAGCTTCCATGCTCAGTTCGGCGTGTGCGCACCCTGGCTCGGTCCCCCACCCGGCGCGTCACCCGCGTGCAATCGCTTCCTCAACTGGCACGCGCTCGGTCGGCCGGTCGAGGTCGAGATCCCGAACGGGCGCTACTGGCTGTACGCGTGCCACGGGCCTTTCTTCACGATCGCGCGTCAGCTCGTCGAGCTCACGGGCGCGACGCAGGCCGTCGAGCTCCAGCTGCGCGACCTGGCCCTCCAGCCGCAAGGGACGCTCACCGGCGACTTCCACATCCACGGCGCCGCCAGCTTCGACAGCGCGATCCCCGACTGGGACCGCGTGCTGTCGTTCTCGGCGGCGAACCTCGACGTCGCAATCGCGACCGATCACGATGTGGTCTACGACTATGCCGACATGGCGAAGCAGCTCGGCCTCTCCGACCATCTCTCGACGGTGACGGGGATCGAGACCACCGGCCACATGCCGTGGTTCTACATCCCCAAGTACGACTACCCGCTCGTGATCGGTCACTACAACATGTGGCCGCTGCGCTACGCACCCGGTGAACCGCGCAATGGCGGTCCCTTCGACGAGCTCATCGAGCCGGGTACGTTGTTCGACCGAACGGAGCCGTTGTTCACCGGCACCTCGATCATCGAGCTCAACCATCCGTGGCTCGAGCCCATCGCTGCGCGCGACCAGGGCTTCCCGAAGGCGCTCAGCTTGTCGGCGCTGCGGGACCTTCCCGATCACGACGACGGCACGGCGGCCGGCATGTTCGTTCGCGCGCCCGGCGGCGGCCACACCAACGATTCGCACCACGCCCAAGAGGTGATGAACGGCAGCCAGAACGACACGCTCATCCAGTACCGATGGTTCTGGTTCTACATGCTGAACCAAGGCAAGCCGAAGACGGGGACCGCCAACTCCGACTCGCACAGCCTCACGGACACCAACGTCGGCACGCCGCGCAACGTCGTGTTCACCGACACCGTCGCGGGTCCTGCCTTCGACATCGATCGCTTCGATGATGCCGTGCGCAAGGGCCGCAGCTTCGGCACCAACGGGCCCGTCATCGAAGCCGCGATCATCGACGCGCCGAACGGTGGTCCCGAGGTCGAGCTGCCTTACGGCATGGGCCTCCTCGCGCCGAGCGCGTCGGCCCGCCTGCGCATCTCCGTGTCGGCCGCGCCGTGGGTCCCCGTCGACGAGCTGCGGATCTTCGTGAATGCCGTCGAGGTGAAGCACCTGGGCGCGTCGTCGTTCACCACGCCGGTCGATCCCTTCGGCACGGTCGGCCTCGCACGGCTCACGACGGAGCTTCCACTCGCCGAGCTGCTCGTCGGTGTCCCGGCTGGCGTCGACGCTTGGATCGTGATCGAGACGGGCACCGCGCTGCCGCTCTCCGCCGACCTCGGGGGTGGCCTCGACAACGAGAAAGACGGGATCCCCGACACCGGTGACAACAACGGCGACGGCGTGGTCGATGCACGCGACGTCACGAGCACCAAGGGCTACGGTCCTCTCGCGGTCCCGCCCGCCCCCGTCGCCAGCGCGCCGCTCTTTCACTTCTACCAGGTCACGAACGGCTATCCGTTCGCGTTCACCAACCCATTCCTCCTCGATCGCAACGGCAACGGCCGCTTCGATCGAATCGGCGTGCTGCCTTGAAGCATGCCCTCGTGATCGTCTCGTTGCTGATCGCGGCAACCGCGCGCGCGCAGGATCCCTCGCCACGGGTGGACGAGCGTGCGTGTCAGCGCGTGCGGCACGAAGGGCTCATCGACGGCCCGGTTGCCATCGGGCTCTTCGACGCAGCCATCGGGGTGGGCCGCAGCGCTTGCCTCCATGGTGAGCTCACGTTGGCCGAGCGCGTCGGTGCCACGTATGACCTGAAGGACTTCTACGGCGGCATCCACGCCGACACGCTCGTGAGTGGCAGCTATCGCCTGCGCAAGAACCTCGCGTTCATCGGAACGCTGGAGCTCGTGCACTGGGAGTTCGTCCAGAACGGCCCGATCAAGGCGAACGCGATTGGCCTCGGCAACTTGACGATGGGCCTCCAGGGCCTCGCTCTCGAGACGCGACGCTTCGCGCTGTCGGTGTACGGCCAGGTGCTGGTGCCGACCGCGAGCTACAGCGCGTCGGTGCAGCTCACCGGCGCCGAGATCGGCGTCGCCGCGGTCTTTCGTCCACGTCGCGATCTCGAGGTCCACGGACAGCTGGCGGGCGACTTCTCCGTCGGCCTCTCGTCGGGGCCCGCCGCCGCGCGCGGTGGGACCACGCTGTCGCTCGGTGTCGGGTTCGCGCCGGCCAGCTGGTTCTCGTTCGCGATCGATCTGCAGGCCACCGTAGGTCACCGCGGACCGCTCGACGCGCTCTTGCCCATGCTGGCCCTACGCTTTCGTCTTTGGCGTGGGCTCGGCTTCGAGCTCAATCTCGCGGCGCCCGTCGCCGGCGAAGACCGCCGACTCGCAATGGCCGCCTTCCGCGTTGGCTATCGCTTCTAGCGCACTACACGCCGGCGGTGGTGAGCGCGTCGATCAGATCGAACAGCGTGCCGGCGTCGAGTAGCTCGACGTAGACCGAGCCGAAGCGCAGAGCATCCCCCGCCTTCACGTTCTGTGGCACCCGAGGCGCCACCGCCTGGCCGTTGACCGACGTCCCGTTCACCGAGCCCACGTCGACGAGCTGCAGCGAGCCGCCCACGCGAAACTGCGCGTGTAGCTTCGACACCGACGGGAACCGCAACACCACGTCGCAGTTGCGGGCGCGACCGACCCCGATGCGATCGGGAAACGGCCCGTCGTCGCGCTTCTTCACTGGCACCACGATCCAGCCTTCGTGCTCCACGTCGTCGGCTTCGTCATCGAGGTTGATGTCGTCGTGCACGCGGGTGGCGAAGCTGATGTCGTCGTCCCAGTCGCTCTTGGTGGTGAATGTGGGCGCACGTCGCACCAAGAATAGATGCGGGTTCGCAGCCACGTAGGCCTTGCGGCCTCCGCGCAGGATGGCTTGGTACTGCCCAAACACCGGATCGGTCTGATTCACGGCGCAATTAGTATAGCCGGCTTTCGAGGAACGAACCGCGCCTGGTGATGTGGCAACATGCGCAGGCTTCCCTCATGGGACTTTCGACAGGCCGAAGGAGACCTTTTCATGCAGCTCAAAGACCTCAAGATCATCGTCACCGGCGCAGCCCAGGGCATGGGCGCGCACTTCGCCACGCGGCTGCACGAAGCTGGCGCCAAGGTCGCTGCGGGCGACGTCAACGAGGCTGGGCTCGAGCAGCTGCCGAAGGGCATCGCGCGTCGCAAGCTCGATGTGTCGTCCGAGGCCGATTGCCAGTCCTTCGTGACCTGGGCTCACGGTGAGCTGGGCGGGCTCAATGGGCTCATCAACAACGCGGGGATCCTGCGCGACGGTCTCCTCGTGAAGAAAGATCGCGAGACGGGCGCCATCATCAAGCTCGGCACCGACCAGTGGAACGCCGTGCTCGGCGTCAACCTCACCGGCGCCACGCTCATGGCCCGCGAGGTCGTCGCGAAAATGGTGGAGACCGACCAGAAGGGCGTGGTCGTGAACATGTCCTCGGTGGCACGTCACGGCAACCGCGGCCAATCCAACTACACCGCGGCGAAGGCTGCGCTCGCAGCCAACACCGTTACGTGGTCGCGTGAGTGGGCGAGCTTCGGCATTCGCTGCGGCGCCATCGCGCCCGGCATGATCGAGACGCCGATGACCCAGGGAATGAACCAGAAGGCACGCGACGCCCTGGTGGCCAACATCCCGGTGCGTCGCATCGGCGTGCCCGAGGACATCTGGGTCGCCGTGCGCTTCGTGCTCGAGTGCGACTACTTCAATGGTCGCACCATCGACGTAGACGGCGGCCTGAGCATGTAACGCGGACGAACGCGGGATATACTCGCCCTCTTTCATGCTCTCGGCGGAACTTCGTGCGGTGGTCGACGGCCACGCAGATGGAGCGGCGGTGATCGATGCCGGTCACCGCCTGCTCTATTTCAACGATGCCTACGCGCGCCTCTCGGGACGTAGCCGGGCCCGCCTACAGCAGCGTGTCGACGAGGGGGCGCGCTGCTCCGAAGTGCTGCCCCTCAGCGTGTGCGCGAAGGAGTGCGTGGCCCTTCGCGCGCTCGACTCGGGTCTCCCGCTACGGGTGGATCGCGTGGGCTTGGCTGAGCCGGTCGATCTGCAGAAGTCCGTGGTGGAGGTCTTCGCCGACGTACAAGAGCTGCGGGTGGCCGCCACGCCGCTCGCGGGAGGTCTCGTGCTCGAGACCTATCGAGACACCACCGCCGAGTCCCGCCTGCACGCGCGCTGGCGCGAAGCCATTCGCAAGGAGCGCGAGCAAAAGCAGGAGCTCAACGAGCTCGTGGCCACGCGCTCGGCCGATCTCGTGCGCACCAACGAAGCCCTGAGGCGCACGCAAGCGCACCTCGTGCAGCAGGAGAAGATGTCGTCGCTGGGGTTGCTGGTGGCGGGGGTCGCGCACGAGATCAACAACCCTATCAACTTCATCGTCTGCAACCTGCCGTTCCTGGAACAATACGTGAGCGCGCTGGAGCAGCTCGTCGAGTCGTTGGAGACGGCGGTGTCACCGGCAGCCCATGACGCGATCGACGAGCTGCGTGTGGCGCTGGAGATCGAATACCTGCGCAACGACGCCCCGCAGCTCATGCAGTCGATCCGCACGGGCGCAAATCGCGCCGCCGCCATCGTGGCCGACCTACGAGCCTTTTCCCGGGGTGGCGACGAGCGCGACGTGGCCGTGGACCTCGTCGCTGGCATCGAGACCACCATAAATCTCTTGAAGCCCACGACGTCGACCGCCAACGTCGCCATCGAGCGCGAGTACGGCAAGCCCGGCGACAGTGCAAAAGGCAGCGTGTTCGGGCAACCTGGTCAGTTGAACCAGGTGTTCATGAACCTCATCGGCAATGCAGTCCACGCCGTTCTCGGCCGGCCACCCTCCGCTACCTCACCGGGCAGGGTGATCGTGCGTGTCGTCGACGAGGAGCACCACGTTCGCCTCGAGGTCGAGGACAACGGCGTGGGCATCGCGGCCGAGCATCGCGCACGTGTGTTCGACCCGTTCTTCACCACCAAGCCGGTCGGTCAAGGCACGGGCCTCGGCCTCTCCATCAGCTACGGCATCGTGGAGCGGCACGGCGGCACCATGCAGTTCACGAGTGTTCTCGGCGAGGGGTCCACGTTCACCGTGCGGCTGCCCAAGATCTTGCCACGCGATCCGATGGAGAGGGGGGAGGCTCAGTGAGACCTGCGCTCGAGTGGAAGCAAGAAGGTCATCGCTTCCGGTTGTCCGGACGGATCGACGAATATGCGGACCTCATGCAGCTGGCGTCGGAGCTGCCCAAGGAGGTCACGCTCGATCTCAGCGGGCTCACGCGCATCAACTCCATCGGCGTCCGCGAGTGGCTCGACTTCGTGGCGGCGTTCGGCTCGCGCAAGGTGCGCCTCGAGCGCTGCGCGCCCGTGTTCGTCGACCAGCTCAACACCATCGCGAACTTCGCCGGCAACGCAGAGATCTGGAGCGTGCTGTGCGCCTACGAGTGCGAGGTCGATGCGGCCTTCACCCTCGTCGAGGTGCAGGTCGCCGACATCAAGGAGGGCAAGCGGCCCGAGACGCCACGCTGCGCGGGCTGTGGCAATCCGATGATGGGCGCCGTCGACGACGACACCTTCTACCGCTTCGTTCGTTACGCCCCGTGAGATGGATGAGAGGTCAGCAGCAACGCCTGTAGCGTGGTGCCGTCCTCGGGGCAGTTGCGCACGATCGGCTCGGCGACGGGCTGGAGGTCACGCAGGCGGTCCCATACGGCGAGCGCGCCCGGGCGATCACTCTCCGGCAGCACCACCACGATGCGATCGCCGATGCGCAGCGCGATGTCGAGCTCGCGCAGAGCCGTGCGCCAGCGCTTGAGATCGACGTCACTCGCACCGTGGAAAACGAGCAACGAAAGGGGCCGCCGATAGCGGCGCGCGCGCACCAACTCGAGCTCGGTACGCTCGAGGAGCTCGCCATCGTTCGGCTCGGCTTTCTCGCGCCGGAGGGCCTGCAGCTGATCTTGTAGCTCGCTGATGCGATGGCCCTGCGCCTGCATCAGAAGATAGGAGTCGGCGAGCTCGTCGACGACGCTGCGGAGCTTGTCCGGCTCGACGGGCTTGAGGAGATATCGTTCCACCTCGCCGGAGTTGATCGCCTCGAGCAGGTGCTCGGGCTGTGAGCTGGCCGAGACCACCACGCGGCGCACGATGGGGTTCACCGACCGAGCGCGCTGCAACAACAACGCACCGGAGAGGCCGGGCATACGCTGATCGGTGACGACGATGTCGATGGTGTGCTCTGCCAGGATGCTCAACGCCTCGTCGCCACGCGACGCTCGCAGGAGCTGGTAGCCGCGCAGGGCGCGCGCATACGCCTCCGCATTTTCGACCTCGTCGTCGGCGATGAGGATCTTGAGATGTGCGCGGGCCTCTTCGTTCACGAGCTCGCCCTCCCCTGCTTGCCCGCCAACACCAGCGCGGTGGACGCGCGCATCAGCGCCTCGTCCGAGTCGTGGGCGTCTTCCGGCATGTAGATCGCAACCGTGGTGAGCTCCGGCAATTTGGCCGCGCTGCGGCGGCGATCGACGCGCTTGCGGAGCTCATCGAGCTTCTTCTTGAGCTCCGGCTGCGAGGCGCCACCCAGCACGAGGGCCACTTTGTCGTCGGTGACCTTCACCACCACATCGCCGTCTTGCAGCTCCTCGCCGAAGATCGTGAGCAGGCTGTCGGCCGCACCTAGGGGTGCTTGCCGCATGCTGTTCAGCACCAGCGCGGCATGGCCACGTTGCTCGAACGTCTGGATGAGCTCCGGGCGCAGGCGCTGGCGCGTGCGCGTCGGTGCCATCTCCTCTACCAACGTGCGCTCGCCTCCACTCTGCAAGCGGATGGGACCGGAGCTCGGTGCGCCGGCCACCGTCTTCGACGCCAGCTTCGCCTTCCCACCCGTGGTGTGGGACGAGGACAGCGGCGCTTCGCTAGCCACCGACACGTTGCGCTGCGAATCGGTCCGTTGCGACTCGAGCTCCATCGCGCCGGCCTTCTCGGAGACGAGCTCGTCGACGACCCGCCGCAGCTCGTCGGGCTGCCACGGCTTCACCACGTAGCGGTGGATGCCGGCCACGTTGATGGCGGACAACAACGTGCTCGAATCGGACAGCGCAGAGGTGATGACCTTCAGCACGCCCGGTCGCAGCTTGCTCGCTTGTTGCAAGAGCTCCACGCCGGTGAGCCCGGGCATGCGTTGGTCGCTGATGATCACGTGCACCACGTTGTCTTCGATGATGCGCAGCGCCTCGCGGGGATCGGAGGTGAAGAACAAGTTGTACGCCGAACGGAACGTGCGACGGAGAGCCTGGAGGTTCTCGTCGTCGTCGTCGACGAGCAAGAGATTGCGCACCACCGTCTCGGTGACGACCGAGGGCGGTCGCTGCACCTCGCCGGTAGACCGCTCGGCCGACACCGCCTCGACGAAGCGCGCCAGCACCCGTGGCCCACGAGCGAGACCCAGCGTCTGCGCGATCTGCTCGACCTCGGCCAGCATCACTTCGGCGCCAGGGAAGCGCTCGTGTCGCGACTTCAGCATCGCGCGCATGCAGAGTTGATCGACCACCGGCGGCAAGCCGCCTTGGCGCAGCGTCGACGGTGCAGGCGCTTCGCGCAGCAACACCGCGGCCATCGTCTCCTGCCGCGTGGCGCGCGCAAAGGCCACCTGGCCGCTCAACAGCTCGTACAACACGGCGCCGAGCGAGAAGATGTCGCTCCGCCCATCGAGCTGTTCGAAGTTGCACTGCTCGGGCGACAGGTACGGGAACTTGCCGTGCACCATGCGCTCGGTGTCTTTCGGCTGCTCCGACGAACGCGCCACCCCGAAGTCGAGGAGCTTGGTGATGCCGTCGCTCGACACCATCACGTTCGGCGGCGACACGTCGCGGTGCACGATGTTGAGCGGCTTGCCTTCGAAGTCGCGCAAGGCGTGCACGTGGGCGAGGCCCGACAAGGCCTGGGTGATGAGCTCGAACGTCACGTCGAGCGGCCACGGCCCTGGCCGGCGCTTGCGCAGGTGAGCCAGGTCGAGCCCGCGGATCTGCTCGAACGTCAGGAAGTACGACTCGTCGATGCGTCCGAACTCGTACAGCTGCACCACATTGGGGTGGTTGAGCCGCGCCGTGATGCGGGCCTCGGAGAGGAACAGGTTCTCGAACTTTTCCTCGTCGCGCAGGGCCGGCCGGATGCGCTTCAGCACCACCATGCGCTCGACGTCGGCCAGACCGCGCTGGCGCGCCAGGAAGACCTCCCCCATGCCTCCTTCGGCGATCTGCTTGATGAGCAGGTATTTGCCGAAGCGCTCCACGGGGTTCCCGAGAATATGCCCTTCACCTGCACTTGCCAACGCTGGCCTGGCGCGCGCTCATGGACTTTGGCGCCGAGGCGTCCTTCGGTATCGCTTCGAAGCGCTTCCAGGAGCAGGGAGGCCTGACGGGCGTTCCGCTCGCGAGCGGCGGCGTGAATACCTGAGGCGCACAACAGATATTCGAGGCGTGGTCCTCGAAAGAAGAGAATCGCCGACACGGTTCTGGGACCTTAGGCGCAACTTTCTCGGCCGATAACGCTTGATTGTCGGCACAATATCTGCTGGTACGCGCGCCACGAGGAAAAATGGCTTAACGTTGGCAACGCTCGTGTGCTGCATCTCGTTGGGCCAGACGGCGTGCACCGACGCTGGCGAGCCGCTTGACGACGCCGGAACCGGGGTCGACCTTGGCCCACGCGGCGACGCCAGCTTTGACCCGATGTTCCGACGCCTCTCGTTCGCTCCCACGCGTGACGCACTACCCTTCGACGTGGCTGCGGCTGGGAACAGACGCTGGATCTCCGCGCAAAGCTATCTCGTGACCGAGCCCGGAACTGGCGACAATGGTCCGATGTCATCGTTTGGGTCTGCCGGCCGCTGCGACCGACCCCCGCGGGCTTGCAATCGTGAGTGCCTCCAACACCGCCGACGGCGACGGCGTGTACGAATGGGTCGTGCCGGGGCTGCTGCGCGAGTAGTTGCAGCGATGTGCGAGCAGCCAGAGAGCGTGCAGGGTACGTCGATGAGCAGGTCGTAAACCACCGCGTAGAGCTCCACGATCATTTTTTGATATCGCTGATCGGGCTTACAGCGTCGTGATGATTTTCCGTTCTATCGCTGGTGACAACTGACATAGGGTTGAACCCCTACCGCTGTGGGTTCGCGGTGTCAGTCGTCCCCACCTTGGATGGCTTTATGCCGGCCGCTCGTTAACCAATGCGCCGGTCAGGCGACGGAATCATTTGAAGAATTTTGAATCGCGTGTGCTTGAGGCGTATTTGGCATAGCGGTTGCTCGAGCGAAGGGCATGAAAACCTCATCCATTGCGCTCTTCATAGCCGGGCTCGCCTTGCTCCCTTCACTCGCGCAAGCAGCCCGCGCTTCCGCTTCGGATGCCGGCAAAGGCGTGCAAAGCAAGAAGGCTACGATCCCCGCCACGAAAAAGCCGGTCATCAGCAAAGGCAAAAAGCTTGCGGTCGGCAAATCGGGCGACCAACCGAAGGTGAGGCAGCCCAGCGCAGAGGAGCTTGCGTACCGCGAGATGCGGGACGCTTACCTGAAAAAGCCCGAAGTTCCGGCGAAGGCGATCGCGCTCTCCGGCCAACGCAATGCACACGCGCTCCTCGAGCTCTCTGCCGGGGACTACCAGGAGGAATTGGCCTACACCGGCTCCCGCGCGTCGAGGGTCCTCGCGGCCGCGCCGACCGAGGGCAAGGTCCAAAAGCTGCTCTGGTTCCACGGCGGCGGTCAGACCCCAAACAACCTCATCATCCGCCGTCTCTCCCGCGCATTCGCGGCCGAGGGCGTATCGATCGAGATTCACTCGATGAACTACGGCGAGGGCCTGCAGGGCGCCCTCGAGTTCATCGAAGCGCAGCCCGAGCCCATTCTCATCGGTGGCCACAGCATGGGCACCAGCCCCGCCGACATGCTCGCATCGACACCCAATCCCAAAATCAAAGGTGCGATCCTGTTGAACGGCGCGCGCGGCGATTTCGCCGTGGTCCCCACGCTGCAGCTCAAGGGCAGCGTCGAAGATGGCCCGGCCGAGAGTCGCAATCCGCTGGTGACGCCGGTGCAGGTCATGCACGCCGATCACTCCCTGCGCTACCACTCGCCGGATGGCAAGGGCCCGCGCGAAAAGGACGATCGCAACCGCAGCGTCGACACCTGGGACCTCAACCGTCTGGTCGCGCAGCAGGTGAAGGCCTTCCTCGAGACGGTGCCCGAGAAGTAAGCCTCGGCCTACCGCCTACGCGGTCAGCGAGCGAACCACCACGCTCGCAGCCGTGAGCCCGAATGTGCCGGTGACGAAGCTCGCGGTGCCGTAGACGAGGCGCCGCGCTTCGCACGTGTGAAAATCGTTGGTGCCGCCCGGACACACGCAGCGAAAACCCTCGCCACCGTCGTAGTGCAGCTCTTCTGGCGTGCTCGCCGGCTCTTCCGAGAACACCGCCTGGATGCCGAACGCACCGCGCAGCGGACCCGTTACAAGAACGAGAGGAAGTGCAGGTAGCGCTCGGGGAGATCGTCGAAGACCAGAGGCTCGGGGCACTCGTTGCAGGGACGACGCGCGAGGACGCCGTAGTCGCTCCCCTTGAGCACGTCTTTACCGACGGTGAGCTCTTCGTAGAAGATGTTGCCCGAGCTCTCGCACACGTAGGGCGCGAGGAAGCTCTCCACGGCTGCGCCTCCGCGGAAGTCGACCACCGTGTTGAGCTGGTCGACGAACGAGGGCGAGCACCGCAGGAACGTGACCTGCCGTGAAGATACCTGCAGGTGAAGGTGCTTCATGAAGTCGACCCAGGCGCGCACGCCCAGCGAGTTGATGCGACGCACGCCACCGGCATCGATGCGAACCTGCGGCGCGGCTCCGATGGCTGCGGCGAGCTCGGCCAGGATGGGCGGGGACTCCTCGTCGAGGATGCCGTCGACGATGAACACGCCGCTCTCGTTGCGATACTTGAGGAGCCGCTCGGTGCCGGTCACGCGATAATCATAGAGGATCTACCGGCCGCCATCGCGTTTTTCCGCTGCGCCCTTTACACCTCGCAGGATGACGTAGGACAGGCCCACGTTCACGCCGTCCTCGAACAGCGGCTCGATCTTGAACAGCTCGCGCATCACCACGCTGCTGCGATCGTACGAGAGCTGGCCCCGGAGGATCAGCTGCTGTGCGCCCGCATCGGGTCGAAGGTCGAAGCGCAGCCGCGCGCCCCGAAGATCCCCATCGAGCCCGAAAAGATCGACACCCCCGCCCGACTGCCTGACGCCGAAGTAGGTCGCCCACGTCATGAGGGGTAGCGATTGTTCGATCTCGACGACGGGGACGCCATCGCGTGCATCGTGGCCTTCGACCTTGGTCAGTGACGGCACGTAGCGCCAGCGCTCGGCATGCGAGAGCTCGTCGATCACGGTCGCCGGCTGCGCCTTGGTGCGATCGATGAGGCTGAAGTCGACGAGCTTTTGTCCCTGGTGGCGCAGGATGGCCAGGAGGCCACGGTCGAGCAGGAACCGGTAGCTCGTCTGGGGTGTGCCCGGCGCGGGTGCGACGTAGGGCGCGAACGGTGCACCCTTCTTCTCGGCCTCGGAGGCCATCGCTCGGTGCATGGACATTTGCACCACCAGGGCGAGGCCGTGCTCGAGCGTGTCCGCCCGCGCGAGCACCTTGTCGATGAAGCCGCCGGAGTGCCGGACATCGGTGAAGCCGTAGAGCACCACGATGGTGCCGCCCCCGTTGGCCGCCGGGAGGAACTCCCACCTGTACGTGCTCATGCCGGTCGGGTCGAGGACCTCCACGGGACCGGCAGCCTCGCCATCGCGCGGCGGGAGCACCTTGTAGCGGTTGACGCCGGAAAACGAGGCAACCGTGTAGGACAGCTTCCACGTGTGGTCGAACGTGCCGTCGGCGTTCTTCACGACCTGACGGCCCACCATATTGCGGGCGAAGTCCTCGTAGCGCTCGGGGTGGATCACGACGTCGCGCACCACCTCGGGCGGCGCTTTGCACAGGCTGATGGTGGTGACCTGCCGCTCCCAACCGTGCGGGTCGCTCTCGAGGAGAGCAAAGTCACCCGTGCGCAGGAGGGGCGCCAGCGTCACGAGCTTCTCTCGCGGCAGGGCCACCAAGGTCGGGTGCACCTTGACCTCGCCGGCGGCGGCGGCACCGAGCGGCCAGGCCATCGCCAGCACCGCCACGAACGAGCAATTCAAGAGGGAGTGGCAGGTTCGCATCGGCACCGTTCAACGGAAAGAGAGGTTGGTTTCAATTCTTAAGACCATAGAACGCGCTCTCGGCCAGCTTAATTTCGACCGATTCGTGTCTGTAGCTCCATGGGTAGCTGCGTCTGCATCACGTGCGAACGCTTACAAATAGTTGACACCACTGGACACTGCGGATACGGTCCCTTCCATTCCGCCGGTCCGACGAATTTTCTTATCGCAACACACTTACTCGCTGGTCCCGGTGGCCGCCTCGTTGGCTTAGGAACGCTCTCGCCATGATGAAGGTCTCAATCGCAGTACCTGCGTACAATGAAGGCCGGAACATCGGTCATCTAATCGATTCTTTGCGCTCCCAGCGGACACGCCGCGCGCAGATCGTCGAGATTGTCGTTGTCGCCAGTGGTTGCACGGACGAAACGGCAGCCATCGTCGCCGACCGCGCCGCCCGACCCGGCGTCCCCGTGCGGCTGATCGAAGAGACACATCGGCGCGGCAAGGTCGCCGCGATCAACACCTACCTTCGACACAGCCACCCGGACATCGACGCGATCTGCCTCTGCTCGGCCGACCTTTTGGTCAGCCCAGAGGTGGTCGAACGCCTGGTCCAGTGCCTGCTCATCAACCACGACGTGGGAATGTGCGGCGCTCGCCCGACTCCGACCAACGGTCACGGCACCCTGCACGGTGAAGCCACGCGCTTCATCTGGCAGATGCACCACCGGGTCGCCCTCGAGGCGCCGAAGCTCGGCGAGCTGGTCATGTTCCGCGCCGGCCTGGTCAACAGCCTTCCGCCCGAGAGCGCCGTCGACGAGGCCACGCTCGAGCAGCAGGTCTCTTCCTCGGGCTACCGCCTGGCGTACGTGCCCGAAGCCGTCGTCCACAACCACGGTCCCGAGACGCTGCGCGACTTCGTGCGCCAGCGCCGCCGCATCGCCGCGGGTCATTATTGGCTGCGCGCGGTCTCTGGGTACTCCGTGTCCACCATGGATCTCAGCCGCACCGCTCGGCTCACGCTCGACGAGCTGAGCGCCCTCGGTCGCACCGCTCGGCTCTATGCCCTCGGAACCATCGGCGTCGAGATCTTGTCGCGTGCGCTCGGCTGGCTCGACTTCCGCTTCGATCGACGTGATCACGCGGTGTGGAAGGTGTCCGAGTCCACCAAGACCGTCATGACCGAGGAGCTTCGCGCGGTCTACGATCTAGATCGTCAGGAACCGGCCACCCGTGCCGCGCAAGTGCCGGTCCAAAGCGCGCGCGACTTCGGCCAGCACGACGCCGCGCTCACGCCTGCCGCCTGATCTCCGCCCGCGGCGAGCGCTCGCTACCGCGAGCCTGGTCGGCATTGGCGCGGGGCTGGTCGGCGCAGGGCTGATCGTCTTCGTCGCGGGGCACTTCGCCTTGCACGTGGTGTTGTGTAACGCGTGGCCGACGCGGGGGGTCGGGTTCGCGTTCGCTGCAATCTACGCGATCGCCATCGCGCTCCTGGCCTTCGCCTGGCCGCGCATGCCGGCGATCGCCGTCGCTGCCGTGCATGGCGTCGCGCTCTTGGCATCGCCGTTTCTGTCGTCGGACCCACTCATGTACGCGGCCGTCGGCAAGGCGCTCTCCATCGGCGCGTCGGCCTCGACCGGCCTCCGCGATGCGCTGGGCCTCGATCATCCGTTCCTGGTTCCATTGCCGCCGGCTTGGCGTGCGGGCACGAGCGCGTATGGCCCCGCGTGGAACCTGCTCGCGGGTTGGCTCGGGCGTATTGCCAACGACGATCTCACCCTCGGGCTGCGTCTGCACCAGGCCGCGGCCTGCATCGCGCTCCTGCTCGGCGCGTGGATCGTATCGCTCGCCCGCGCTCGCGATCGCACCGCGGCGTTCGTGCTCGTCGCCGCATGTCCCCTGGCCATCATCGAGGCCACCGTCGGGGCGCACAACGACGCGCTCCTGATCCCGCTCGTCGCGGCGGCGCTGTGGGCGTGGACGCAGCGCCGGCCGTTGGTGAGCGTGGCGCTCCTCTCGCTGGGCCTCGTCGTCAAGGCCTCTGCCTTGTTGCTCGTGGGGCCAGTGGTGCTGGCAATGGTGCTCTCACCGCTGCCGTCGCGGCGCGCGCGGATGACGTTGCTCGTCGGGTGTTGCATCGTCGGCTTCGCTGCCTTGTTCGCGTTCGGGTCTCTGACCAACGGGCCGTTCGACGCGGTGGCGCGCATCGTCGGCAGCCCCGACGACTCGTTCGACCACTGCACACGCTCGCTCGAGTGCCTGCCGCGCGTGGTCCTGCGGTTCGTCGCGCACGCGCCGTTCGCGTCCTGGGTCACCGGCATCGTCTTCCGCGTCGTCGGCATGGCCTGGATCGCCTATACCGCCTTGCGTGCGGCCGAGGCGCCCCGTGAGGACGCCGTCAGTTGGCTCGCGCGCGGTCTCTTCTTCTACTTCCTCATCCTGCACGGCTGGGCGCAGTCCTGGTACCTGCTGCCGCTCCTCCCGACGCTCCCGTTCCTGATCGAGGATTCACGGTGGGCGCCGGCCATCCGCCTGTACCTCGTGACCGGCGTGCTGTACTACGCGCTCGTGCTACCGATGAGCTGCCTCGACAACCCGGTGCTCATCGCCGTCTCCGACCTCGCGGAAGCGATGATCACCGTGTTCCCACCGATGTACCTCCTGCTACGTTCGCGTCCGGCTTCGCCCAACTCGCCATGATTACGCCTTCGCCGCATCCGTTGCCCGACCTGTGGACCGTCCGCTCCGCCGCCGGTGCGCGCGTGTGTCGACGCGAGGGCGAGCGCTTCTCGCCAGCGCAGCGGTCCTGGTTGCGCGAGGAGCTCTCGCTGCTGCGCCTGTTCGTCGGCAACGACTTCCGCGCGCGGTACCGCGCCCAGGCCCTCGGTGTGCTGTGGTCCCTGTTGCAGCCGCTCGTGATGATGGCGATCCTCAGCCTCGTCTTCACGCGTGCGTTCCACTCCGACGAGCCGCACTTTCCCATTTTCCTGCTCATCGGGCTCTTGGTGTGGCAGTGGACGTCGAACGCGCTCAACGCGGCGACGCTCTCGTTCGTGGGACAAGCCGACATGGTGAAGCGCACCGTGTTTCCCCGCGCGCTGCTTCCGTTGTCGTCGGTGCTGAGCTACGGCGTGAACGCCGCCATCGAGTCGCTCGCGCTCGTCGCGCTCATCCCGTTCTTCCCCGGTGCGTTCATCGCGAGCCCCGCGCTGCTGGCGATCCCCGGCGTGCTCGCCTGCCTCGTCGTGCTGCTGGCCGGCGCCTCGCTCGCGGTCTCCGTGCTCAACGTCATCTATCGCGACGTCGCATATCTCGTGTCCACCAGCCTGCTCATCCTCTACTGGCTCACGCCGGTGGTGTATCCGCCACACATCCTGCCCGAGCGCTTCCAGGGGTACTTCGCGTGGAACCCACTCGGCGCCATTCTCAACAGTCTGCGCGGCATCATCATGCACGGGCGGTTTCCCGACGTCTTCGACTGGCTGCACATGGCTCTGCCCTCGCTGGTCGTGGCTGGCATCGGCGGGATGATCTTCCGGCACCAAGAGTCGGAGATGCTCGACCATGTCTGAGGTCATCTTGGAGCTACGCGACATCGGCAAGATGTTCAGACGCTTCGATCATCCACCGTTCTTGCTCCGCAATCTTCTTACGGGCGGTTGGCTTCGCAGAGACAAGCCGCCCGACTTCTGGCCGCTGCGTGGCGTGAATGCCACGGTCTCGCGCGGCGAGACCGTCGCCATCGTGGGCCGCAACGGCTCGGGCAAGTCCACGCTGCTACGGCTCATCGCGGGCGCCGCGTATCCGTCCTGCGGCACCATCGCGGTGCGGGGTCGCATCGCACCGCTCCTGCAGCTCGGTGCCGGCTTCCAGCCCGACATGACGGGCCGCGAGTGCGCGCGCGTGAATGGTGCAGCCCTCGGCCTGCGTCCCCACGAGGTGGACGAGCGCCTCCCCACCATCGAGAGCTTCGCCGAGCTGTCCGGCTTCATGGACACCCCGGTGCGCTACTACTCGTCGGGGATGCTGGCCCGCCTCGGCTTCGCGGTCGCGGTGCACACGGAGCCCGACCTGCTCCTGGTCGACGAGGTGCTCGCCGTCGGCGATCACGCATTCCAGACCAAGTGCCTCAACAAGATCGACGAGCTCCGCAGCCTGGGCACCACCATCTTGTTCGTGTCGCACGATGAAGCGCTGGTGCGTCGCTTGTGCGAACGCGCGCTCCTCATCGACGGTGGCGCCCTGGCAGCAGACGGTCCCGTCAGCGAGATCTTCGCTCGCTACACGCAGCTCCTCGGCGAGGCAGAGACAGCTGCCGTAACGCCGACTCGTGCACCCGACTAGTGAAATTGATGCTTGAGCGTGCTCAATGGGTGGACCGGTTCAGCGTCGTTCGTGCTGGGGAGTTAGCGCGACGAGCGCAGCGTGGTCACAACAGCCGACGCGAGGCGGCGACCTTCCAATCGGCGGGCGGGTACGCTACCTAGGCACGTGTTTTCCGTGTCTCATCGCACATCTCCGCGGTTCTGCATCAGCCACCTCGAAGGACCGGACGAGGGTCCCCTGCTCGTAGGTCTCGGCAGCATCGCCGTGGTGCGCGGTTGGGTCGCCACCGATCCGGGCCAGTCCATCTCCGGCTACCGGCTGCGCCTCGGTGATCGCGTGGAGCACCACCCTCCCTCGCGTGAGTTGCGGACGGCAGCCAACGTGCAAACGGCGGGTCTCGTCACAGAAGGGTTCTGGTTCACGGTTCCGCTGCGCGCGGAGGATGCGGGCACCACGCTGCGCCTGTCGGTCGACGTCGAGCTTCAAGATGGAAGCCTCGCCTCCGTCGGCACGCGCGTGGTCACGCTGGTCGCGCGCGGGCCGCAGTGGACGCTACCCACGGCACCGCTCGTCATCTGCCTCTGCACGTACAACCCGGATCCTCTCCTGTTCCGCGCGCAGATCGAATCGTTGCGGGCGCAGACGGTGACGGACTGGATCTGTCTCGTCGAGGACGATTGCTCTGGTCCCGAGCTCCTCGCCGACCTCGAGCGCGTGTGCGGCGCCGACCCGCGGTTCATCGTCACGCGTAACGAGCGCAACGTGGGCTTCTATCGCAACTTCGAGCGGTGCATGTCGCGGGTCCCGGCGAGCGCGCAGTTCGTCGCGCTCTGCGACCAAGACGATCGTTGGTACCCGGACAAGCTCGCCGCGTGTCTCGCCGAGCTGGGCGATCCCGACGTGCAGTTGGTGTACTCGGACATGCACATCGTGGATCGCGACGGCAAGGTGCTTGCGGAGACCTACTGGACCTCGCGCAAAAATGCGTACGAGTCCTTCGAGACGCTGCTCGTGGCGAACACCGTCACCGGCGCTGCAAGCGTGATGCGGCGTTCACTGCTCGATGGTGCGCTCCCGTTTCCGCAGAACACGGGCTCGGCGTTCCACGACCACTGGCTCGCCTGCGCAGCGATGGCAGCGGGACGCATCGCCTACGTGGACCGGCCTCTCTACGGCTACACACAGCACGGGACCAGCGTCATCGGGCACTGCGGCTTCGCCGCCGTCAGCCTCGGTGAGGCGGTACGCTCGCACCTGCGCATCGTCGCGGAGATGGTCGCCCGCCCGCAGACCGTGGACGCGCGGCTCAGCGAGATGTTGAAGGTGCACCACGAGGAATACCGCAAGCTCGCGCTGTATCGCGACACGCTGCTGCTTCGCTATCCGCACATGGCGCCCGCGCGGCGTGCGGCGCTCGAGCTGTTCTCCTCACACTACGCGGATGCGCTCCGGCTCATGGTCACCGAGCACCTCGCCATGCACCGACGCGGCGACACCACCAACATGGCCGAGTTCAAGCTCGGCGCGTCGTTGGCGCTGCATCGGCTGATCGAGCCGGCTTGGGTCATGCGCGCTCACGTGCTGGCGCGAGGTCGTCAGGGCCTCGCCAGCGGGAAGCGCCTCTTGCAACGCGTGAAGGACGCACTTGCCTCGCCCAGCGACGCCGAAGCCGCCGTGCAGCGCATGGAGCACAAGCTCGCACCGCTGCACACGGTCCTCGATCGCGCACAACCCATTCGCGTGAACCTCCTCGTCCCGGAGATCAACTTCGACCACTTCTTCGGTGGCTACATCGGCAAGCTGCAGCTCGCGCAACGTCTCGCGCAGCGTGGGCTCACCGTGCGCATGATCCTCGTCGACCCGTGCCCTCTCGAGCTCGACGAGTGGCGCGCGCAGCTCTCGCGCTACGCGGGCCTGGAGCGCTTCTTCGACCACGTCGAGGTGGTGAGCGCGTGGCCCCGCAAGCCGCTTCCCTTTCATCCCGCCGATCGCGTGGTGGCCACCACGTGGTGGACGGCTCACCTGGCGCATGGCCTCACGCGTGCGCTCGAGCACGAGCAGTTCCTGTACCTCATCCAGGAGCACGAGCCGTTCACGTTCGCCATGGGCGCCTGGTACGCGATGGCTGCGGCCTCGTACGATCTTCCCCACCGAGCATTGTTCTCGACGAGCCTCTTGGCCGACTACTTCCGTCGCGAGCGCATCGGCGTGTTCGCGCATGCCGAGGGGGAGGCGCAGCAAGTCGCCTTCCACAACGCGATCATGCCGCAAGCACCGCAGTGGCCGCGCATCGCGAGTCGCACCAAGCGGCGGCTGTTGTTCTACTGCCGGCCCGAGGCCCACGCCGCGCGCAACATGTACGAGGTGGGCATCAGCGCGCTGCGTCGTGCGGTGGAGCTCGGTGCCTTCGACGAGGGCGAATGGGAGCTGAACGGCATCGGCTCCGCGCAGAGCGGGTGGATCGAGCTGCCGCGGGGGCGGCGGCTGCGCATGGTGGAGCGCCTCGACCTCACGGAGTACGGACGCTTCCTCGGCGAGCATGACGTGGGGATGAGCCTCATGTACACGCCGCACCCGAGCCTCGTGCCACTCGAGATGGCCGCGGCCGGCATGCTGGTGGTGACGAACACCTGCCTCAACAAGACGGCCGCGTCGTTGCAACTCATCTCCGAGAACCTCTTGCCGTGCGAGCCCACCATCGAGGCCGTCGCAGTGCAGATCGTTGAGGCGACGCGCGAGGCGTCGGATCTGGACCGACGGCGAAAGGGCAGCGTGGTGAAGTGGCCCACGTCGTGGGACGAAGCGCTGTCTCCGTCCATCGTGAGCGTGCTGGAAGATTGGCTGCGCGGTCAGCCGGCCGTGGCGACGCTGCGCAACGCCTCGAGGTACGCATCGCCGTGAACGGTGTCGGGCTCGAGGTAGCACCCCTCGGCCCACTCGTTCCACGCATTCACGAAGATCAGTTGCTCGTCGGGCGCGCGGCCCGCGACCTTGCGCGCGAGCTGACGGAGCCCGTCCTCGAAGACCGACGCTGAAGCACCGGCGAAGATGGTGGCGTGCCGACGATAGCGCGCGGTGTTGTCCCAGTCGACGAAGGCGCCGGGGAACACCATCCGGTCGGTGGGCAAGGCCCGCGCCACGATCTGCTGCCAGATCTTCGCGTACTCGATGCGCGTCGGGCCACCCACCCAGTCGTCGACGGTATCGAGCGCACGCTGCGCGAAGTTCACGCCGGCCGCCGGCAACACGTTGCGCACCACCTCCACCAGCTTGCGCATCGTGGGGCGCTCGCGCTCCCGGACGCGGTAGTACGTGGCGAACGGCTCGAAGCGAACCTGCGCGTCGAAGTGCTTCCAGAGCGCAGGATCGTCGTCGCCGGGGCGACTCTGATCCATGGCGACGAGGTAGAGGCCAGGCAAGCCCAGCTGGTGGGCGCGCTCGCGGAAGTAGTCGAGCAGCTGCGGCAACGCCTCGATGCGCTGCGGCCGGTAGATGACGAAGAGCGGCCTGCCACCGATGCACAGCGCGCGCGGGTCGGTGAAGGCGCGGCGCAAATAATCGAAGTGGAGCGCCCAGCGCGCCTGGTCCGTCGGGTGCTTCTGCTCGATGAGCACCAGGTGATCGTTGCCGTCCCAGCGACGAGACCAGGTCTCGTTTGCCCACGCGAGGCAGATGCCGAGGTCGAGGTCCTTGTTGTCGAGGAACAGGTTCGTCGGCGTCTCGAGCAGCTGCTTTCCGTCGAACCAGTAGTGATAGTGGCAGAACGCAGCCACGCCGTGCGCCCGTGCCTGCTCGACTTGCCGACGTACCACCGACAGCTGCGCTTGGTCGTAGTACCCGTCCCGCGGCACGCGGGGCTGCTCATGACCGGCGAACAACGGCTCGGCGCGCTGGACGTTGGTCCAGTCGGTGAAGCCTTCACCCCACCACGAATCGTTCTCGGGGATGCGATGCAGCTGCGGAAAGTAATGCGCGACGAGCTTCACGTGGGACGGGCTTTTTAGTATGCCTGGTCTCCCTCGTGAAGCCCCTCGTCCAATCGTTGTCGGTCCTGGTCGAGCTCGGCCTGTATGCGCTCCTGCTAGTGGCGACGCTCCACCTGTGGCGCCAGGGTGGCTGGGCCAAGCGCAAGGGTCCCATCGACGACGACCCGGAGGCGGAGCCGGAGGCCGACCACCCCATCGTCACGGTGCAGCTCCCTCTGCGCAACGAAGCAGCGGTCGTCGAGGGCCTCCTCCACCACGTCACGGCGCTCACCTGGCCCCGCGATCGTCTCGAGATCCAGGTGCTCGACGACTCCGACGACGAGACCTGCGCGCTCCTCGATCGCCTGGTCGAGCAAGCGCGTCACGAAGGTGCCCGGATCACCCTGCTCCGTCGCGGCGACCGGCACGGGTTCAAGGCCGGCAACCTGGCGCATGGCCTCACCGTGGCGCGTGGCGACTTCATCGTCGTGCTCGACGCCGACTCCGAGCCCGATCCCGATCTCCTCCAGCGCCTGCATGCCGCGCTACGCAAGCATCCGGAGCTGGTGTTTGCGCAGGCACGTTGGCGCTTTCGCAACACCGACGGGGTGCTGACCCAATTGCAGGCCGCCATCCTCGATGCGCTGTTCACCATCGAGCAAGCCCGCCTCAGCGATGAGCACAAGCCCGTGCAGTTCAACGGCACCGCCGGGATGTGGCGACGCAGTGCGCTCGTCGATTGCGGCGGCTGGCTCCCGAGCGGAGCGTCCCTCACCGAGGATCTCGATCTGTCGCTCCGCGCGGAGGCGCTCGGGCTGCGCGGCTGTACGTTGCCCGCGCTCTCGGTCTCCACGGAGCTGCCGGCCGACATGGCCAGCTTCGTCGCGCAGCAGGTTCGCTGGGTCCGCGGCGGTGGCCTCGCGTTGCGCTCCTTCGCGCGACACATGCTCTCGTCGCTCTCGATGAGCACGCTGCTGCCCGTCGCAGGCCATCTTCTGCGTCATGCGCGCCAGCCGTTCCTCGTTGCTGCTGCGCTGCGACTCACCTTGGTCGCGTGGCACCGAGCGCATCCGGTGTGCCCGGCGTGGCTCGGTCCCCTCCTGCTCGTGCTCGCTACGCTGACCACGGGCCGTTATCTGGATGCGGCACGCCGGCGTATCGGCGCACGGCCCATTCCGTGGCTCGGTCCTGCGATGATCTCATTGTCGATGGGCCTCGCGCCCCGACTCGCGAGCGCGTTCGTCGGCGGAGCCTTGGGCCGAACCGGTGCCGGCTTCGTACGCACCCCGAAGGGCGGCAACAAGGTCATGGCACGTCGATGGCCATCGCTGCTCGAGGGGCTCGTGCTGCTCGCCTCCGCCGTCGCCGCGGTCGGCTTCCTCGAGTCAGAGGACGTGGTGGGCCTCTTCGCCTCGATCCTCGTCGCCTTCAGCGTGACCTGGGTCGCGACGAGCTGATCAGTCGATCACTTCTACAACGGTCAGCTCCGATCCACGAGGCGCACACGTCGCGTCGCCTCTTCCACGATCACGCCCGCCGCGGTGGCGATCCGCGTGTCGCCGACTCCAAGCTGCACCAACCCCTGCTCGATAGGCGCGGAGGCGAGCTCGGACGCGGCTTGCCGAACGTGCGCCGAGACGCCGAGGTCGTCGGAAAGCACGCGCAGATGCTCCATGTAGCTACGTCCGTAGCGAGCCCGCTCGAGCGGGTCGACGATGCCGTGCAGGACCGCGTTCCACGCCATCCCGGCGGCTCTCCGGGCCTGGGTGACCCCGGCCCGCTGTTGCTTGTTGCGCAGCGCGAGCTCCGCGCGCGACAGCTCGCCTTGCGCTGCGCGCAGCCACTCGTCGGCCGAAAGCCGGCTGAGCCATGTGGATTCCTCGGCCTCGCTCATTGTCGCCCCGCATGATGCCACGCTCTCGAATCTGCTATGATGAATTCCCCATATGCGATCCGACGCCAGCCTTCGGATGTTCGCGCACCTCGCAGCGAGGCCCGAGATGGATGTGGACCTTCCTCGCGCCGCGCTGCTCCTCGCGGAGCCGGAGTATCCAGGTCTCGACCTGGTGGCCTACCTCGAGCGCCTCGATGATCTGGGCGCCCAGGTGCGCGCGCACTTGTTCGGTGCCGGCGTCCCGATCATGCGGACGGATGGTGCGGCGGGACCTCGGCCGGCCACGCCACCCCGCGTGGCCCAGCTGCTGCAGTTCTTCTATGGAAAGCTCGGGGGAAAGCTCGGGGGAAAGCTCGGGTTTCGCGGCAACACCGAGGACTACTACGACCCGCGCAACTCGTTCCTGAACGAGGTTATCGAGCGTCGCACCGGCATTCCGATCTCGTTGGCGCTGGTGCTCATCGAAGTCTCACGGCGCGCGGGGCTCACGGCGCACGGTGTCGGTTTCCCAGGGCACTTCCTGGTTCGCTTCGATGGTGACCCCGATGACGGCGCTTCGTCGCGCACGTTGGTGGATCCGTTCGAAGGCACCATCCTCGACGACGAGGCCCTGGAAGAGCTGGCCGAGCGTCACACCGGCCGCGCCATCGCGCCCGATGCGCGCACGCTCGAGCCCACGTCGAAGGCCAACACGCTCATCCGCATGCTCAACAACCTGCGCGGCATCTACGCCGCGCGCGAAGACGAGACCCGTCTGCGCAATATCCTCGAGCGGCTCGAGGTGTTGGCGCCCTCGAGCGAGCTGCGACGACAGATCGAGGCGCTGGGGGGCAACGCCAACCCACCGCCGCGCAGCCGCACCTCGCAGCTGCACTAGCCCATGGGTCCCTCGCTGCTTTGGTCGCTGATCACGATGATTGCCGCCGGTGCCACGAGCGGATGCGGAACCGCTCGCACGTTCGCGCTCTATCCATCGCGGCCACCGAACGCAGCGGCCCCACCCGCGGTCGATCCGCCGCCCTCTCGCATCGTGCTGCATGCGACGGTGGCGCGCGCCGCGCTCGAGCACGCACTCGACGACGCGGTGCCGAAGACGGGCGCCGGCACCTTTCCGCTCCTCGGTAGCGAGCGAAGCTACACCTGGCAGCGCGAGCCCTTCGTCATCCAGTTTCGCAATGGCCGCCTCCTCATCGATACGCGCGCGAAAGCGACGGTGCAGCTGCTCGGCACTTCGCAGGAGCTGAACCTCGAGCTGCACATCGACACCGAGCCGGTGGTGAATGCGAGCTACCAAGCCCGCCTTCAATCACCCGAGGTGCGCGTCACGTCGCCGGACACGCG
The DNA here is from genome assembly GCA_043741435.1 of Myxococcales bacterium. Taxonomy (GTDB): domain Bacteria; phylum Myxococcota_A; class Polyangia; order Palsa-1104; family Palsa-1104; genus JBDTCO01. The sequence goes on from JAYUBF010000009.1 coordinate 47,551, forward strand.
GCTGCGCGTGGCCCAGAGCCTCGCCGGCGCGCTCGACAAGATCCGCGACACCATCCTCGGCACGCTGCGCGACTTCACGTACGACCTGAAGCCGCTGCTCGACGAGACGTACCAGCGTGTGTCGAGGCCGATCGATCTTCCGCTCGGCGACGCGCATGGCTGCGCGCAGCTGTCGGTCCTCGGCGTCGAGGCCGGCCCGACCGTGCTCGCGGACGGCATCGAGAAAGATCTCGCGCTGGTGATCGCACCGTCGATTACGTTGCCGTGCGCCGCGACAGGTCCTCCGCCGCCGATCCCGCCCTTGGCCAACGTGGCGAACGTGCCGTCGGGTCCTTTCACGGTGGAGGTCCCGGTGGCCGCGCGCTACGCGGAGCTCGAGCGCGCGATGGGGCTCGCGTTCACCGATGGCAAGTTGTTCTTCTCGAAGGAGTTTCCGTCGCTGTATCTGGAGAAGCCGGGCATCTACGCATCTCGTGATCAGCTCGTGGTGAAGCTCCATATCGGCGGACGCGTGAAGAAGGGCGCCATCGACACGACCCTCGACGGCGACCTCTACATGGTGGGCCACCCCACCGTAGTGGACAACGAGATCCGCGTGCCCGACCTCGAGCCCACCATCGACACGCGCAGCTTCCTGCTCCGGCTCGCCGCATCACTGAACGGCGATGACATTCGCGATCAAGCGCGCGAGGCACTCCACCTCGACATCGGCGATCGCCTGCGCCAAGTGCGGGACAAGCTCTCCACCGAGCTGAGCTTCGGCAACACGACGCCGCCACCTCCCACCGCGACCACCGCCATGGGCTGTGTGCGCGCCGGCGTGAATCGCCTCGAGGTCTCGAGCGTCCATGCGCACCCGACGTACCTGCGGCTCTACCTCACGATCACGGGTCAAGCGGCGGTGTATCTGCCGTGCCCGCGCTAGCGTCGAAAAAAAGGGCGCCCCCCCTCGGGATCGCCCTTTTGCGCTTCATTCGCTAAGCGAGTCTAGCTGCAGCCCGAGGTGGCGCCGCAGTTGTGGCATTTGTAGCAAGCGCCCGAGCGAACCATGATCGACCCGCACTCGTGGCAGGCCGGCGCATCCGATTCCTGCAACCACGTGGTCGGGCCAGCGCCGCCTTTGACCGACACCACCGTCGTTGCTTCCACCGCTACGATCGCAGTGGTGACGAGTGGGTTCGTCTCGACCGGGAGATCGAGCTGCTCCGGCGGATGCGTCGGCAGGAACTTCGCGCCGAGCCAACGGAACAAGTAATCCATGATGGACGAGGCGCGCGGGATCTCCGGGTTGCCCGTCCAGCCCGAGGGCTCGAAGCGCGTGAAGGAGAACTTGTCGACGAGCAAGCGCAGCGGCACACCGTGCTGCAGCGCGAGCGAGACGCCCGTGGCGAACGAGTCCATGAGGCCGGAGATGGTGGAGCCCTCCTTCGCCATGCGGATGAAGATCTCACCCGGCGTGCCGTCCTCGTACATCCCGACGTGCATGTAACCGTCGTGGCCCGCGATGGAGAACTTGTGCGTGACCGAGCGACGCTCGTCGGGGAGACGACGACGAACCGCGACCGGCGCGCCCTTCGGGTTCGCCTGACCGGCAACCTTCTGGACGAGCTCCTCGAGGCTCATCTCCGGATCGAGCGAAGCCAACGCCGCGTGAAGCGGCGACTGCACCGCTTTCTGGGTGTTCATCGCGGCCGCTGAAGCATTTTGGCTGATCGTGCCGTCGGCGTTGCTCTTCTTGTTGGTGGAGAGCGGCTGTGACCGCTTGCAACCATCGCGGTACACGGCGACGGCCTTGAGGCCCATCTTCCAGGCCTCCATGTACGACATCTCGATGTCCTCGACCGTGCACTCGTTCGGCAGGTTGACGGTCTTCGAGATGGCACCCGACAGGAACGGTTGCGCCGCGCCCATCATCTTGAGGTGGCCCATGTGGTGAATGGAGCGCGTCCCGTTCTGCGCGCGGAAGGCGCAGTCGAACACCGGCAGGTGCTCGGCCTTGAGGCCCGGGGCGCCTTCGATCGTGTCCTCGGTGTTGATGTAGTCGAGGATGGCGGAGACCTCCGACTGGTCGTAGCCGAGGCGGGCGAGCGCTTCCGGGACCGTCTTGTTGACGATCTTGAGCATGCCGCCACCGACGAGGCGCTTGTACTTCACGAGCGCGATGTCCGGCTCGATACCGGTCGTGTCGCAATCCATCATGAAGCCGATGGTGCCGGTCGGCGCGAGGACGGTGACCTGCCCGTGCCGATAGCCGTGCTCACGACCGAGGGTGAGCGTCTCGTCCCATGAATCGCGCGCGGCGGTCATGAGATCGTAAGGCACGTACGCCGCGTCGATCTTCTCGACGGCGCGGCGGTGCTTCTCCATGACGCCGAGGTACGGCTCCTGGTTGATCGCGTACCCGGAGAACGGACCGGTGACGTCGCGTGCGATCTTGGCGGAGGTCGCGTAGGCGTTGCCGCACATGAGGGCGGTGATGGCGCCGGCGTACGCGCGACCCGCGTCCGAGTCGTACGGGAGGCCGCGCGACATGAGGAGCGCACCGAGGTTTGCGTAACCGAGACCGAGCGGACGATAGCCGTGCGAGTTGTCCTCGATCTGCTTCGTCGGGTACTTCGCGTTGTCGACGAGGATCTCCTGCGCGAGGATGGTGAGCTCCGTCGCGCGCTTGAACGCCTCGACATCGAGATCGCCCTTCGCGTCCTGGAACTTTCTTAGATTCAGGCTGGCCAGGTTGCACGCAGAGTCGTCGAGGTACATGTACTCGGAGCACGGGTTCGAGGCGTTGATGCGAGCCGTGTTCTTCGACGTGTGCCACTCGTTGATGGTGGTATCGAACTGGAGACCCGGGTCGCCACACTGCCACGCAGCCTCGGCGACGCCACGCCACAGGTCGCGAGCGCGGTGCGTCTCGGCGATGGCGCCGGTGAGCACGGCGCGGGTGTGCCACGCCCGATCGGCGACGACCGCTTCCATGAACTCATCGGTGACGCGCACCGAGTTGTTGGAGTTCTGGAAGAAGACGGAGCCGTACGCCTCACCGGTGAACGAGCCGTCGTAGCCGGCATCGATCAACGCCCAGGCCTTTTTCTCCTCGGTGAGCTTGCAGTTGATGAACTCCACGATGTCGGGGTGCTCGACATTGAGGATGACCATCTTCGCAGCGCGCCGCGTCTTGCCGCCCGATTTGATCACGCCGGCGAACGCATCGAAGCCCTTCATGAACGAGACGGGGCCCGAGGCCTGGCCGCCACCGTTCAGCAGCTCTTTGGAGGAGCGAATCGTGGAGAGGTTGGTGCCGGTGCCGGACCCGTACTTGAAGAGCATGCCTTCGGTCTTCGCGAGACCGAGGATGGACTCCATCGTGTCCTCGACCGAGTTGATGAAGCAGGCCGAGCATTGCGGGTGGGCTTCGACGCCGACGTTGAACCACACGGGGGAGTTGAAGGCCATCTTCTGCTCGACGAGGAGGTGCTTGAGCTCGTCGGAGAACGTGGTGGCATCGGCATCGGTCGCGAAGTACTTCTGCTTGATGCCCCATCCGGTGATGGTGTCGGCGACGCGATTGATGAGCTGACGAACCGAGCGCTCGCGGCTGGGGGTGCCCACCACGCCACGGAAATACTTCTGGACCACGACGTTGGTCGCCATCTGCGACCAGCTCACCGGGATCTCGACGTCCTTCTGTTCGAAGTAGACCTGGCCACCTTCACCAGTAATGGCAGCCGTGCGCAGCTCCCATTGCACTTCATCGTAGGGATGGCGGCCTCCCTTGCTTTCGGGCTGGGTGAAGTAGCGAGGGATCGCCATTCCACGCGTGGCAGTCGTTGCTGCGGCCGTCTTCTTGGTGCGACGAGCCCCAACAACCTTCGAGAGGCGATCCTCTGCTTTGTTCTCTTGCTTCACGTCCCTGCCCTCCTTCTTGCCGTGCGCCCCGGATGTCCCCAACGTGTGCTCTTTGCTGCCCTTGTTGTCGCTCTTGTTGTTTTGGCCGGCCTTGCTGCTGCCCTTCTTGCTGCTGCCCTGCCCCACTCCGCTTCGCTTCGAAGGCCTTGAAACATGGGGCATCATTGGCACTCCCTCCACAGACTACGAGCCAATCAGAAAAAGCGACGCCGTTACAAAGAGTTACCTCTTTGCCATGAAAAAAAAGGCGCAAAAACTGCTCACCAACCGCGGGTTTTTGTGGAACGGAAACCCTACTTCTCGCTGGTGCTTGGTGTCAACGTTTGTTGCCGAAATTCGCTAGCGATTATAAGTTGTTAGAACCACTTCCTGTGGACAACTCTGTGGACAAATGGGGGGAAACTTGTTGACCACCATCATTGCGTCACAACCGAGTGTCCCGACAGGGGGTTATGTGTTGTGCGTTGCGTCTATATACGGGTCGGCAGCTCAACAGCAGGGGCGCGAGTATATGGCCACGACCCTACCATGCAATATAAAAATTCTAAGTCCGTGTACCGATTCGGAACAAATTTTTTACGAAAATAAATTTGCGTGAGGATTTTTGCTCGCCTCGAGAAGCCGTGATAACCGTCTGATAGCTATTCAGAAATTCGATGGGCTCACGACCCTTGAGGAGGCTCGATGCTGGTCTTTGACGGAGTGTGGAAGTCGTATACGGCCGCGCCCGCGCTGCGTGGGATCTCGATCGCCGTGAGCCAGGGTGACGCCATTTTGCTCACGGGGCCGTCTGGTGCCGGCAAGACGACATTCTTGCGACTTCTGTATGGCGCCGAGCAGCCCGACCGAGGGGAAGTCTATGTGGCCGGCCGAAGCCTCACGAAGCTCTCGAGAGGCTCGCTTCCCTACGTCCGGCGCAACCTCGGCATCCTCTTCCAGAACTTTGCACTGCTGGGAGATCGCACCGCCGTCGAGAATGTCGCGCTGGCCCTCGAGATCCTCGGGCTGTCACCCAACGAGATCCACACTCGCGCGCTGGCGATGCTGACCGAGGTCGGCCTCGTCGAGCAGGCGAACGTGAGGGCCTCCGCGCTGTCCGGAGGTGAGCAGCAACGCGTCGCGCTCGCGCGCGCTCTCGTGAACGAGCCGAGTGTGGTGCTTGCCGACGAGCCGACGGGGAGCCTCGATCCGGACCGTTCGAACGAGATGCTCACGCTGCTCGAGCGCGCCCATCATCGCGGGGCCACGCTGGTCGTCGCCACGCACGATCCATCCGTGATCGCGTTCGGTCGCGCACACGCATGGCGTCACGCACACCTCGACGCAGGGCAGCTCGCGGATCTCGATATCTCCCGGTCGCGGCCCGCGAACACCGACGACGATACCGGGCGCTTCGCGACGAAACCGCGCGCCGACGTCACGCAGCCCTATCGCTTCGGGAGGCTCAGCGCGTGAGCCAACCGGGCATCGCCACTCGTCTCGGTCGCCTGCTCCGACGCGCCTTCGCCGATGCGATCCGCGCCGCAGGGCGACGACCCCTGTTGCCGCTCGCCTCGTTCGGCACGCTGAGCGTGTGTCTCGTTCTCGTCGGTGTGGTTGGCCTGCTCGCGCAGAATCTGGGCGGCATCGTCCGCCGCAGCGACGGTCAGATGACCGTGTACCTCGAAGACCAGACGCCCCTCGATCGCGCCACGCAGATCGCCGAAGCGGTACGCCATCTGCCCGGCGTGGTCGAGACGCGCGTGGTCGACACGAAGGAAGCGCACCGCCGCTTGCGCGCGGCGCTCGGCTCGCACGGTCAGCTCCTCGACAACGTGGAAGAGGGCTTCCTGCCAGCCTCCATCGATGTGCACCTCCGTCCCGGCGTCAGCGCTCTCCTGCGCGCGCACCCGGGCTTCGAGCGTCTCCGCACCGCCCCCGGCGTGGAAGAGGTCGATCTGCACGCCGAAGGCGCCGAGCGCCTCGATGCGATTCGCGACCTGGTGGTGCGAGGTGCGCTCGCGCTGGTGATGCTGGTGGCCTTCGCGACGCTGTATCTCGTCGGCGCCACGATCCGCCTCGGCATGGAGGCGCGTCGTGAAGAGCTCGCCGTGCTGCGCATGGTGGGCGCGACGGAGACGTTCGTACGTGCGCCTTTCCTCGTCGAGGGCGCGCTGTGTGGTGCGCTCGCCGCGGTGGCATCAGGGGGCGCGCTGTACATCATTTACCGAACCGTCGCGCCGCAGGTTAGCGCCAGCATGGGTACGTGGCTCGCGTCGACGCAGCTGCAGTTCTTCTCGCCCTGGGTCATGGCCCTCGCCATGGTGGTGGGTACGTTCCTCGGGCTCTCCGGCGCGGCCGCGGCTTGCATGAGGTCGCACCGTGCATAGGAGAGCGCTGATCGCAGCGCTCGGGATGGCCTACGGTGGGATCGCGTCCGCTCGGCCTGTCGAGGCCATCGTGACGGATCAAGCGAGCGTCACGGCGGACCTGCGCGACATGGATCGACGCGCCGCATCCCTCTCGGTGCAGATCGACCAGCGCAAGCGAGTGCTGAAGCAGCGCGTGCGATCCCTGTACAAGCTCGCGCACGGTGGCTCGGTCCGCATGCTCGTCGATGCGGGCTCGCCAGAGGAGATGTCGCTTCGCTTGTGGGCCGCGCAGCGCGTCGTGAATCGCGATCTCGACGAGCTGGCAGCGCTCGCCGACGAGACGCGCGAGCTCGAGCACGAGGTGTACCTGCGCGACGCGAGCACGCTCCGCGCGACGCAGCTCGACGTGGATCGCGCGACGGCGGTGCGCCAGCCGCGCGTGGGGCTCGAGAAACAGCGCGGGAGCTTGCCGCGCCCGGTGCCGGGGCCCATCGCGACCGGCTTCTCCCACGTGCGCACCGGGGTGAGCGGCACCGCGCTCGAGCTGCCGCGGCGCGCCGTCGAGATGATCACGAACCCGGGAGAGCCCGTGCGTGCCGTCGGCAACGGCGTCGTTCGCTTCGTCGGACAGCTCGATCCCGCACCCGACGCCAGCAGCAACGATCTCGGCAACATCGTGGTCATCGATCACGGCAGTCGCTACGTCACGGTCACGGGCCGCCTGGGTGCGGTGACGGTCGCGGTCGGCGACCCCGTCTCGGCCGGCCAGGTGCTGGGTCCGGCCGCGAAGAACACCGTGAGCTTCGAGCTCTCGGAGGGCCGCACCGCGCTCGATCCGTCGAGCTGGATGCGCGCCCCGGTCGCCGATCCGCCACCGCCCCGGTGAACGCGCAGACGTGTCCATCCGCATCCTCCACGCCGTCGAGATCGCCGCACCGCAAGCCGCCGTCTGGGCCGCGTTCGTGAAGCTCGAGGACTGGCCCCGTTGGTTTCCCGCGCTCACCAAGCTCAAGCGTGAGGCGCTGGGCGCGTTCACCACCGACGAGCGCTTCACGTTGTGCCTCTCGTTCCGCGGTCACGGCGCCGATGTCGGCGTGAAGGTCGTGGAGCACGATCCGCCGCGTCGCGTGAGGTGGGTGGGCCGCAACCTCGGCGTCACCGGCGATCACGCGTTCTTCACCGAGGTGATTTCACCCATGCGCACGCGCTTCGTGTCCGAAGAGACCTTCAGTGGGCTGCCGGTGCGCTTCATCCCGAAGGAAATCTTCGGCGAGCTCGAAGACGCGACGCGCCTCGGCCTCGGCCGTTTCGCGGCGCTCGTGCTCACGACTATCTGAAAGCGTACCACTCGGGTGCTTGCTGTATGCTGATGCGCCCATGTCCAAGCCTTCACGCGCACGGCTCGCCAAGGTCTGTCTGGTAGACGAGCTGCGCATCACGGCCGGGCACGCCCACCACCGCGCACCCGCGTGGTCTTCCGATGGCCACTTGCTCACCTTCTCCGTCGGTGGCGTCCAAGATTCGGCGTGGGTGGTCACCGATCGCCGCGGACGCGTGGCGCGATCGCTCGAGGGACCGGCCTCCGGCAAGGCCTCGTTCGGGCCCGATGGTGCCGTCGTGTTCCAGCGCGTGTTCGGCACCACCAGCGAGATCTGGCTCACCCCTGGCGGCGATGCCCCGCCGGTGCGCCTGCTCGGTGGCGACGCGTACCTCTACCGCGACCCGGCCATGTCACCCGACGGCAAGCTGCTGGCGTGCGCGGTGGGCGACGATCCCGACGGCCGGACCCACCTCGCGCTCGTCGAGCTCGATACGGGCCGCCGCATCGATCTTCCGTCCGCACCGAAGCGCGGCGACGCCAACCCCGTGTGGGAGGTCGGTGGCGAAGCGCTGCTCTTCGAGACCACCCAAGGCGAGCATCGCGCGCTGTTTCGCCTCCACCTCTCCGACAATCACCTCACACGGCTCACGCCCGAGACCGAAGTCGCACGTCGTCCGGCCAGCATCGCGCCCGGCGTGCTGTTGTACGAGAGCGTCGGCAGCGGCGATCGGCCGCGGCTCATGCTGTGCGACTACGGTAACAAGGACGGTGATCCGCAGAGCCATCCGCTGCGCACCGACGGAGACGACCGCCTGCGCTGCGATCCCGCCGTCCACGTGGGCAAGAACGGCAAGGTGCGTATCGCGTTCGCGGCGATGAAAGCTCAGGCCGAGCTCACGGGCGAGCCTCCTCGCTTCGACGTGTACGTGGCTCAGCTCGCGGGCCTCCCGAAATGAAGATCGCCGCCATCGACTGCGGAACGAACTCGTTCCACTTGCTCGTCGCACGGGTGTCGGCCGATGGCTCCGTCGAACCGCTCGAGCGCGCGAAGGAGATGGTACGCCTCGGCGACTCCGCCTTCCGTGGCTACATCGTGCCCGAGTCGTTCCAGTTGGGCGTCGACACCATCCGCCGCTTTCGCACCATCGCCGAGCGCGCGGGCTGCGATGCCATCGTGGCCGTCGCCACGTCGGCCGTGCGTGAGGCCGACAACGGTGGCGACTTCGTGCGCGTGATCCGCGACGAGACGGGCATCGAGCTGTCGGTCATCGGCGGCGACGAAGAAGCGCGCCTCATCTACCTCGGTGCGCGCTCGTCGCTTCACCTCGGTGGTCGGCGCGCACTGATCGTCGACATCGGCGGCGGCTCCATGGAGCTCGTCGTGGGAGACGCTCACAAGGCCTACTACTCGGTGTCGTTGAAGCTCGGCGTGTTGCGGCTGCTCACCGATCACAAGCCGTCAGATCCCATCACGCCCGACCAGCGCACGCGGCTCGCCGAGTTCCTGCACCGCGCGCTCGAGGCGCCGACGGCCGCCGTGCGTCGCATCGGCTTCGATCTATTGGCCATGACGTCGGGCACCGCGCGGCAGGTGGCCGAGCTCGTCGCTGCGGCAACGCCGCCCCCGGTGGCGCGCGAGGCGACGAAGGAAAAGCGCGTCCCCTTCCAGGCACTCTACTCGCTCGAGGATCGCCTCTGCAGCATGTCGTCGCCGGAGCGCCTCAAGGTGCCGGGGCTCGACGCGAAGCGCGTGGATTCCATCGTGCCCGGCGTGATCCTCGTGCGCTCGTTGCTCGAGGTGTTGCACGCCGACGAATATCTGTTGTGCGATTCGGCGCTGCGCGAAGGGCTCGTGGTGGACTACGCCAACCGCAACCGGCCGGGCATCCAACTCGTCGATGAATTCCCCGATCTGCGTCGACGCTCCGTGGTGAAGCTGGCGCGGCGCTGCCAGGTGAACTGGCTGCACGCGGAGCACGTGGGTCGGCTCGCGCTGGATCTGTTTCGCGGCACGCGGCCGCTGCACAACCTGCCCAACGCCGACGGTGAGCTGCTGGAGTTCGCCGCGATCCTGCACGACGTGGGCTTTCACATCGCCGCGTCCAAGCACCACAAGCACACGGCCTACCTGATCGAGAACGCCGATCTGCA
>JAYUBF010000010.1:0-26035 GCA_043741435.1 Myxococcales bacterium
TCCGAACATTTCCTGTCGCCGGTTGCCGGTTGCCGGTCTCCTGTTCTTTGAGCCCGGCCCCATAGGTGATCGGAATAACTTGGGACTCGCCGCTAAGTGACTGGCATTGTACCTAAGCCGGGTCGGCTGCGCCAGCTTGAGTGAGCGGCGTGGGGGCGGGTCAGCGTCGCGCCGCGGACGTCGTCACAGCGTCACCCCGACCCATCGCACACGAATGACGGTAGGCTGCCGTCTCTCTGATGGACCCCCGCCTCGAATATGCAACTCGCAAGCGCTCGCGTGCCGATGTCGTGGCCACGGCCGACGCGCGCTTCGGCACCGTGTCGAACCTGCGCGTGCTCGTGGCCGTGCTCATCGTGGTGAGCGGGTGGTGGTCGCTGGCGCACGACCACGGCGTGATCTACGCGCTCCCGTTCGCGCTCGCGTTCGTCGTGCTGGTGATCGTGCACGGACGCATCGTGGCGCGCCGCGACGAGCAACAGCGCGCGGTCACGTACTACGAAGCCGCGGAGAAGCGCCTCGCAGGCAAGTGGATCGGCTCCGGCGATCAAGGCACCGCGCACGTGCCGGCGGGGCATCCGTACGCCTTCGACGTCGATGCGTTCGGGCCAGGATCGCTCTTCGAGCTTTTGTCCGAGCCTCGTACGGAGTCGGGCGATCGAACGCTGGCCGACTGGATGCTACAGGCCGCGTCTGTCGAGGAGATCCGTGCCCGCCAGCAGGCCGTGACCGAGCTCAAGGCCGAGGTCGAGCTCCGCGAGCTCCTCGCCTTGCGCGCCGCGGTGTCGCGCCGCGAGCTGCACCTCGACGATCTGCGCGCGTGGATCGCGCGGGAGCCGATGCTGCAGAGCGCTTCGTATCGCTGGGCCGTTCGTCTTCTCGGCGCTGGGACGTTCCTTGCCGCCATCGCCTGGCTGGGCTTCGGCCTGTCGCCTGCGCCGTTCGTGCTGTTTGCAGGGCTGGGCAGCCTCGCAGCGCGAGCGATCCACGCCGAGGTGCGCACGGTGACCGAGCAGCTCGAGAAGACCCGGCAAGAGCTGCACGCGCTCGAGCACGTGTTGTCTTGCTTCGAGGGTCGGCGTGCGACGGCACCGTGGCTCGTTGCGCGGTACGCGGAGTTCAGCGGTGCGCGGAAGATCCTCGGGCGGCTCATCGGCCTCGTCGACTGGCTCGAGGCGCGTCGTCACCAGTTGTTCGCACCGATTGCGTACCTCGTTGCGTGGACGCCGATCTTCGCGTTCGCCATCGAAGACTGGCGCATCGCCCACGGTCGCGACGTGTTGGCGTGGCTGCGCGACGCCGGTGAGCTCGAGGCCATCTGCACGCTCTCGCGCCACGCGTTCGAGCATCCCCTGGACGTCGTCCCCGAGCTCGTCGACGGAGAAGACCCCCAGCTCGTCGCCGAGGCGCTTCGTCATCCGCTGATGGCGGAGGAGCAATGTGTGCCGAACTGCATCTCCCTCGTCGCGCCGCTGCGGCTCTACCTAGTGAGTGGCTCCAACATGTCCGGGAAGAGCACGCTCCTCCGCACCGTCGGGCTCAACGTGGTGCTCGCGCTCATGGGCGCACCCGTGAAGGCCCAACGGCTGGCGCTCACGCCAATGCAGATCGCCGCAACATTGCGCGTGCAGGACTCGCTGCACGAAGGCGCCTCGCGCTTCTATGCCGAGATCGCGCGGCTCAAGGTGGTCGCCGATTGCGCGGTCGCCGGCCCCACGCTGTTTCTGCTCGACGAGATCTTGAGTGGTACCAACTCCCACGATCGTCGCATTGGGTCCGAGGCCGTGGTGCGATCACTGCTGGCGCGCAACGCCATCGGTTTTGTCACCACCCACGATCTCGCGCTTACCGACGTCGCTGCCACGCTCGGTGGGCAGGCGACCAACGTGCACTTCGAGGACGAGCACGCGGGGACCACGCTCACCTTCGACTACAAGATGCGGCCGGGGGTGGTGCAGAAGAGCAACGCCATCGAGCTCATGCGGGCGGTGGGCCTGGAGGTGTGAGCTCTTCATGCGAGTGGGCCTTTCAGCGCGACGGTGTGGATGGGCACCTCGCGCACGCCTTCCTTGCGCAAGATCGCATTGGCGGCGAAGCGGCCGCTCATCGTGGCGGCTTCCATGAGTGACGTGGGCACGTCCATGCGCACGTGATCACCAGCGAGGAACAGATTGGCGATGTCCGTCTCGGTGCCCGGACGCTTCGCATGATCTCCCGGCGCGAAGCGACTGAAGTTGGACTGCTCTTGATACTCGCCGTGCAGCACCTTCGAACCGCTCAGCTCCGGCAACACACGATACAGGTCTGCGAGCATGAGGCGCGCGAGCTCCTCCGAGGGCCGCATGGCCTCGGGTGCCACCGCATACGAGTGAAGCTCGATGACGGTGTGCCCCGTCTTCTTGCACCACGTGATGTAGGGCTCCTGCAGCATGTTGTAGACGGCGACGGAGTCCACGTACGGATAGCCGGCGCACGTGTAGAAGGCGGTGCGATCGGGCCGCACCGGTTTGTCGAGCCACACTCTATATACGAGATACGGATCGGATTCTCCCAGCGCCGCCACGTTCTTCGCCGTCGTAGGCGCGGGCAGCTCGCTGTTGGCGAACAGCCGCCGAGTGCCGCGCACCTCGCAGGCCGAGATCACGTAGTCGCACGGGATGACCTCGCCCGCGGCCATCGCGGCACCGCCATCACCGACGAGCAGCTCGTCGCCCTGCGCGAGGACGGGCAGGCTGCGCAATGGCCTTTGCGGAGGCCCAGCCGTGGGCGTGCCTTGCTCGTCGAAGCGACCCCCGTGGCAAGGACACGCAAAGCCTCCCGTATCCACGTCGGGCTTCACCGGGCAACCCATGTGCGTGCAGCGCGCATCGAGCGCCACGAAGGCGCCGTTGCGACGGGTCACGTAGACCGCGCTACCATCGGGACCCGAGATCGGCGTCCAGCCGCTCGGCGCGATGCTGGAGGTGGGCACGCGCGCCTGCGTGCCGTCTCCCTCGGCGCGGTTGCCCTCGAGGGCGCGGTTGCCCTCGAGCTCTACGCCGGTGATCTTTCCGTCGCTGACGCGCCAGCGGCGCACGCCGGTGCCGGTGCGGATCTTCGTGCCGAGCGAGGTCATGCGCTTCGCGAGGGGCGTGATCACATCGGTGAGCGCGTCGCGCTTCGAGTACCGATACCAGAGCCCGTCGGGGTTGCCGATGAAGAAGAAGTGGAAGAAGCGGATGCCCTCGGCGGCAGAGAGGCGCGGCGTGCGGTTGAGCGTGGTCTTGCCGAATGGCTCGATGATGTTTTCGCGCATCGCGCGGTTGATGCCGCCGTGCTCGATGAACGTGCGGAAGTCGACGTCGTCGAGGCGGTCGTAGGTCTTCTCGCCGGCCCATCGCATGAGCTCGTAGGTGCCCGGCCCGTCCTTCGCGAAGTCGGCCAGACGCAGCGTCTTGCTCTGCCGCACCACCGACAGGAGGTTGAGCGGAAACACGGTGGTCATCGTGGTGAAGCGTTCCTCTGGGCGATCGGGGAACACCACGGGATAGTCGGGCGGTGGTGCCAGGTTCTCGACGGCACCGGCGGCTTGCAGCAGCTCGTAGAGGTTGTAGTACTGCGCGAAGAACCCGTGGAAGCCGTGCTCCATCGGGAACGTCTCGCCGTTCACGTTCACCTGCCAACCGCCGAGCTTGCCGCCCAGATGTGCAGCCTGCTCCACGAGCGTGACCTCGAAGCCGCGGGCCGACAGCTCCGTTGCAGCGCTCAGACCGGCGAGCCCACCACCGACCACCACCACGTGGCGCGGCTTCGTCGCACGCGCGGGCCGCGAGGCATCATCGGGCGAGCCAGGCGGCAACGTCTGCCGTTTCGGTTGGTGCGTGGCGACCAAGGCGCCGGCGCCGATCGCGCCGAGTCCGAGGCCCATGCCACCCACTCGCATGGAGGCGCGCAAGAAGCCGCGCCGGCCTGGATCTCGAGGTTTGGGACGATCGCTCACGGAGCGCCGTAGCATAGCAGCCGCATTGACGTTCGGTTTGTGTCAACGTCACCAGGCGGCATGGCATGCCTCGATGAAAACACGCTGGTCGATTACCTGAGCGGCCAGCTTGACGACCGCGCGCTGGCGGACGTCGAGGCCCACCTCGAGTCTGGCTGCCTGGACTGTCGCGAGGCCCTGACGATGGCGGCGCGGGTGGTGTCGCCGGCGACACCCCCAGGCTTCGATCGCGGTCGATCCGTCGGCCGCTACCTGCTCATCTCGCGGCTCGGTCGTGGCGCGATGGGTGTGGTGTGGACCGCCTACGATCCCGAGCTCGACCGCAAGATCGCCATCAAGCTCGTGCGTCCCGACCCGCAGCAAGGCGAGGCCGCGGAGGCAGGGCGCGCTCGGTTGGTGCGTGAGGCCCAGTCGTTGGCGCGCTTGGCGCACCCGAACGTGATCGCGGTGTACGACGTCGGCGATGCCGGCGATCAGATCTTCATCGCGATGGAGCTGGTACGGGGCGTCACGCTCGACGAGTGGCTCGCGCTGAAGCCGCGAACGCAAGCGGAGATCCTCGACGTGTTCCACCAGGCGGGCACCGGCCTCTCCGCGGCGCATGCTGCACAGCTCGTGCACCGCGACTTCAAGCCACCGAATGTCGTCGTCGGTGAAGACGGTCGCGTGCGCGTGGTCGACTTCGGCCTCGCACGTGCAGAGGTCGAGGTGAGCGAAGACGCGCGCCGCGCGATCGCCATCGTCACGCGAGGTGGCGTGGTGGTGGGAACGCCAGCGTACATGGCGCCCGAGCTGCGTATTGGTGCTGCGGCCGACGCACGCGCCGATCAGTACTCGTTCTGTGTGGCGTTGTGTGAAGCGCTCGTTGGCACCCGCCCGGTAGCAGAGATCGATCCCGTGCTCAGAGATCGGAAGCTTCCCGCGTGGTTGCAGAAGGTCTTGCTGCGCGGCCTGCAACCGGATCGCAACGCGCGCTTTCCGGCGATGACGGATCTTCTCGCGGCCCTCGAGCGTGATCCGGCCGCTCGGCGGCGGCGCATCATCGGAGCGATCGCCGCGCTGGGGATCGTGGCAGTGGCTGCCGTCGGGATACGCGTCGGCATGCGTGGCAGCAAGGACTTGTGTCGCGCGCCGGAGCGCAAGCTTGCTGGCGTGTGGGATGCCCCCCGACGCGAGCAGCTCGCCGCACGCTTTCGCATCGGAGATCTGCCGTACGCCGAGTCCGCCATCAGCGGAACCATCGCGCTCCTCGATCACTACGCCGAGAGCTTCGCGGCCATGCAAGCCGAGGCCTGCGGTGCGCGGGTGCGCGGTGAGCAATCCGAGGCGCTGCTCGACCTCCGCATGGCGTGCCTAGACGATCGTCGACAGGAGCTGCTCGCGGCCACCGATATGTTCGTGGGCGCCGACGCGTCCGTGATCCGTGGTGCCGTCGGCGTGGCCGGCGCGTTGACGCCGCTCGTGGGTTGCGCGGACGTCGCCGCGCTGCGTGGCCTCGTGCCACCGCCGGCCGGGATCATCGCGCAACGCACCGTCTCGCTCCTGTCCGAGCAGATCGCCGCCGCGCGCGTGCGTCAGGAGGGCGGCAACTACGCAGCGGGCCGCGTGCTCGCGACCCAGACCGTCACCGAAGCCCGAACGCTCGACTACGCGCCACTGCTCGGCGAAGCTTTGCGCGTCGAGGGTCAGCTCGCCGCGAGCGCGGGTGATCCAGCCGCGGCCGAGCGCAGCCTCACGCAAGCGGTGCTCGAAGCAGAGCGAGGCCGTGACGATCGGGGTGCCGCCGAAGCCCGGGTAGCGCTCGCGATCGTCATCGATGGTCTTGGTCGTCACGCCGAAGCGCTGCGCTGGGTCGAGCTGGCAGCCGCCGGACTGGGCCGCATTTCCGACGACCCCTTGCTGCGCGCCCGGGTGCTCGATGCCCGCGGCCGCATCCTCGGCTCGCTCGCTCGCTGGGCCGATGCGCGCCGAGATCTCGAGATTGCACTCGAGACCCGAGAGCACGTGCTCGATGGACGCCATCGCGATGTGGGCACGACGTTGCTCAGCCTCGGCAAAGTAGCGCGCGACGGTGGCCGCGCGGCCGACGCGCTCGGTTACTACGAGCGATCGCTGCGCGTGCTGGAGTCGGCGCTTGGACCCCTGCATCCGGATCTCGCCGACGTGATGGAGCAGCTCGGCGCGACGCTGGGCGTTCTCGCGCGCAAGGACGAAGCGCGGCGTTGGCTCGAGCGCGCCATCGATCTGCGCGTGAAGTCGCTAGGCCCCCGCCACCCGAGCGTGGCCGCGGCGCATCTTCAGCTCGGCCGACAGCTTCGCCTGGCCGGCGCGCTCGATCGTGCGCGCGTCGAGGATCAAGAAGCCCTGCGCATCGGCGAGGCCGCCTACGGCCGCAAGAATGCCTGGCTGGCGTTGCCTCTCGTGGAACTCGCGGAGGTGGAGCTCGCGCGGGGCGATGCGAAAGATGCGGTGCCGCTGCTCGAACGCGCGCTGTCGTTGCCCGCACGCGGGATCGAAGCGAAGCCCGAGATCACGTTCCCGCTCGCGCGTGCGTTGTGGGATGGCAAGATCGATCGGCGTCGAGCGCTCTCGCTGTTCGTATCCGCACGTGGCAGCTTCGATGTTCAGGATCGCGCCAGCGCGGATGCCGTCGACAAGTGGATGCGCGCGCACGCCGTGTCCTCGACTCACCTCACGGCCGAAGACGATGCCCAAGATGCCGACTGACCGTTTGCCATCGCACGATGCGTATCACGCCGGCCGGGCAGCCTTTCCCGGCATCGTTCTCGACGAGGCACGCTTCGATGCGTGCATCGCCGAGCGGGGCGGACCCAGTGCATGTGAGGCCCACGCGAGTGAGCTCTACCTCGTGTGCGCCTGTCTGACGGGTGACCCGCGCGCCATCGGCCGCATGGACGATGCCTACGTGAAGGAGCTTTCCGACGTGTTGGTGCGCGCCGACGTGCCGGCTGCGATCGCGACCGAAGTGCAGGGCATGTTGCGGGAACAGCTCTTCCTGCCGAAGGACGGCGCCCCGCCCCGGCTCATGCGGTACCGCGGCAGTGGTGATCTGCGCGGATGGCTGCGGGTCGTTGCGGTACGACTCGCGCTCGATCTGCTGCGCAAGCAGCGCAAGGAGACTTCGCTGCCGCAATCGATGGCCGATGCACTGCCGTTGCAAGCCGACGATCCCGAGCTCGCGCTCCTCAAGCAGCGCTACAAGCACGAGTTTCGCGCGGCCTTCGAAGACGCGCTCACCGCGTTGTCGCCGCGCGAGCGAAACCTACTTCGTCATCAACTGCTGCACGACCTGAGCATCGATTCCATCGGCGCCATCTATCGTGTGCATCGCGCCACTGCTGCGCGCTGGGTGGATGCCGCACGCGCGCGCCTCACCACTGAAGTTCACGCGCGGATGATGGCGCGGCTCGATGCACAACGTGGCGATATGGAGTCCGTTTTTCGGCTCATCCAGAGCCAGATGGACGTGAGCCTGCGACGCGTCTTGAAGCCCGACGAGGAATAGCTCGCGGCGGTTGGTCTTCAAAATCATTGATGTATTTAGAAGCTTTGCGACGCCGTTGCGCGACCTTCGTCTGGAGGTATCAGGGCAGCAATTCGCTGCTCGATCCGGAAAACAAGGAGCGCATTACATGGGACTCATCAACGGACTTTGGCTCATCGTTCTCGGCGTGCTCGGCGCCGCCTCTCTCATCGTGGCCAGCAAGCCGAACGCAAAAGAGCTGATCGGTAAGCTCGCACCGTATCAGGGCTGGATCGGCGCAGTGTCCGCGCTGTGGGGCGTGTGGGGCGTCGTGTCTTCCGTCCTCAACCTCGGCTGGCTCGCGCACTGGCCCATCTACTGGGTGACGTTCCTCGCCGACTCCGTGCTCCAAGCTTCGCTCGGTCTCATCCTTGGCATCGGCGTCCTCAAGACCTTCATCAAGAACCCCACCGCCAGCGTGAAGATGGACGAGACGCTCGCCAAGCTCGCACCGCATCAAGGTCGCCTCGGCCTCGCTGCGATCGGCCTCGGCATTTGGATGATCGTTGCGGGATTCTTGTGGAGCGTGGGCTGATCTCGCGCTCTACTTCTTTGCACGCGTGCACGACCAACGGCCCTCGTCGGGCCAAGGAGCCAACATGGGATTTTTCGATTCGATCAAGAAAGCCGTCGCCACCGCCGCAGCTCCGCCTGCCGTGCAAGAAGAGCAACACGAAGAGCAAGAAGATCAGGAAAAGATGCAGGCCGCCGATGAGGAAAGCGAAGAGCAGTCCGGTGGCTCCCATGCACTGCCCTGCGGCTGTCTCTCGCACGACACGGCGGGCTTCGACCCGGAGAACGACGAGGACGCGTTCTTCCGCGCCGTGCAGCACATGGAGTCGGAAGGCCTCATGGGCGGAACCGATGAATCGCGCGCCGAGATCATGGAGACCTACGGGATCCACGACCGCCTCCACTGGCAGGGCGTGCGTGACATCTGCTACGAGGTCCTGGGCCACAAGTACGGTTCCATCGAGAACGCCATGCAGCGCGAGGCGAACTATCGACAGACGGTGACGCAGCAGTACATGGGCAACCAGGTCGCGGCGAAGGCGGCGAGCGGTGAGATGGCGCCGGTCGCTGGCATCTCGCTCGAGTCGTGGGCCGCGACGAACGCCGCGCTCATCTCCGGTGCGAACCTCACCGACATGCTGCGAGGCCAAGGGGTGAGCCAAGCCGCGTGGCAAGAGGCCAGCGCGGAGTGGAATGCCCGCATGGCGCGTGACACCACGTTCGCGATTGCGACGGTGTACGGTGCCGCCTTCCAGAACGCGTCGAAGGGAAAGTATGGCGACCTCGCGCGCGAGGCGACGGCAGCTCGCACCGAGAACCGCGATCTCAAGCTCCCGCTGCCGATGACAATCGAGAAGTACTTCGAGCTCATCTGTGAAAACTCGATCGCCTGCAAGCAGGGCACGGATCCGCAGGCGGCGCTCAAGGCCCTCGGGCTCACCGTCGTCGATTGGACCGACCTCGGCGTCTTCATGGGCTATCACATCGAGCGCGGCCACATGAGCGTCTACAAGGGCAAGACCGGCGAGATCATGGACGCGGTGCAAAAGCAGGTCGAAGCGCGTCACCCCGGCGCCAAGGCCGATGTCGACATCAGCTTCTGACGCGCGGCAGCGTTGGTCGGCGTTCTGTAAACAGATCGCCGACCGACACCGCAGCCTCGCCGTGGAGGCCGCGCCTGCGGTCGCCGCGGCGGGTGCCTAGGGTTCGAATGCCTGGGCACCGTTCCACGGACGCATGGTCGATCTCGATGCGAAGATCATCGACACCTGGAACGAGAAGGTGGAGGCTACCTACGAGGCCGAGGGGCTGCCGCACGAGGTATGGTGGGCCGATCGTGCCGTCGGAGACGACCTTGCCTTCGAGCTGGCGCTCGAGCGTGAACGAACTGAGCACCGTTTGGTTCCCGACAATCCGCACGCGCGGGCCGGGACGGCCGCACAGCGCGAGTGGGAAGAGATGACGCGCGCCTATCGCGCCTATCGCGCCTATCGTCGCGAGCGCGAGCGCGATCTCACGCTCCCGACGTTCCTACGGTACGAGCGCGCGCAGATTGCCTACTGGCGCGCGTACACCACGGCCTTGTCGCGCGAAGATCCCGCCGTGCGCGACATCGCGCACGAGGTGCGCTCGCGCATGGAAGGCTTCTACGAGCGCACCGCGGAGTTCGAAGAAGTCTGGCGCAACGCCGGCCGTCCCCGCGCCGCGATCTGACAATCGGTAGACCTACCGGCCCTCCTGCTGCGTACTCTTGCGGCTGGAGGACTTTTTCATGCGTGTGTTCTCGTTGTTCGTCCTGCTCGTGCTGACGTCGGTCGCACGGCCCGCCGCCGCGTTCTGCGGCTTCTTCGTCTCCGGCTCCGATCAAAAGCTCGTCGCGAATGCAAGCCAGGTCGTCCTCATGCGCAAGGGCAACCGCACGGTGATGACGATGTCGAACACCTACCAGGGTCCAGCGGCCGACTTCGCGATGGTGATTCCCGTGCCGGTGGTGCTGAAAAAGGATCAGGTGAAAACGCTCGCACCGTCGGTGTTCAAGCACATCGAGCAGCTCACGGCCCCGCGCCTCGTCGAGTACTGGGAGCAAGATCCCTGCGAGCCGGTCTCTCCGAAGGACGACACGTTGAGCCGTCGCGGAGATGCGATGCCGATGTCAAAGGCCAGGGTGAGCAGAGACGAGGGTGAAGCGGCCCAGTACCACGTGAAGATCGAGGCGCAGTTCACCCGCGGCGAGTACGAGATCGTAGTGCTGTCGGCCGAAGACTCTCAGGGGCTCGACGGCTGGCTGCGCGCCAATCACTACAACATCCCCGTCGGTGCCGAAGAAGCGATGCGCCCGTACATCCAGTCGCAGCAAAAGTTCTTCGTCGCCAAGGTCGACGTGAAGAAGGTGAAGCTCGACGGCAAGCAGCAAGCCGTCCTGTCGCCGCTCCAGTTCAGCTTCGAGTCACCGGAGCTGCGGCTGCCCGTGCGCCTCGGCCTCCTCAACTCGGGCACGGCACAAGACCTCCTCGTCTACGTGCTCCACCAGACGAAGCGTTTCGAGGTCGCGAACTACAAGAACGTGTTCATCCCAACCAACCTCGAGCTCACCACTGCGGCGAAGAAGATGTTCCACGCGTTTTATGCCGCGATGTTCGACGAGACGCTGCGTCGCAACAACAACCGGGCCGTGGTCACGGAGTACGCGTGGGACACGGCGAGCTGCGACCCGTGCCCCGGTCCGACCCTCGACCCGCGCGAGATCGCGACGCTTGGCGCAAATCGTCTGGGCGACTCCGAGGGCTCGTGGGTCGTGACGCGCCTCCACACCCGCTACAGCCACGAGACGCTCTCCGAGGACTTGCTCTTCCGCATCGCTCGGCCCATGGCAGGCGGTCGCGCCGAGAGGGCAGACGGGGGTGGGCCGCAGGTCGCGAAGGTCGATCCGGTGAACAACTTCCAGGGTCGCTACGTGGTGCGCCACTACTGGCCAAAGAAGCTCACCTGCGAGCAGCCACAGCGTGGCGTATGGGGCGGTCCACCCGATGGGCGTTCACCATCGCCGTCCGTGGCGATGGGCAACAGCGAGGCTCCGCCCGCCGGCATCCAGCTGGAAAAGCTCGTGCGTGGATCCGCGCCAGCGCTCGGCATCGGTAAGCGCAGCTCGCCCTAACCAATAGGGCGGCCGCTAGGGCGTGATGCCGATCGTGCCGACGATCGCCGTTTTTCCGGTACCGACGGAGAACTTGCCGAGATCGGTGATGCTCCCGTTCGTCTCGAAGCGCAGCTGGCGAATGCCCAGCGTCTCGCCCACGTACACCTTGCCCTTCAGCGTGCCGCGCGTGATGGCGATTGCGGTGCCCGGGAGCTCGGGCTTCGCACCCAGGTACGTGATGGGGCCTTTGTTGAGGAACGGCGTGGTGGCGTTGGCCGCGTCGTAGGCGAGCGTGAGGAACGCATTCTCGAAGCCCGAGCTCACCAGCATCGCGTTGCCATAGGGCGACGCGACGATCGAAACCGGGTCGAGGACCGGCGTGAGCAGCTGGGCGAAGCGCATGCCCGTGCTGGTGACCTCGACGACGGTGATGCGGTTGTCGACCGACGAGAACTGGCTGTTGTCGCCGAACAGAAGATACCGCCCGTCGGTGGTCGACGCCGCACCTGCCACGATCGCTTCATCGGTGGCATCCGCGAACCCGACCGCGCTGGCTTGGCGCTGGAACGGCGGCCCCAGCGTGACGAGGTGCACCGTCTCGGTGGCGGCGGCGCCCGAGAGCGCATGCGCATAGAGGCCCACGTTGCCGCTCGCAAGCGGCAGCGCGGCGTAGGGGAGATCGGCGGCGCTCAGCAACGTCGCCGCGTTGAGCGTGCCATCGCATGCGATCGTCATTTGATATACGCCACCGTGGTTGTTGCTGGTCTCGGAGTCGAGGCCGTACAGCTGGTCACCACTCGGCGAGACCCACAGCCGTGATGCGCTGAACCCGGGGATGAACGCCGCTTGGACCACGGTGGGCATGCCGGCGCTGGAGATCCGGAAGATTCCGATCGAGCCGTCGTCCTCGACGACGTAACCGAATTGACCATCGGGGGTGAACACGATGTCGCCCGAGTTCGCGATGCCGAGCTGAAAGTGCAGCTTCGGCTGCGTGATGGTGCCCGACGAGGGCAACGTCAGGAGCTCGAAGTCGGGCGACTTGTCTCCGGTGGTGGCCGCGAACGGGTGCGACACCACGATGTAGCGCGTCGCGTCGTCAGCCCGCGCGACCCGGCCACAGCTCGACGCGAGGTCGAAGACCGGGTTGCCTCCCCCATCGGTGCTCGACACGGCGCCGTCCCCGGAAATGCCTTGATCCGACGGTGCGCTTCCGTCGTCGTGGCACGCGGCCAGGGCAACCATCGCGAAGAGGGCGAGCAGGGTCGGCTTCATGGCAACGAGTCGTATCCGTCGGGACTCGCGGGGTCAACGACAGTCATGACGCCCGTCGGTCGATCTCGTAGACCGACATGATACGGTGCTGCGTTCAACGACAACTGACGGAGGGTGTGATGACTGTGCGTGTGCGCGTGTTGGGTTGTGTGATCGCGTTGTTGACGTTCTCGGGCGCGGAGCAAAGGAGCTCTGCTTTCTGCGGGTTCTTCGTTGCCGGCTCCAACGAGAAGCTCAGCAACAACGCTTCGCAGGTGGCCATCGTGCGCGATGGCAATCGCACCGCGATGACCATGTCGAACACCTACAAGGGTCCCCCCGAGAACTTCGCGATGGTGGTGCCGGTGCCGGTCGTCCTCAAGAAGGAGGACGTGAAGACGCTGCCGCTCAACGTGTTCGAGCACATCGACGCACTGTCCGCCCCGCGACTCGTCGAGTACTGGGAACATGATCCCTGCGCGCCCGAGCTGCCGATGCCGTCGAAGGCAGCGCCGCCGAGTATGGCGGTGGCCAAGTCTGAGCGCCGCTCGGAGTCGAGTGACGGCTCTCATGGCGTGAAGATCGAGGCGCAGTTCGTCGTCGGTGAGTACGAAATCCTCATCTTGTCGGCGAAAGAATCCGGCGGCCTCGAGACCTGGCTGCGCGAGCGCAAGTACACCATCCCGAAGGGCGCGGCCGAAGCGCTCGCGCCGTACGTGCGGAGTCAGATGAAGTTCTTCGTCGCGAAGATCGACATCAAGAAGGTCAAGCGCAACGAGCAGGGCGTGGCACAGCTGTCTCCGCTGCGCGTGACGTACGAGTCGAGCGAGATCCGCTTGCCGGTGCGCCTCGGGCTGCTGAACGCCGAGTCGAAGCAGGACCTCATCGTCTACTTCCTGTCGCCGAATGCGCGCTACGAGGTGGCGAACTACCCCAACGTCTTCATCCCCACCAACCTCGAGGTAATGGACGAGGTGCGCAAAGACTTCGCTGCCTTCTACGCCGAGCTCTTCGACGCCACGCTCGCACCACGGCAGAACAAGGCCGTGGTCACCGAGTACGCGTGGCAAACCACCTCGTGCGACCCGTGTCCGACGGAGCCGCTGTCGCCGCAAGACATCACCACCCTCGGTGGCAGTGGTGGCGATGGCTACCACGGTCGATACAACGGCATGGGGTACTCGCCGTGGATCCTCACGCGGCTCCATGCACGCTACGACCGCACCAGCTTGTCGGACGACCTGCTCTTCAAGGAAGCGAAGCCTGTGTGGGGCGGTCGCGCCGACTGGAACGGCAAGTCGGCAGATGCGGGCGCCAAGGTCCTGGAGGGCGGCATCAGCAACTTCCAGGGCCGCTACATCATCCGTCACTACTGGAAGGGCGCCGTCGCCTGCACGGACCCGAAGTACGAGCGCTGGGGGGGACCCCCTGGACAAGGCTACTCGAGCGGCGGTTACCACCCGCCCGCGTCCGCGGCGAAGGGCCTCGCCACGGCCGAGCGCGGCAAGCTGACGCTGAAGAACGTCGTGCGATCGCCGGTGCCGACGCTCGGCATCGCGGGTCAACCACCACCGCGTCGTACGAGCGCGCCGCAGTAGCGAAGCGGCGAGATGAGCCGATCCGCGATCGTCGGTCTGTTGTGCCTGGCGGGGGCGATCGCACCCGACACGGTTCGCGCAGCCGATTTCGTGCCCTCGGGGCTCGACATCTTGCCCCGGCTCCTCGGCAACGACGCCTTCGACGACTTCGACCGCTCGGCGGTGGCGCGTGCCGTCGAGAAGATTGGCTTCTGGGCCGGTGATCCCGTGGGCGTCTCGCAATGCGCGAGCTGTCATGCCGACGCGGCGGCGCAGTGGTCGGCCTCCGCGCATCGCTTCGCTTCGTTCAACAATCCGTACTACAGCGCAGCGGTCGAAGCCTTTCGCCACGAGAAGGGCTTCGTCGCCAGCCGCTTCTGTGCCGCGTGTCACGACCCTGCGCTCGTTCTCTCGGGTCGCATCGATGGCGAGATCGATCGCCGCACGCGCGAAGCCCAGGCGGGCATCGTCTGCCTCACGTGTCACTCCATCGCTGATCACCCTTCGCACAGCGGAAACGGCGGCTTCATCGCCAGGCTTGCACCCTGGTCGCCGAGCGGGCCCGAGCACAAGGCGCGCCTGCGGCCCGCGACGCTCGCCACGTCCGACTTCTGCGGGACGTGCCATCGCGTGGGCCTCACGCCCGAGGTCACGAGCGTGCGTTGGCTGCGCGGCCAAGACGATCTCTATCCCTTCCTCGGGAGCTCGATCGCGGGCGCAGGATCGTCGGCCATTCATCGCGCGCCCAGCACGCAGCGCTGCCAGGACTGCCACATGCCGCTCGAAGCCTCGTCGCTCGGTGATGCCGCTGCGAAGGCCGGCAGCGACGGTGTGAAGCGAATCCGCTCGCATCGCTTCCTCGGCGCGAACACCGCGTTACCGCACCTGCGCGGTGATGCCGAGCAGGAGAAGCGCGTGGAAGCGTTCCTGCGCGATCGGGTGTCGCTCGATCTCTTGCTCGCCGATGGCGGTGAGCTCGACGTGGTGATGCGCAGCCGCGGGGTGGGCCACCGCTTCCCGAGCGGCACCATGGACTCGAACGAGGTGTGGCTCGAGGTGCGCGCGCTCGATGCGCAGGGCAAGCTCGTCGGCGAGAGTGGCGCGCTCCGCGAGGACGGAAGGGGCCCGCCCGCGCTCGGCAAGGAAGCGCACCTGGTGCGCGCGCAGATGGTGGGCCCCGACGGTGTGCCGCTCCCGTTCCGCGACGTGCAACATGCGCGCGGCGTGGTGTACGACAACGCGCTGAACCCGGGCGATCCACAGGCGGTGCGCTACGAGCTGCCCAAGTCCACCCGTCGCGTGCGCGCGCGGCTGCTCTATCGCAAGTTCAGCGCGGAGTACCTGCGCTTCTCGTGCGCGCAGATCCCCGACGAGAAGGTGCGCCACGATTGCGAGAGCGCGCCCGTGGTGGAGATGGCGAACGCAGAGGTCGACGTGCCGGCCAAGCGCGCGCCCGTCGCTGATCGGTGTCGCACGTTGCCCTGGGACCAGGTGCTGAACCACGGGCTCGCCCTCGCCGCCGCGCTGGTCGATCACGCCGACGAAGCGGATGCATGGTTGCAGTGCGCCGCGGAGCGGGAGCCAAAGCGCGTGGAACCTGCGTTGGGCCGCGCGCGTCTCGCGCTCGTGCTGGGCCAAACCGACGAGGTGTTGCAGCAGGCAGAGCTCGCGCTCTCGCTGTCGCCCGATCATCCGGCCGCGTACTACTTGTCCACCGTCGCGCTCCTCAAGGCATATCGCCACGAGGCGGCACGCGCATCGGCGGAGCGCCTCGCGAAACGGCTGCCCACCGATCCCGCGTCCCTGTCGTTGCTCGCGCGTGCTCGTGGGTTGGCGGGTGACGCGGACGGGGCGATCGCTGCGGCCGATGAGCTCCTGCGCATCGATCCCGAGTCGGAAGACGGCCACTATCAGCGTTCGCTCGCGCTCCGCGATCTGAAGCGCGGCAAAGAAGCCGACGTCGAAGAGGCGTTCTACGTGAAGCATCGCGCGGTGACGGAGGAGAACCTGGCGCTTCGTGTCGGCTTCCGTCGCTGGCACGGCCAGCTGCACGATGAGTCCGAGCCACTGCACGCACACCACCTGCAGACCTCGTCGACGTCCGGTACAGCGCGTCGTTAGCACGACGGCGCGCCTCGTCTTGCACCCGCTCCAACGAGCAGCAGCAACACGACGAGCGAGAGCACCGTCACGAGCGCCCCGAGTCGCAACGGTCGATCGACGCGCACCAGCTCGACGCGCGCCTCGGGTCGCGGCAGCGCCACCCCCATGAGCGCGTAGTCCACGCGCAAGAGGGCAGCACGCTCACCGTCGACGTTGACCGTGAAGCTGGGATCGTACGGCTCGGAGAACACGAGCAGCCCGGCCGGACCAAGCGACGGCTGCTCGACGACCGCTGTGCGTGCGAACGAGAAAGCCGGATCGGCGATCGCGAGCGCCGCTTCCGCTTCGTCTGCCACGCGAGCTTCTTCGTACACCACGAATCGGCGCGCGAGAGCCTCGTCGTTGCGCCAGAGGTCCACGCGATCTTCGCCACGCTTCACGAGCGCCCAGCCCGACCCAGCCGGCGGATGCGTGCGCGGGGCGACCAGCCAACGCACGTTCAATAGATCGACGATCGGCGACGACAGCGTCCACAGGCCCTGCGCGGTGAGGTCGTGGGAGAGCCGCGGCAACGGCCAGCCAGGATAGGGCGCGTTGTGGTTCGCGATCCAGAGCATGTGTAGGTAGCGCCACAGCGGCAGCGAGCTGTACCCGCCCGGCGAGTCGAAGCCCCAGCGCAGCCCGCCGTTGTGGAAGGGTTGGCCGAGGTGGACGTCGAGCAGCGTGCGACCGTCCGGTGGGGGGCCGTCACGCAACACCTCGGGGGTGATCTCGGTGGCAGCCAACGGCACGGTGGGGTTGTCGGCGCGAAAGGTACCGAGCAGCTCGCCTGCGATCGCCAACGGAACGAGCCAGGTCCAGCGTGATCTCCAGTGAAGTCGGAGACGGGTGAGCGCCGCCAAGCGATCGACGCCTCGCGCCAACAAAATCGGGAGCACCACCGTGAACGCGAACAACACGCGCGCCGGACAGCGCAAACGCGCCAGCAACGGCAATGCACGCCACGCGCGCCAGCAGGGACCGTGCTCGCCCAGCGCCAGCACCAGGGACAGCCCCAGCACCAGCACGTAGCCCAGCCGCTCCCGACCGCGGCGTCGCGCCGTGAAGAGCGCCCACATCGCCAGTGCAGCAGCGACGAGTCCCATCCCATAGCCACAGAGCTCCCACTGGTCGCCAGCGCCGCGATACGTGCCTTGCGCTTCGTCGCCGAACCACAGCGGCAACGCCAAGCTCACGGCATAGCGCAACGACGGCCACGAAAAGCTACCGGCGAACGCGTCCGACAGTGGCAGCGCGCGCGGCGACACCGCGGTGTGCGCGAAGGCCGGCAGCAACTGTACCGCCGAAAGGCCGATGGCCAAGATCGTACCAGCGACGAGGAGCAGGATCGGACGGCCCGAACGGAGGCGCGTCACGGTGAACACCGCGAGCGGTGGCGCTGCGAACACCAGCATGGACCAGCCGCCGCCGAGCAGCGCCAGCGCACCGAAGAGCGCGACCCACGCCACGTCGCTCCACCGACCGCGGCGCACCGTGCGCTCGATCGCCCACAGCAGCCAAGGGACCCATGCGGCCGAGGCGAGGAACATGATGTGGCGCGCTTCGAGAACGTAGAACGCGGACAACGCGAGAGCGATCGCTGCGGCCGTCGCTGCGGGGGCCGACCGCCCCGATTCCCGCGCTGATGCGTACATGCCTGCGCCCGCGATGAACGCGTGGAGTGGCACCGAGATCGCGTACACGCGCAGGGGTGCGAGCACGAGCCACAGCCAGTGCAGCGGGTAAAAGACTCCGATCTGCGGATCGCCGAGCAGCGGCTGGCCGCTCCAGGCGCCTGGTGCCCAGCTCGGCACGTGGCCTGCTCGCATTTGGCGCGCAGCCTCGGTCCACAGCGGTTCGAAGTAGGCCGCGATGTCTTCGAAGAAGAACACCCGGCCCACCAGTACGCCCGGATACTGAATCGCGATCACGCCGGTCAGCAGGAGAAACGCAAGCAGCCGAGGTCGAATTCTCCTCGTGGCGCCGCTTGATCCTAGGAAAAGCCGCATGCTAGGGTGCCGCGACTTCGAACGAGGACAGATGGCCACGACGCTGCGTACGTATACGTTCCTCGACGCGCTGCAACCGCAGCTCGCGAGCTTCATCGGTAAGACCGCGCGCGGGTTTCTTCCGCTGCCGGGCATGGCTTCGCTCTTCGTCGAGATCGCGCCCGGCATCGCCATCAACCGCGTGACCGACATCGCCCTCAAGGCGACGAACGTGGTGCCGGCGATCCAGGTCGTCGAGCGAGCCTATGGCCTGCTCGAGGTGCATGCTCCCGATCAAGGCGAGGTTCGCCAAGCGGGCAAAGCCATCCTCGATCACCTCGGCGTCTCGGAAGACGAGCGGCTCAAGCCCAAGATCCTCACGCACCAGATCATTCGCGCCATCGAACCGTACCAGGCGCAGCTCATCAACCGGAATTCGCAGGGCATGATGATCCTGCCCGGCCAGTCCTTGTTCATTCTCGAGACCGAGCCGGCGGGGTACGTCACGTTCGCGGCCAACGAGGCGGAGAAGGCGGCGAACGTGTACCTGGTCTCGGTCACGCCGTATGGCGCCTTCGGCCGGTTGTACATGTCGGGCAGTGAGTCGGAGATCGACTCGGCCTCGCGCGCGGCCATGGCCGCCATCGAGGGTGTCTCCGGCAAGGCGTCCGAAAAGTTCGTCGACAAGTAGCAGAAGCAAGCAAAGAGCAAGCTCTCAAGGAGACCGTAGATGTCTGATGCGTTGGGAATGATCGAGACCAAGGGCTTCGTTGGAATGGTCGAAGCCGCTGATGCAATGGTGAAGGCCGCGCGCGTCGAGCTCGTGGGCTACGAGCGAATCGGCGGGGGCTACGTCACCGCCATCGTCCGTGGCGACGTCGCCGCCGTGAAGGCCGCGACCGAAGCCGGTCAGCGCGCAGCCGAACGCGTCGGTGAGCTGGTCTCCGTGCACGTGATCCCGCGTCCCCACGCCAACATCGATCTGGCGCTCCCGCTTGGTCGCCAAGGCCAGGGCCAGGGAAGTGACAACGGCGGCGGCAAGAACAAGTAGCGCTCTCCCACAATGATCCTGGGAAGAGTGATCGGCACCGTGGTGTCGAGCCGCAAGGAAGAGGAGCTCGTCGGGCTCAAGTTCCTGCTGGTGAAGGCTTGCGATGCCGACGGCAAGCCGAGCGGCGGCATCGTGGTGGCCATCGACGCCGTCGGTGCCGGCGTGGGTGAGATGGTGATGTACGCCTCCGGCTCGTCGGCACGACAGACCAAGGTCACGAAGGACAAGCCCGTCGACGCAACGATCATGGCGATTGTCGACCAGGTCGAGACCAGCGGCTCCACGCGCTACGACAAGGGTAACGACGCCTGATGGACCACCGTCGATAAAGCATGTCAGCGCCAGTCAGCGAAGACCGTATCCAGGAGATCGTCGAGAAGGTCATGGCCCGTCTCGGGACGGGCCTGCCCAGCTCGCCCGCCGAAGCCGTGGATCGTGCGGCGCAGCGAGCGCGTCCGTTTGCGCCTCCCCCGAGGTTCGAGGGGCCAAAGCGCGGCGGCGCTCGCATTCCGGCCGGTCGCTTGGGCCTCTTCCCCGACGTCGACTCCGCGGCGAAGGCCGCGCGCAAGGCGTTCGAGGAGTTCGAGCGCTCGTCGATGGAGACGCGCCACAAGGTCGTCGCCGCGATGCGCGCCGTCACGCTCAAGCACGTGCGTGAGCTGGCGCAGTTTGCCGTCGAGGAAACGGGCCTCGGCCGCGTCGAAGACAAGATCACCAAGAACACGCTGTGCGCCGAGAAGACGCCGGGCCCGGAGATCCTGCGGCCCATCAGCTACTCGGGTGATCACGGCCTGGTCGTGATCGAGCGCGCACCCTTCGGCGTGTTCGGTGCCATCACGCCCACGACCAACCCGACGGAGACGATCATCAACAACGGGCTCGGGATGGTGTCGGGCGGGAACGCCGTGGTGTTCAACGTGCACCCGAGCGCGAAGCGCATCTGCTCCTGGTTCATCCACCTCCTCAACGAGGCCATCACCGCGGCGGGCGGTCCGCTCAACCTGCTCTCGTCGGTGGCTGACCCCACCATCGAGTCCGCCAACGCGCTGATGAAGCATCCGCTCATCCGCATCCTCGCGGTCACGGGTGGTCCAGGGGTCGTGAAGGCGGCCATGGCCTCGGGCAAGCGCGCGATCTGCGGCGGCCCCGGCAATCCACCGGTCGTCGTCGACGAGACGGCGCGCCTGGAGATCGCAGCCCGCGGCATCACGCGCGGCGCTTCGTTCGACAACAACGTCATCTGCACCGACGAAAAAGAAGTCCTCGTGGTGGCCTCCGTGGCGGACAAGCTCAAAGAGCTGCTCGCGAAGGAAGGCAACGTCATCCTAAATGATCGCCAGATCAGCCAGCTGGAAAAGATCGTGGTCGACGGCGATCACCCCAACAAAGACTTCGTCGGCAAGAACGCCAACCACATCCTCAAGCAGATCGGCGTGCACGCATCCGACGACTGTCGCCTGGTGATGGCCGAAGTCTCGGAAGATCACCCCTTCGTGCAGCACGAGCTCCTCATGCCCGTCATCGGCATCGTGCGGTACCCCGACGTGAGCGCGGCGATTGCCGGCGCCAAGCGCGTGGAGCATGGCTTCGGCCACACCGCGAGCATGTACTCGACACACATCGAGGCGCTGTCCGCGATGGCGCGCACGATCAACACGTCGATCTTCGTGAAGAACGGTCCCAACTTCAACGGGCTCGGTGCAGAGTCCGAGGGCTACACCTCGTTCACGATCGCCTCTCCGACGGGCGAAGGCCTCACCACCGCGGTGAGCTTCACCCGCGAGCGCCGCTGCACGCTGCAAGACTACTTCCGGTTCGTCTAGCGCATGGGACCGCTCACTTGACGACGCTGTTCCTCCAGGAGTCGGACGCCTCCATCCTGTTGGCGGACATCCGCGACTTCTCCAGCCTCGCGAAGAAGCGTGGCGCCACCATCGAGCTCGCGATCACGCTGTCGCGGTTCTACGAGCACATCGCGAGCGTGGTGAAGGCCGAGAATGGTCGCGTCATCAAGCTGTGTGGCGACGGGGTGCTGTGTGCTTTCGTCGGCATCGCGGATCATCGTCTGCACGCGATTCGGGCACTGCAGAAGTGCGTGGCCACCCGCGACGAGATGAACGACATCGCGCGCGCGGGCAACATGCCCGTCATCGACTACACGACGGTCGTCGGCTCGGGTCGTGTGCTCGCCGGCGACCTTGGCGCCGAGAAGCTGCAGGGCTTCGACGTGATCGGCCCGGTGGTGAATCGGATGTTTCGCTTGTCGCAGATCGCGACGCAGCGCGGGGTCACCCACCTCGTCGAGGCGTCGACCTACGATGCGCTGCCGCCCGACGGTCGTCCGCCGGCGCAAGGCGCGCAAGCGTACGAGGCCTCGACCGGCGATGGCGAGCTCCTCTCTCTGTACGAGCTCGGCAGCTAGTCCCACGTGGCCAGTCCGTCGTGATAGGGCCGTTGCTGCAGCGAACAGGTGAGGCGCTGCGCGTCGGTCCGGACGCGCGGGCGTCCGATGCCGCCGATGCGATAGGGCTCATCGAGGTCACGTCGATCGCGCGGGGTCACGTGGTGGCAGATGCCGCGTGCAAGCGCGCGCCCGTCGAGCTCGTGCTCGCGCGGCCGGTGTCACCCGGCAAGCACCTCACGCTCGTCATCGGCGGCGTTGCCGACGTGGAAGAGGCCATGCTCGCCGGTGTGGCTGCGGCCGACGACACGTTGGTCGATCGCCTGCAGCTCGCGCAGGTGGCGCCGCAGGTGATCTCCGCGCTGCGCAGCCAACGGGATATTCTCGACGACAACGCCGTGGGCATCATCGAGACCTTCAGCGTCGCCTCGACCCTCCTCGCTGCCGACGCCGCGTGCAAGGCGGCCAACGTACGCCTCGTTGCGCTGCGCCTCGCCGACGGGATCGGCGGCAAGGCGTTCTTCACGGTACAAGGCGATCAAGCCGACGTGGAGGCCGCGCTGCTCGCCGCCGAGTTGATGATCAAGAGCGGTCTCCTCGCCGGTCGCGAGCTCATCGCGCGTCCGCACGAGTCGCTGATCGCCGAGCTGCGCCGCGGCTGATCCGATATTGAAGACCTCGCTTCGCTATCTGCTCGCGTTGGTGATGGTGGCCGCGGGTGTGATGCACCTGTACGACCCGTCGCCGTTCGTCCGCATCATGCCGGCGTGGCTCCCTCAGCCGGTCTTGCTCGTGTACATCTCCGGCATCGCCGAGATCGCGGGTGGCGTGGGCCTGCTGATCCCTTTCTTCCGACGGGCCGCTGCCTTCGGTCTCATCGCGCTCTACCTCGCGGTGTTCCCCGCGAACATCAATCAAGCGATGAACCACATCCCGCTCGGCACCACCGATACGCCGAGCTGGGTGTTCTGGGCGCGCCTCCCCCTCCAAGCGCTATTGATCGCGCTCGCGTGGTGGCTCACGCGTCCGGATCGGCCGCCGGCCATGACCTCGGCGTCGCGCTGAAGCGCTACTTGACGCGACTGCCCTCGAAGGTCTCGTCCCAGGTGTTGAGACTCGTCGAGAAGCCGAGGCGCAGAGGGGCTGCACCGCGATTTGTGAAACGCACCTTGAATCCGTATTTGATCTGGGTGTTTGGATGAAAAGTAGGCGCGGGAAGGGATGACCGAGGAGGCGAGGTCAACTGACCCCACTGATTTCGGGGCACGCAGGAGGGCAAGAGCAGGTTGCTCGTAGTAAGTCGCGCCCGCTACCTTGTCGGCCTTGGCCCAATCCTCATGGTCGCTCGGGAGGCGCTTCTATCTCGCCGAGTTGATCCTCACCACCGTCGAAGCCGCGCTCATCATCGGGCCGACTTCGTTCGCGGTGATGCCGGCCATTCGCGGAGAGTTCATCGCCGGCGGCATCGTGCTGGCGCTGTGCCTGTCGCCCATCTCACGCATCGCGACCGCATTATGGCTGCGGCCGATCGCGGATGCACTTACGCGGCGCGCGCGGGGCGAGGTGCTACGCGAAGACGAACGCGATGTCTGTCGTCGCGCGTTGCTGTCCCTCCCGCAACGCGCGTTCCAGCTGCGAGCCGCGCTGTGGCCGGTGAGCGCGCTCTCGGTCGGCGTGGTGCTGTACCTCCTCGGCTATCTGGCCCGCGAGCGCGTCGCCACCTTGCTGGTGGTCGCCGCGCTGCACGGCTTCCTCATCGGGCTCTTCCGCCTGTCGTGGTACGCCCGTCTCGTCGAGCCCTGGCGCGAAGCGATCTTGCCCGACCTCGAGCCGCTGCGGCGCTTTGCCGATCGCTACCACGAGCGCTTGTTCCTGGCCGCGTTCTCGACGAGCGCCCTCGCCATCGCCGGTGTCGCTGCCTTCACCGCGTTCTTCATCCCCATCAACCTCGAGCAGTACCTCGGTCTGCAGACGTTCTATCCGTTGGTGCTGCTCCTCATCGCGCTCGCGTGGCGTGTGCTGGGCGGGCGCTTCGCCAAAGACGTCGACAGCTACCTCGAAGCAGCGCTGTCGCCCGATCCATCGCTGCAGCCCAAGCGAGACGATCCGCGGGCTCCGCGTGCGTTCCGTGCCGCCCAGTCGTTGCCATACTCTTTCGCGCTGGTGAAGACGGGCGTTGGCCTCGTCGGGCTCGTGCTCCTGGCGTTGCAAGCGGTCGCGTTCTTCTCCATCGATCTGGAGAACGCGGCGCTCCTTGCTGGCGAAGCGCTCGCAGTCACCATCGGTGCTGCGGTGTACGAGGCGTTGTGGCACCGCGCGACGATGCGGCCGTTCCTGCAACACGTCTCCGCCCGTCATCGCCCTGATCCGGA
Source organism: Myxococcales bacterium (assembly GCA_043741435.1). Lineage (GTDB taxonomy): Bacteria > Myxococcota_A > Polyangia > Palsa-1104 > Palsa-1104 > JBDTCO01. The sequence goes on from JAYUBF010000010.1 coordinate 23,958, forward strand.
GACGGTACGCACACCGCTGTCGCTGCGCGGCAAGATGCTCGTCGGCTTCGGCGCCGTGAACTTGTTCTCCGGCGTGCTCGGCTTGTTCTGGTCGTTCATGCAGTTCAAGACGCTCGCCACCGACTTCATCCAACGAGAAGGGGAACTGCGCCTCAATGCGGCGTTGAGCGAGCTCCGTGATCGCGCGCAAGACACGCTCGAGAAGGGCGGCCAGTACGACGAAGCCACGTTGCTGTCCGACCTCACGTCGCTGGCGCGACAGCAGGTGCCGCGCGGATCGGTGCGCGACCAGGTCGTCATCTACTGGATACCGTCCGATGAGGGGCGACCGCCCGTCGCCATCGGGAGCACGGAGCGCACCCCCCCGGCGTTGCCTGGGCCCACCATCGCCGCCTTGCGCCGCCTCGATCACGGCACGATGGAGCTGACGGGGCAGCAGCTGACGGGCGCGTATGCCCGCTTGCGGGTCAACACGCCGACGGGAATACAAGAGCTGGGCTCGGTGGCGCTGTGCTTGCCAGGCTATCGCAGCCGAGGTCCGTCTACCGTGCCGCAGCTGCGGGTGCTCATCGCGTTCTTCATCGCGCTCCTGGGGGCGTCCATCGGCATCGTGTTCTTGTTGGCGGCCGATCTCACGCGGCCCATTCGTGATCTCGAGCGCCGCGCCGAAGCGATGGCGCGGGGCGATCTCTTGCGACCCGTGAGCTCGATCGCCGCCGAGGCCGATGAGGTGGGGCGGCTCATCTTCTCTTTCGAAGAGATGCGCCGTGCGCTCTCCGAGCGATTGCGCTCGTCGACGGAGATCAACCTGTCGCTCGAACAAGAGGTGAGCCGCCGCACCGCCGAGCTCGAGCGCAGAAACCGGGAGCTCGCGGACGCGCTCGAGCAGCTGCGGCGCGCCCAGGACGAGCTGGTGCGATCCGAGAAGATGGCCTCCATGGGTCGTCTCGTGGCCGGGATCGCGCACGAGATCAACAACCCGGTGAACGCGGTGGTGAACACGGCAGGCCCGCTGCAAGAAGCCATCACCGAGGTGACGGCGAAGGACGGCAGCACCGCGGCTACCGACGAAATTCACGACATGTTGCGCGTGATCCAGCGCGGCGCGAATCGCACGAAGGAGATCGTGCAGGCACTCCACAACTACTCGCGCGGCGACGATGACCGGCAGACCGACGTGGACCTAGAGCGCGCGCTCGACGATTCACTCGACCTGTTGCGCCACCACCTGCGCGGCATCACCGTCGAGAAGCGCTATGCGGGAATCGGCAAGGTGCGCGGCCACGCGGGCCCGCTCAACCAGGTGTTCATGAACCTCCTGTCGAACGCAGCGCAAGCCATCACGGCCGAGCGTGGCGAGGGCACTGTGTCGATCATCGGCGAGCGCAAGAACAACGAGGTCGAGGTCCGGGTGCGTGACGATGGTCCAGGCATTCCACCCGAGGTGCTGCCGCGCATCTTCGATCCGTTCTTCACCACGAAGGAGATCGGCAAGGGCGCGGGGCTCGGCCTATCCATCGTGCACGGCATCGTGGAGCGGCACGCCGGCCGCATCACCGTCGAGAGCGAGCTCGGCAAAGGCACCTGCTTCGTGGTCACCCTGCCGGGGTAGGCGCTCCACTGTGTCACGCCGGTCGCTACTCGTAGGCCCCTGTGTGCCGCGTTTCGCTGTCGGTGGAGGCCGCCGATTTACGCTGCGGTCGATCGTTCGCAGGAAACAAGGGAGTGCTGATCACGTGCTGCCACCGACGACGTAGCAGGTGAAGCCCGCCGTCGCGCCGTGACGTGAACGGGCGGGTCACCGAGCCGAACGGGCTCGACCGCACCGATCCCTGTCCACGCTCTCGGTCGATACGGCCACGTGGCTGTTCGATGCGACGAAGATCACGGTGTTGTTGCCGGGGGACAGGCGCCGTCAAGCAGGGCAACAAGGTCACGTTTCTCACCAACAGCGGTGGCTTTGACTACCAGGTTCCCAGCACCCTTCAGCGGTCGCCTAAGCCGGATCCACCAGGCGGTGGGATTGTGATCCACCCGATGTGCTGATGCGGTCGCTGGAGACGGGCGGATCGTGATCC
>JAYUBF010000011.1:0-9006 GCA_043741435.1 Myxococcales bacterium
TGCGGATCGGGAAGTCTTCGAGGCTTTCGCCACCGAGGCTGCGAAACACTGCGACGCCGTAGCGCACCGTGGTGCCCTGCGCATGAGTCACCAGCTGCCTGCTCGAGCATTCCACGTGCGCCGAGCGTGGGCAGCTGGTCCGGGTCGACAGACCCTCGCCGGGGGGTGGTCGGCCAGGCCAGCGCGAATGCCTGCGTATCAATCAAGAGAGCGCGACGCTACGTTACGTTGCTCGTCGCGGCTGACGTTATCCCCTGCGGCATGATGTATAGATACCCGCCGCCATGCGGGTGCTCGTCGTCATACCGGCCTTCAACGAGGAGGAAGCCCTCGGGCGCCTGCTCGTGGAGATGCGCGACGCCATCGCCGCGCTTGGAACCAGCGACGAGATCTCGCTGCTGGTGGTCGACGATGGCTCCCGCGACGGTACGTGGCGCACGGCCAAGCAAGCGGAGGTCCGCGTTCTGCGGCTATGCGGCAATCTGGGGATCGGCGGCGCGGTCCAATCGGGCTTGCACGTCGCCTTTCGCGAAGGCTTCGACTGCGCCGTGCAGATGGACGGCGACGGGCAGCACCCGCCGGCCGAGCTCACCGCGATGCTCGCGGCGATGCGGGCACCGGACGCACCCGATCTCCTGATCGGATCGCGTTTCATCCATCGCGACGGCTATCGCTCCACGTTCATGCGCCGCGTCGGCATCAGCTGGCTCCGCCTGGTGTTGCGCGTGGTCGCCGGGGCACGGTTGAGCGACCCCACGTCGGGCTTTCGCGTATTCGGTCCCCGCGCGCTCGCCCTGTTCGACGAAACCTACCCGTACGACTTCCCCGAGCCGGAGTCGATCGCCGTCGCGCGCGCCGCGGGTCTCGTCGCCCGCGAGGTCCCCGTGAAGATGCGCGAGCGCCTCGGCGGACGCTCGAGCATCGCGGGCCTCGCCGCCGCGTACTACATGATCAAGGTGACGGTCGCCGTGCTGCTGGCCTACATTCGCAACCGCCGACGCGACGGCAGGTCGGTGGTCGCCATCGAGGGCGGAGATCTGGAATGAGCGAGCTCGCGAAGTACTGGGTGTTCGCCGCGGTGTGCGGCCTCGTCGCTGTCGTGCTGCTGCGCCTCGTGCTGCGCGAGCGCCTGATGTTGCAAGGCAGCATGTCGTACATCTCGTTTCTCGGCGCCCTGGGGCTCATGGCCTTGTTTCCGGATCAGACCGCGAACCTCGCGCGCGCGATGGGCTTCACGTTGCTGTCGAACTTCTTCTTCGCCGTCAGCGTGGGCCTGCTCGCGCTCTTGCACCTGCGCGCGCTCATCACGCTGTCGAAGGTGCACATGCGCACCGTCGCGCTCACCCAGGAGCTGGCGATCGTGCAGGAGCGCCTCGACCGAGAGCTGGGCCAGAAGCCACAGCGGGCTCCAGACACCGCCGCATGATGATCCCGCTGCGTTTGCCTTCGCTCTCCATCATCACGCCGTCGTTCAATCAGGTCGGCTTCATCGAGCAAACGATTCGCTCGGTGGTCGACGAGGGCTATCCAGAGCTCGAGTATCTGGTGATGGACGGAGGCTCCACCGACGGCACGGTCCAGCTGCTCGAGCGCTACGACGACCGGCTCCGCTGGGTTTCGCGCCCCGATGGGGGCCAGGCAGCGGCTCTCAACACCGGCTTCGCGAGCACGTCCGGCGAGATCGTCGGATGGATAAACTCGGACGACTATTACGCGCCCGGGGCCTTACACGCGGCAGGCCAGGTGTTCGCCGAGCACCCGGAGGTGCAGTGGTTGTACGGGCGCTGCCCGATCGTCGATCGCGACGGCAACCAGATTCGTTCGCTCGTCACGCGCTACAAAGAGTGCTGGATGCGCAACTATCACTACGAGCGCCTCCTCATCGAGAACTTCATCAACCAACCGACGGTGTTCTTCCGTCGTTCGCTGCTGCAGCGCGTCGGCCTGATCGACGCCGACATGCACAACGCCTTCGACTACCACCTGTTCCTGCGCATGGCGGAGAAGGCCAGGCCGTACTTCCTCGATCGGGTGCAGGCGTACTTCCGCGTGTACGCGGACGCGAAGACGTCGGCCAACTTCCATCGCTCGTTTCGGGAAGAGGCCGACGCCGCACGCCGCGTGGCTGCTGGCAGGCATCCCGTGCTGATCGCGTTGCACGAGCTCAACTACTACAAGCTCACGAGCGCATATCGATTGCTCCGCCTGATCGGGCGATAGCGCCTACGGGATCGTGACCACGGCCCAGACCGGGTACTCGGACTTCGCATCCATCGCGATGATCCTGTGCACCGATGTCGATGTCGATGTCGGGATGGTGAACGTGACCGTGCCGGTGTAGTTGCCGTTCACGTCGGTGACCGCAGGCGTGGAGGTGATCGGCGTGCCCACGTTGTCCCAGTACAGGTCCACGATCGCGGCGGCAGCAAAGTTCTTGAGCGTGACGAACACGCTGCCACCCGACGCTGGCGTGACCGTGGACACCGTGATCTTCGGGCCCCAGACGGAGGTGTACTCGTACGGCAAGCCACCGACGGTGGGGACGCCACCGTTGATGTAGATGCGGCCGTCGGGGCCCTGGGCCGCCGCTGCGCTCGCGACGGCCATGCCCGCCGGCGGCGAGGGAAGGAACTCGAGGCCGACGTTGCTCTTCCAACGGGTCCAGCGACGATCGGCTGCGATCGGAGCGCCAGCGTTCTGTCCGCCGTAGAGATAGATGCGCCCGTCGGTGCCCAGCGCGCCGGTGTTGTTGTAGCCCATGCCGGCATAGCCGCCGTTGTTCACGACCCAGGTCGCGTCGCCAGGCTTCCAGCTCGCGTACCCGGTGAGCCCGGCGGTGCCGTTGGTGGCGTTGCGACCGAAGAAGGCCCACAGCGTGCCGGTCAAATCGGCCACCAGCGCGAAGTTGCAGCGCGTGGCGCCCGGCATGCTGGGCCCCGCACTCCAGGTGTTGGGCGCCGTCAGCTTGTAGACCGAGTTCACACAGGCGAAGGCCGTGTCGGGCGCCTGCCCGCCACCGACGTAATATGCAGAACCGTCGGAGCCGACCGCGGCACGCCCCCCGCTGAGAGCGGTGGTTGCAATGGTGCCCGTGGTGAACGTGGTGGCCGGCGGCAGCAGGTACGAGTGGTTCTTGGTGACCACGTCCGGCATGCCTTCGTAGTAGCCACCGATGGTGTGGATCGTGCCATCGTTCAGCGCGACCGCTGCGAGGTCGATGGAGCCTTGCTGCAGGTCACTCGTCGGGCTCGGCCCCAGCGTCCAGCCACCGACGCCGCTGTTGGAGGTGAGGTAGCTCGGCGTGTAGACCTCGTACGAACGGCTCGCGCGATAGCCGTTGTTCACGTACCACTCGTATCCGCCGATCGCGTACATCTTGCCCTTGCTCGTGACGAGCTGGTGGCGCTCGCGGCCGTAGTTCATCGACGCCTGCGAGACGGTGTCCCAGCCCGGCGGGCTGACCGTTGCACGGCACCTACCCATGATCGGGTTCGAGCACACGCCGCTCGCGCAGTCGGCGGCCACGTTGCACATCAGATCCGCTTTGCACGGTGCGCAGTTGGCGCCGCCACAGTCGATGTCGCTCTCGCCGTTGTCCTGCGTTGCGTTGGTGCACTTCGATACGCAGAGCTTGCTGGTGGTGTTGCAGAAGTACTTGTTGTCGCAATCGCCGTCGACCGCGCACTGCGTCTTGCACGCGGTACCGACGCACGCGAAGTGGCCTGCGCACGTGGCCGGCGTGAACGTGCACGCGCCAGCGCCCGAGCAGAGACCCGCGTTCACCGTCGTGGAGTTGGTGCAGCTCGAGCCGCAAGCCGTCGCGGTGTTCGGGTAGTCGCAGGCGGCTTGCTTCGTGCCGCAGCTGCCGCCACACGTGGTCGTTGCGCCGGTGCAAGCGGCGCGGGCGCCGCGCGGGACGCCCATCACCTGCTGACAGTGGCCCTTCTGACCGGTGCCGTCCGGGAGATCACACGCCGCACACTGGCCGGTGCACGTGCTGTCGCAGCACACGCCGTCGACGCAGTTGCCGCCCGTGCACTGATTGCCCGCGGTGCAGTTGCGCCCGAGGGTGAGAAGACCGCAGCTCATGTTTACGCAGCTGTTGGTGCCCGAGCAGGTGGACGAATCAGCGCAGGGAGGGCCGTTGCACGACGTGGCGTCCTTGCACTTGTACGGATTGCAGTTGAACGGAGCGAGAGGAGCGCACACCCCGAGGCCGTCACACTCGGGGGACGGCTGGAAGTCACCGGTCCCGGTGTCGCATGCGCCCGTGCCGCAGACGGTGCCCGCGGCGAACAGCGCACAAGTACCTGCGCCGTCGCAGGTGCCGCTGTGGCCGCAGGTGCTCACCGCCTCGGCATTGCACGAGCCGTGCACTGGCATCTTGCCGCCGGGGACGGCGACACAGCTGCCGAGCTGACCGTCGACGTTGCAGGCCTTGCACGGATCGGCGCACGCGCTCTCGCAGCAGACGCCGTCGATGCAAGGCTCACCGCTGTCGCAGAGGTCCGTGCTCGTGTCGCACGTCTGGCCGTGTAGCTTCACGACCTTCGGGATCGCCATGTCCTCTACGATGCTCATGTCCACGAACGACGGCGCTTGGCCGCGCTTGTAGCAAAAGTTGTCCTGCGCGCACTCGTAGTTGTCGGGACAGTGCTTCGCACCGGCGTTGCACTGCAGCTTGCCGTTCGGTGGATCGAACACGCAGCCTGCGACGGCTACGGCCGCGAGGCCGACGCTGAGACAGAAGGCGAACAGGTGCGACGTCGTGCTCTTCGTTTGGCTTTTCGTGGAGCTTTTCATCACCAACCTCCGCTGACGAGGAGACCGGCATATCCCGGCGCCACCGATGGCGCCCAGGCGAAGCGCGCCTCTTTCTCTTTCTTCGAAGCGATCACCGCGACCACCGCACCCGCGATCGCAGCTGCGCCACCGATGCCGACGAGCACGGCGCCGGTGAGGCGGAACGTCTTGAACCGAGCCTCGTCGCTGGGATTGAAGGTCGTGGTCGTGGTCGAGAGGTTGTTGTACCTGCTCGAGATGGCGCCGGCGCCGCCGAGCAGGCCTGCGCCCGCGATCGCGATCACGCCACCCGCTGCCGCCGTGCCGATGCCGGCGAGCTTCATCTTGCGATAGCGAGCGGCCGCGATCAGGTCCGGCTCGCGGCGCGCAATGCTTGTCACGTCACGTAGCTTCGCTTGCGCCTCGGCGAGCTCGCGCACGCGGATCTGCTCCTCGGCAGCACGCTTCCGCTCCTCGGCGATGCGAGCTTGTTCCTCGGCCGCCTTCTTCTCGTCGGCGGCGAGCTTCACCAGCTCGGTCAACCATGTCTCCACCTGCGCGCGATTCGGCGGGTTGGTCATGCGTCGCAGGTACGAGCGAAACGCGCCCGCCGCGGGCTCGTACTTCTTCGCGAACCGATACGACTGGGCGATGTTGAAGAGAAGGGCAGGGTCCTCCTTTATCTGATAGGCCGCCTCGTACTCGTGCGCCGCTTCATCGAAGCGCTGCAGGTCGTAGAGCTGGGTGCCTCGGCGGTAATGCTCGCGCGCGCCCATCACAGGTGTAGGCGCAGCTGCTGGCGCAGGCGTCTGCGCTTCCGCTGGCGTCGCAGCCCACAAGACGACCACCACACCCACCCGGGCCAGAATTCGCATCGGGATACCGTAACAGAAACCTGTAGGTTACTCCCATGGCCTTCCTCCTTCGCGACGCGCGCCGTCTGACTCACCGGCGCATCCCGTGGGCTAGGCCGTCACATCGCGCTCTCGCGGGCCAAGCAGGGGGCGGTGCTATACCAGTGCGCGCGGTCCGGCGCGGAACTCGAGAAGGTCGCCGCCGAAGTGCGCGATCTCGGTGTGAGGGCCGAGATCCATGGCGTATGAACCATTCTGCACGGAGCCCGGGGCGGTACGTGGGATTCGCCTCTGATTCGTGATACATGGCAGGGATACATGCCTGCTCCCCAGCTGCACTTGTCGTTCGGTCTTTCGATCGCCAAAGACGAACGCCTCCCGCAACGAATCCGCCAAGCCTGCGAGCGCGAGCCCACCTATGTTCGTCTCGGCTCCATCGTTCACGACCTCCCGTACTACGGGAACATGATGGTGGAGGCGATTCGCTACGGACTGGGCTCGCCCGCAGTCGACGAGCCGTGGGCGTATCGCATGCACTCCGTCGAGCCTGCCCGCTTCGTTGCCTCGTACATCCGTGCCGCGCGCACCACGCCGGGACTGCTGCCCGACGAGCGTCTCGCCTTGGTGGCGGGCCTCGTGTCGCACTGCGCGCTCGATCTCGCGCTGCACCCGCTCGTGAACTACTGCGCGCGCCGCGATGCGCGTGAGCTCGGCGGTCACGAGTCCATGCACCACCGGGTGACGGAGAAATATCACGCGCTGTTCTTCCATGTGGATCGCCACGGCGAAGATCCGATCGGCACGGCCGAGTTCCGTCGCTGGACGAACATCACCAAGGCGGGCTCCGCCGTCTCCGCGCGGGTCGAGCCGGCCTTGCAGTCGTTCATTTCCGATGCGTACCGCGGCGCCTACGGCGACGCGCCGGAGCCCAGACAGTGGGGTAACTGGGTGCGCAGCTTCCGTCACTTCGGTCTCCTCGTCGGAATGCCCATCGCCGCGCGCAACTCGCACGTGATGCGCCACGATCTGCGCACGCGTCTGCGCTACTTCGAGAACGGCGTCTTCGACTTCTGGGCGTTCTACGAGGGTGCCGAGCGTCGGCTCGTCCACCTGACGCAGCTCGCGCTCGACTACTTCGACCACGCCGACTTCTCGCCCGCGGCCGAGGCTGCGTTCATCGCATCCTCGAAGATCGACGACCTCGCGGAGCCGGTCGCCGGCCCCGACCTGCCCGAGCTTCCGCGCCTGACCGCGGTTTGCACGCCGGGCATCACCCTCCCTGCCGGCGAGCTGCCGTGGCGCAAGATGGCGCGTCGCAAGCTCGCGCGGAGCGGCGGCGCCCAGATGATGCCGCCCCAGCTGCAGCCTGTACCCGCGCTGCGCCAGTACCACTAGAGTCAGTTTCTCTAACAGAGGCACTCGTATGCTCGTGATGAACCGGTCGATGAAGAGCCTATGGTCGTCATGTCTGTTCGCGATCGTGCTCGTTGGCTGCGTTCCGGCACCCCCCGGTCCGTCGAGCAAGAAGAGCAGCCCGGACATGCGCGACACCTCCGACAACTGCGGTGCCGCGACGGAGAACTGCTGCAAGAACGGTCAGTGTGACAACGCCGGCCTCGAGTGCGCCGGCGACAAGACGTGCTGCGCCGAGCCCAGCACCTCGTGCACGAAAAACAAAGACTGCTGCGTGGGCCTCACCTGCAGCACCGACCGCAAGTGCTGCGCGGGAAGCGGCTCGTCGTGCAAGGCGTCGAGCGAGTGCTGCTCCGGTCTCGCGTGCAGCACCAGTGGTAAGTGCGACAAACCAACGTCGAACTGCACCGCCGGCAACGCTTGCTGCTCGGGTAGCACGTGCACGTCGGGCAGCGAGTGCGATTCGAACAACAAGTGCGTCGCGTGTGGCGGCGCCGGCCAGGCGTGTTGTGCGAAGACCCCCACGAAGAAGTGCAATACGGGCTTCACCTGCTCGACCGCGAACATCTGCGCGACGGACTGCGGTGCGACGGGAAAGGCGTGCTGCACAGGAAAGACGTGCACGGATACAGCTGCCTCTTGCAACGCCAGCAACGTGTGCGCAGTCGGCAGCACGGCCGGCACTGAGGGCAACAACTGTCGTACGAGCGGGACGAAGTGCGACTCGCCGCTCACCTGCGTCGGCGGCAAGTGCCAGAAGGTCACGAGCTGCTCGAAGGTGGGCGATGCCTGCTGCCCGAACCCGAAGCACTGCGACAACGGTCTCGCTTGCGACGAGAGCGGCAAGTGCGCGGCCAAGATGTGCACGAAGCTCGCTGGGCTGTGCTCGGTCACGGCGCAATGCTGCACGGGTCCGCAATGTCTCGAGGTCGTACAGGATCTGAACGGCACCATCAAGCCGGCGTGCTGCGTGGGCCAGGGCAAGGCTTGCGGGGGCAACAGCTTCGCCTGCTGCGGCCTCATGGAGTGTGGCGCTGACTCGACCTGCGACTGCATCGACGCCGGCGATGACTGCTTCAACGACGACGAGTGCTGCAGCGAGGACTGCGACCAGGACTCGGGGAAATGCAACTACACCGGGACCGGCGGGGGAACCGGTACCGGTACCGGGACCTGCAAGGCGTTCGGATCGACCTGCGGCAGCGGTGCCGAGTGCTGCGGAGCCGATTCCATCTGTGCCACGTTGCTGTCCACCGGAGCCAACGCTTGCTGTCAACCCAAAGGCAAGAGTTGCAAGACCAGCAAGGATTGCTGTGGCGCCATGGCGTGCGACGTCAATGGCACCAAGACGTGTCTTCCGCAGGGACTGAGTCAGCCCTGCGTCGACACCGTGAACAGTCTCGACTGCGAGGGGAGCCTGACGTGTGCGAGCAACCATACGTGCATCAACGGCAACACGACGCTCGGGGGACCGGGTGACGTCTGCGATGGCGTCTCCGCGAATTGCGGAGCGGATTTGTACTGTCCCCAGAACACCTGCTGCTACGCCGAGCTGAGCCACACTTGCGAGGCCTCGTACGACTGCTGCCCGAACATGCTGTGCGACTACAGCCACCCTTCGACGACGTCGCAGAAGTACTGCTGCGCGATCTCTGGAGATCCCTGCGGCACCGACGACGACTGCTGCACCAAGAACGGGAGCTTCGTGCTGGGCTTCACCGCCGCCGCGTGCCGTCCCGATGGTCGTTGCTGCCGCGCCCCGGGCCAGGATTGTGCTGGTGGCTACGACTGCTGCTTCTCCGGCTCGTCGTGCTCGTCGAACGGAATCTGTACGCAGCCGTAGCGATCGCCCCCACGCCCTAGCCTCGACTTGAGCACTTTCTCCCTTCGCCGTCGCTGCTGCGGGCCTCGTCGGCTTCCTCGCTCCTCGGTCGAATACCACCAGTATTCTCCCTCG
>JAYUBF010000012.1:0-8971 GCA_043741435.1 Myxococcales bacterium
CCGGCCTGACCGGAGCCGATGGTGCCGAGTGAGATCAAGTGACGCGGTGCCAGCGATCGTACGAGGGTAGACGCGTCGACGGCGAACTGGCGCAACACGGCAGCGTCCGGACACTCTGCTTCGTTCATGATCTGCCACGCGAGGATCTGCGGCTCGTCTCGATAGCGGTTCACCAACGCCTGCACGTGCGGCTCGAAGGTGGTGCGCCAACCGTTCGTGAACCAGGCGACGCCTTTGCGACCGTCTGCCGTCGAGGGATCGGGATCGGTGCAGTCTCGCCACTCGTTCTCGAGCGTCAGGATCAGGCGCAGATCGTACTTCTTGGCGGCGACCAGCAAACGGTCGAGCGCGGCACGGTCGCTGCGCGCGAATGCCCAGGTGCGCAACACGCGTGCCCCCGCCGCAGCGGCCTCGGCGCAGAGTCTGTCGATCGCGGCCTCGTCGTAGCTGCGTCCACAGGCCCCGACCGACGACGACAGCAAGTCGTATCGATTCACGCCGACGAAGCGAAAGCGCTCACCTGCGAGACAGAGGTTGGTGCCTTCGGCGCGGACGAACGGATCGCCGGCCGGTTGCGACGACGAGCAGGCGGGAGGAGGGGCGGGCACCGATTCACACGCCACGAGACTAGCCGCGAGGCCGAGCCACAGCCAAGCGGGAGGCATGATGCAGACTAGAAATCGCCGAACAGCTGCGTGATCGGGACGTCGAGCGCGCTCGAGACCTTGAACAGCGACGACACCGAGGCTGACGATTCGGCGCGCTCGATCTGCGACAAGAGCGAGACCGAGAGCTTCGTGCGGCGCGACATCTGCTTGAGCGTGAGGCTTCGCTCCTTGCGCAGCTCGCGAATGATGCGGCCGATGGTCTGGTGCAGCTCGTCCTCGCGACGGAGTACGAGGCCCTTTTTCTTTGCGATGCGGTTGATGATGCCGCGGAACTCGTCGACGTCGAACGGCTTGCGGATGTAGGCGGAGACGTCGTGCTGGATGGAGGCGGTCGCAGTATCGAGCGACGGATAGCCGGTGAGGATGATCACGGCGATGTCGTCGTCGACGCGTCGGATCTGACCGAGCAGGTCGATGCCGGAGATCCGCGGCATCATCAGGTCGACGATGCAGATGTGGAACTCACCTTGCCGGACGGCCTCGACGGCCTCGACGGGGTCGTTACACGTCTGAACGGCGAACCCGTCGCGAGCCAGGAGCTCTTCGAGGTACGTGCAGACATCGACATCATCATCGACTACAAGGAGACTGAGTTGATGAGCCAACGGGTGTTCCCCCCATGGGGGTACACCGAGCCCCCCGCCACACACACACCTAACTACCCACATTACAGACTGATTTTTCGAATACTACTTCACCTGCAACTTCACTTGCCGACTCAACAGACCCTACTTGCAGTGAAACTTGGTCGGGGCGAGAGGATTTGAACCTCCGACTTTTCGGTCCCGAACCGAACGCGCTACCAGGCTGCGCTACGCCCCGATTTGAAACGGCGTCGTGTTTACCCGTCATCACCCGTAGTTGTCAACCGGCTATCGCAAAACGAGACGCAGGGCGGGTGGCGTGTTGCGAGAAGGGCCGATATAATGAGCGCCACGAATGGCGTCTCGTCGAAGTCCGCAGAACGACAAACATGCGGAAAATGTCCCGCGGGAGGCGCGCCGCGCCAAGGCCGCGCTCGAACCGGCGATGGATCGCACCAACGTCTACCGATCGGCGCGCCACGCGACCGATGACGGTGACGACGAGCCGTTGTTTGCCGATTCGGACTCGTTCGAGGCCCCGGCCGATCTGGCCCCGTTCTCGGTCAACTCGCCCAAGCTCCAGGCACCGCCCGCGGCCACCGCTGACCCAGCGGTGCTCGACCTTTTGACGGCCGACGTCGATCTTACTGACCTCACCAGCGTGATGCCGACGCGTCGCAAGCTGGGTCAAGGCGGTGCGGTGCGTCTCCAGCCGCAGGCGGCAGCGGCCCGCGGTGTCGTGGCACCGAGACCGATCGAGCCGATGCCGATGCCGCAATTCAAAGAGGCTGTGCCGGCGCTCCAGCTGAGCCGCCGTCTAGTGTCGCGCAACTTCGACGAGGATCTCGAGACGCGCGTGCGCACTGCGGCCGAGCGCGACCCGTCTCTAGCCCTGTCACTCTCCGACGCGATCGTCGCCGACGAATTCTCTGCCGACTCCGAGAAGTCGGTGGTGCGCCGCATCGTGCGATCGGTGGTGCAGGCGCTACCGCGGGCGTTCCAATCGGTGGCAGAGAAGAGCGGCCTCATCAAGCTGCCCACCGGCGAGTCGAGCGGCGGCAATCAACTGATGACGATCGGCACGCGAGACGCGCGTGCCCTCGGGAGCGACACGCGGGCCTGGCGCGAGGCCCGCACGGCACCGATCTTCGACGGTCTGCCCAACGACGCCCTTCGGGATGCGCTGCAGGACGGTCGGCTCCAGGTGTTGCGCGTCGATCGCGACACCATCTTGCCCGTCGGTGGTGGCCTCGTGCTCGTGCGCTCTGGCCAGGTGGCGCTCGCGCAGTTCCCGGCGGATCGTCTCGAGATCGAGCGTGAGGTCGCGGAGAAGCTGTTGACCACGAACCCGATGATCGGGAAGAAGCTCGACAAGAAGGAGCACCGTCGCCGCACGAAGGCCGGCCCGCTCATTCGCGCTGCCGAGAAGAACCTCGCAACCTTCGAAGAAGGGGACGTCGTCGAGGTCTCCGTCGCTGCGCGACGCCATGAGACGGTCGGCATCTACGCGGTCACGCCAGTCACCGTGGTCACCATCGAGCGCGATCTCGCCGAGCGATGGCGCGAAAGCTTCCCATTCATGGCCGATCGCCTGCGTCGCGCCGGTGCGTCGGCTCGAGCGCGGGTAGAAGCCACCGTGGGGTCGAAGGCGATCGTCGCCGACTTCTTCATTCGCCACGGGCTCTCGGTGTCGATGACGTTGCGCGTGCGCAAGCTCGACGCTTGTATCGAGTGCGGCGCCTGCGAGAAGGCCTGCGAAGATCGCTATGGCGCCAAGCGCCTGTCCTTGAACGGTCGCATCCTCGGCAACCTCGACTTCGTCGATGCGTGCCACACCTGCACGGATCAGCGCTGCATCGACCCCTGCAACTTCGACGCGATCTCGTTCGATACGCAGCGCCAAGAGGTTCTGATCAACGAGGCGAACTGCACGGGCTGCACGCTGTGCGCGGTCGCGTGTCCGTACGACGCCATCGAGATGTACGAGCTCGATGACAAGCCGAAGCTCAAGCTGCGTCTCGAGAAAGCGAATGCCCTGGGCCACGGCGACGGTGCGGGCCGCAAAGCCCAGCTGCGTCGCATCGCCTCCAAGTGCGATCATTGCGCTTTCTACGAGGACCAAGCGTGCATCTCGGCGTGTCCAACGGGGGCGCTCATCGAGATCTCGCCGTCGGACGTGGTGTCGCAGATGCCCGATCAGGCGAGGGCCACGGCCCGCGCCGGGTTCGATCGCACCGTGCGGGTCGACGTCGACGAGCTGAACCAGGTCGATCACTTCGCGAAGCGGGGCCTCTCGCAGCTGCCGGAGCTCGGCCGCGCCCGCGCGCGTCGCGGACGCCTCTCCATCAACTTCTGGTGGTTCGTCGGCGTTGTCTCCTTCCTCGTCGTGTGCGCGGAGATCGCGCTCCGTAGATTCCTGCCTGCGCGATCGATCGCGTACCTCCTGCTCACCAAGTCCGATGGCTACGATCCGGAGATGGCGCTCCAGCGGGTCGGCTACCGGCCCGGTTGCGAGCTGGCCGTGAACCTCGGATACGTCGGCACCGCGCTCATGATCACGGGGATGGCCTACGTGTGGCGGCGCCGCATGCCGTTCATGCGCAATGTGGGCTCACTGCGCGATTGGTTCGACTGGCACGTGTTGTCGGGCGTGCTCGGTCCATCCTTCATACTCCTGCACTCCGTCGCCAAGCTCGACAACTGGGTGTCGCTCGCGTTCTGGTCGATGATCGTCACGCTGCTGTCGGGTCTGCTCGGGCGCTACCTCACCACGCAATTGCCGCAGGCCGCGTCGGTCGCTACCGTCGAGACGCTCGAGGTCGATCGCCAGCTCGGCAAGATCCGCATCGAGCACCAAGGCGCGCGCGTCGCCGACGGTTGGTTCGAAGACTACCGTCGCCGCCTCGCCGGATTCGAAGCACGCCTCGACGGGCCGTTCCGCGCGCAGGCCCAAGCTCCCCCGCGCACCGTCGGTGGCAGCGTCTACGCGTTGTTCTGGATGTGGAAGGACAACTTCGCGCGCGGCGGCCGAGGTCGGCGCCTACGTCGGTCGCTCGCTGCCGCGATCACCGGCCCCGGCGCGCGGAAGCTCCGCAAGCGCACCTACAAGCTCGCGATGCGTCTCGAGCAACTCGAGCGTCGTCGCGTCTTGTTGCCGCGCCTCGAGCCGCTCTTCTTGCGCTGGAAAGCGATCCACGTGCCGATGGCCGTGTCGCTCACCGTCATCGCGACGATCCACATCTACATCTCGCTACGCTACGGGTAGCGTCCGCTTTCGCCTAGACGCTCACTGTCATCCCTCCCCGTCGGAGGCCGCGCAGCCATGGCACCGACGCCCCGCCAGAGGGAGGCTACTCGTGTCCTCCCTATCGGCTCTGCGTTCGCTGAGCACCGCGCGTAACGAACCACGGACCGGTGGAGCAGTTTCGTCGCCATCAGCAGGGGCGCTCCGTAACACCGCCAGAGCACCGAGCTTTGCCCCGAGGTCACCAGCCTGCTCAAGGCGCTCGGTGTACCGCTGCCCCCGCGCCTCAATACGGTCGAGGAGGCCTCGGCCGCCTAGTCTAGACACAACTCGCTCTTCAACGGCGGGTACACGTCAGCGTTGTGAGAGGGATCAGAAATGTGATAGCGCTACCCCATGAAATAGATGGCCAGGATTGGGTTCGCGCTTGTTGCTTGCGGCGGCGCAGACACCCCTGCCGGTAACGACGGAGGTCAACAGGACTTCGCGCACGACTCGATGACCGGCTCTCCGCCGGCAGGAGCAAAGCGGGTCTTCGTTACAAAAGGTACCTTCACTGCAGACCTGAAGAGTGCTGGTTCTGCTGCGACCGGTCTCGCGGGTGCGGATAAACTCTGCAGCAATGCCGCATCGGCAGCAGGACTCGGCGGTTCCTGGAAGGCGTGGCTCTCCGATTCTACTACTGATGCGATCTCGAGAATTGCTGATGTCGGCCCTTGGTATCGAATCGACGGCTCATCGGTCTTCAAAAACAAAGACGCCTTTTCATCTAATCCAAGCGTTGCCATCAACCGGACAGAAAGTGGTGAATTACTCGGCTCCGACCCACCTCCGACAAGCGCCTCGCTGGCGTCAATCATTGTATGGACTGCCACTGCCAACTTCTTAGCACTTCCGCCAGCAACGCCTAGTCAGTTTTTCGTCGCTGCCGGCTGGTTTCTGAGGCGCGCGCGGCGTCAAGCCAGCGATATCGCGTCGCCACCATTGGCACCGTCGGTGCATTCGCATCCGGCGATGCGCTTCCTCCTCGCCCTTGGCTTCCTCTCGCTGTGCCTGGCTGGTTGCAACGACGATGGCCTGAGTCCAAGCACTGGCAAGTCCGATCTCGGAACGCAGGACGCGGCGATCGTCGCGTGCAACACCCTCCGGAGTCAGGCCGAGTGCAGTACGCGACCGGACTGCAAGTCGTTCACTTGCTCTGGGTGTAGTCCGAACGACCCGCTGTTCGCGTGCGTCGACGGCCATGACAACGTGCCGCACTCCTGCCCCAAAATCGCGTGCCCAGAGCCCTGCAGTCAGCACACCAGCGAGGCGTCATGCTCTGCGGACCCGAGCTGCTTCAGCATCTACAACGATGGCATGCTCTGCGCATGTCCGGTTGCCGGTTGCTGCATGATGTTCGAGCGTTGCCGACCGAGACCCGCGACGTGCTGTTCGGCGGACTTCTGCGACTGGGCGCCCCCGTGTGGACCGGGCTTCGTGTCGGTGTACGAGAGCGCCTGCGGGACCGGCTGCGCGACCGGCTGTGTGAAGGCCGAGGTCTGCTTCGCCGACTGATGCCGAGCGTGGGCCTCGCCGATGGCATACGCTCTCCCGGATGCCGGCCGAGGCCATCCACCTTTCCGCACTCGCCGACTCTCTGAGTCGCGCCGACGCTGCGGTCCGAAAGGCGGCCGCCGACGATGCGGAGCGGAGCGCACTCTTGCGCCTGGGCTCGGTGCTGATCGACCTCGCGTACTTCGATCGATTCGCCCTGGGCGTGGCGCGTTACCTCCTCAAGCAGCCGATCGCGACGTCGACCATCGGCGACGTCCTGCACCAGCGGGAGCCCGTGCGCCTCGCCAAGCGACTGGTGTGCCGCGCGGCCGAGCTACGCGCCGATAGGAGCACGCGGCGCGACGGTGATCGCTTGCTCGCCGTGGCGCTGGGCTTTTTGTCGCACCTCGCCGTCGATTCGCGCCTGCATCCGCTCGTCAATCAGCTCGCCGGCGTGCGTGCCAAGCGACTCGACGATCGCCCGGCGCGGCAGCACAACGAGGTCGAGAAGTTCCAGAGCATCTTGTTTCACGAGGAGCGCCTGGGGTTCGACTTCATGGGCGACCGTCGCATCGTCGACTACATCTCCGTCGCTGGGACACTGCTCACCGATGGGGGCGCGATCGATCGCGGCTATCGCCAGTCGATCCGGGAAGTGCATGGTGAGGCACCGGACACGCGCATCGTTTCGCGTTGGGTGCGTGGCTACGGCCAGTACGGGCAATTGCTGGGGAGTTGGTTCGGTCGTCACATCATGCCCGAGGCGGTGAAGGAGGCGGTGCGGAGCGAGGTGTATGCGACTCCGCGACACTTCCTCGACCACTACGCTGAGGCCGTGGCTCGTTCGACCACGTACATCGAAGCGGGCCTGGCGCTTGCCGAAGCTGGAGCTGGCGAAGCGGCGTTCGATAGCATTGTGCCCGAGGGCTCGATCGACGATCCGCCCTACGCGACGGACCACGAGCGCGGCGTTTAGGTCGCCTTCCCGGCGCGCTGTCGTCGCTCGTTCCACAGCGTGAGCATCAGCCCACGCGCTGGCTGAAGGTCGAGGCTCAGCTCGCGGCCGAGCTCGACGTCGAGCTCGGTGAAGTGTCGCTTGAAGTTGGAGATGCCCGCGCGCGAATCCCCCGGTCCACCGTCGGTGACCCCGCCTAGATCGAGCCAGTGCGCGCCGCTATTGTGGGCCCAGGTCAAGAGCTCCCACACCAACCAGTAGTTGAACGGCATCGAACGCAGATCGGCGTGGTCGAGCGATCCGGCCGACATGTACTCGGCCATCTCGCCGTGGCGACAGCCGATGGTGTACGCGACGAGCCGATCGGGATCGTCCTTGAGGAACAAGCCGAGGACGCGGATGCGGTCGGGATGCCGCGCGACCAAACCGAACGCGGCCTGGAAGTCGAACCGGGTCTCACCACCCCCGGTGCGTTGGAAAGAGGCGTTTGCCGCCGCGATACATTGCTCGATGTAGCGCGCTTCGGTCAGCTCGCGGATGTCCACTTGCAAGCGGGCCTTGTGCTTGATCTTCGCGCGCGTCTTCTTCGAAACGTCGACGAGGATCTGGTCGGGACCCGGCGTGAGATCGACGAGCAAGGTACGGGTCACGTTCACCGGATCCACGAGGCGGAAACCGGCCCGACGTGCCCGCGCTTCGAAGTCGCGCAGCGCGATGGGATCGCGCCGGTAGGGTTGTAGCCGCAGCGACACCAGGTCTCCTGCCTCGCGCGCTAGCTTCGTGAGCGCGCGCACCGCGATGGACTCGGCCTCGGGCGAAGTCCCGGGCCCGAGCTTGGGCGTGAGCGCGCGGCCGAGCGCAGGCATGCGCCGTGGGCGGTCGATCCACACTGCGATCTGCATGGCGGCCATGCCCTGCGGATCGCGGAGCTGCAAGAGCCGGTGCTCGCCCGGGGAGCTGCGCACCCACTCGAGGCGCTGCACCAGGGCCAGCTCGACGCGGGTCAGGAGCTCGGCTTGGAATGCTTCTGCCTCGTCATCGACCGCGCTCGTGAAGCGCGCATGCCAGCCGTCCTCGACAAAGCGCAGATCGATACAACGTCGTTCGTAGCGACCTGTTACGCGTTCGATCAACCGCCCCAGCTCGTCGAGCAAGACCCCTCCTCGGAATTGAAACCTTCAGAACTGAAAATAAATGAACTCGGCCTGGCTGGCGCCGAGCACGAGCAATACCACCAAGGCTACCGCATAGGCGGGCATCACCCACCCCCGCAATCGCAGCGCCAGCCAACGCTCGCGCAGTGGAGACAGGGCGATGTACGCGATGGTGGTCACCGGCAGCACGAACATCGCGAGCTCGTGCTCCGCGCGGAACACGGTGGGATGAACGATGGTGCGGCACATGTCGATGGCCGTGGAGAAGTCCGGCGAGCGGAAGAAGATGCGGGTGAAGGTGATGAGCGAGAAGACGATCGAGCCGCGCACGATTCGCTCGGTGAGGCCCATGTCGCCATCGCGCCGCGGCTGCGTCCCGCGCAGGTCGTGCCACGCGCGCTCGACGAGGAGGAAAGCGCCGTTCATGGCGCCCCAGGCCACGAAGGTCCACGCGGCGCCATGCCACAGTCCCCCCACCAGCATCGTGAGGAACAAGTTGCGATACGTGCGCCAGCGACCGGCGTGATTGCCGCCGAGCGGGATGTAGAAGTAGTCGCGCAGCCAGCGGGATAGCGTGAGGTGCCACCGTCGCCAAAAGTCGGAGATGGAGACGGCCTGGTACGGCTTATTGAAGTTCTTCGGTAAGTCGTAGCCAAGGAGCTTCGCGCAGCCATGGGCGATGTCGCTGTACGCGGAGAAGTCGAAGTACACCTGCATCGAGTAGCCATAGGCCGCGACGATGTTCATGAAGCGGTTGTGGCTGTGCGGGCTCGCGAAGACCTTCTCGACGAAGGGCGCGAAGTTGTCGGCGAGGAGCACCTTCTTGGTGA
>JAYUBF010000013.1:0-8951 GCA_043741435.1 Myxococcales bacterium
CCCGCTTCGGCCTGCGCCTCGCGGTACACGCCACCAACGTAGCGAACCTGCATGAGGTAGATCGCCGACGACAAACGGTTGAGCGCGAGCGCCAGATCGGCGTGCTCGGGCGGCGTGGCGCTCACCAGCGTAGGCGTGGAGGCCGATGGGAATGCGGCGTAGAACGCGAGCTCGGCTTCACGCGCGAGGGCGCGGGCCAGCGCCAGCTTCGCCACCGGCGCGCCTTGCCGCACCGACGGGTACATGAACGGTACCCGGTAGAGCTCCTGCGTGTGGTGCGAGGCCCAGCGAATCTGCGACGCATCGAGGCCACCCAGTGTGAACGGACCGAGCGGACGATCCATCACCTCGGCACCGACCATCTTGCGCACCAGCTCGAGCGCTTCGCCCAGCTCACCGACGAGCCCACGCGCCTCTACCTGGTCGGCGACCACCTGTGCATCGAGCAGCGCGCCTTGCAACGTGTCGAGCTTGCCGCGCAGCACCATGCGCGGGTGCGACTTGCCGACGAGCGACTGGTCGTCGCGCAGGTGCGTGAGGTGCTCCGGCTTGCTCGGCAGCCGCTCACCGGAGGCGAGCACGCGGAACGCACCGACGCGAGGGCCCACGGGCCGTGCGCTGAGCTCTTCACCCCCGGCGCGCGCGGCGCGATCTTCGTCGATGGGCGTACGCGCGACATCGACGACAGCCGCGGCGAACGCACGCGCGGCCGCTTCGCAGTCGGCGAGGGAGCCCGTGAGGTAGCCGCCGCCGAAGTTGGTCTCCGTCGGTGGGCCGAACCACTTCTGCAGCGTGACCGGCGCCACCTTCTGCGCAGCATCGAGACCCACCATCGACTCGAGCGGCGGCGCGATGAGATAGGCAAGCGGTGAGCCGACCGGCACGTTTGCTTCCTTCGCGAGCCAACGTCCGGTCGCGCGCACCACGTGCGGGAACATCGCGATCGCACCCAGCTCGTCGGCGGCATAGAAGAAGGCTTCGTCGCGCAGGCAACGCTGGCACGCCTCGAGCGCAGCCTTCACCTCGTCGGGGTCGCGGCCCGCGTACATGCCGATCACCTCACCTGACAGCGGGCCCGAGGCATGCGCCGAGCCCGCGTAGAACGAGCGCGCGTACACCACCTCCACCGGTGCGGCCTTCGTACCCTCGTCGAGCGCGACGTACAAAGCGTCATCGGAGGTGCAGGTGATGAGGCCCACCGAACGGAGGCCATCCGGTAGCTTCCACGTGGCCGCGAGCGCGTCGTCGACCCGTGCGATGGTGCGGACCGCCAGCACCCTCGACGGCAGCGCACGCAACGGCGTGAGCGGGCTCGGCGGAGCGAGCTTCATGTCACGACTTCGGCGGTGCGGGAGCGGACAGCCCCGCAGCGTCGAGCTGGGCCTTGCCCGTCCAGTCCGACGGAGCGGCCTTTACCTCGGACCACCAGAGCGCGCCACCCGAGAGCCACTCGGCACGGAGGTCGTCGTGCGTGCGCGTGGCATCGTCGTAGCCGAACTGCGTGCCGCACGATGGACAGATGGAATAGGTCGGCTCTCCGACGAGATCGACGGCTGGCTCTTCGAGCAGCGCGTAACCGCAGACCGGACAGGTGTGGCTCATACGAAGGACACTCCGGACTTCTTGTTCGTGAGTACGCGCTGACACGCCTCGGCAAGGGCCTCGGCCGCGCGCACCGGCGCGAGCCCACGCGGGTTGATGTTCGAGATGACCTCGCGATCGGCGTCGGTCACCGAGCCGCTACGACCCGGCTGACGATAGATGTAGTACGCGCTCATCGAGTCGGAGAAGCCGAGCCCGGGTCGTTCCCCGCACACGAACACGCAGGCTTCTGCATCGAGGAGGTCGGCCACCTGGTCCATCACCTTCACGCGCGAGCGACGCACGAACACCGGCGTGCCGAGCTTGAGCCCGCGCGTTTGCGCCGCGCGCGTGAACGCCTGGTGGAAGGCTTCGAGGTGGGCGTTGATCGCAGCTGCCGAGAGCCCGTCGCCATAGCAGACCTGAACTTGTGGCGAACGTTGGCACTTCTCCACCAAGATCGCTTTGCCCGACTCCGACAGCGCGCGACCCGCATCCGGCCGCGAGAGGAACATGCGCTTGTCCTCCGCGAGCGTGAGCACCTCGACGAAGCCGAGCCGCGCGAGCAACGCCTCGTCGACCTCGGACAGCACGGCGTCCTTCGCCGCGGCGTGATCGGCCCGGAAGCGCAGCAGCGTGTTGGTGCGATACCGCGACCCCACGCGGCCGACACCGATGCGCGCGGGCGTGGACGCCAGCATGCTCTTCATCACACCCGGATCGAACGGCGTACCGAGGTTCACGCCGCGATCGGGCTTCAGCAATACAGCATCGCTGGCCGACACGCTCGGCAGCGTGGCCGGATCCTTGCCGAGGCCCGTCAACGCAGAGCGCACCAGCTGCTCCACTCGAGTGCGATCGATCATGCCGTTCACGGTGAAGGAGGATCTATCACATTTGGCGCGCTAGGAGGCTCCTAGCGAAGGCGTTCCCAGCCGGCCGCGAAGCGTGGGCTCATCGCCGTCTCACCTACGATGACCTTGCTGTCGCCCGCCCAGAACACGCGCAGACCGGGGGCCATCGCGGCCGGCGGCAGAGGCCAGGTGAGGTCGCCCTGCGGATCGTCGTACTCCACGAGGACGACGAGCTTGTTCACCGGCCCGGCGGCGCCACGATCGACCAGCGCGAGGCCGTGACCATCGGGAGACCACACCGGCGTGAGGTGCAGACGGGAGGTGCCACGCCGTGGCCACACCGTTCGTCCGTCGACGATCAACGTTTGCTTGTCGCCGGAGCCAGCGATGTACGCGACGTGGCGACGCGCCGGTCCCCACACGAAGCCGGCCCCCGAGCGCGCTTGCAAGACCTCTCCGCTCTGCACGTCGTGCACGACATACACGGCAGGGAGCTTGTCTTCCGGTGCCGCCGGCACGAGGTAGCCAACTCGGCGATCGTCGATCCACACCACGGTCTCCGGTTTTCCCGTGCGATAGAGCGGGAACTCGTTCACCGGATCGCCGGCGAGGTTGCGCACCACCATTCGATAGGGCGCCTTGCTGTTTGCGCCGCGCGGACCGCGCACGAACGCGAAGCGTCGACCATCCGGCGAGAAGTTCATCTCACTCTTCTGCACGTCGCTCATCGGCCACTCTTCGGAGCCACGACGCACGAAGGGTTGCTCGCCGCGAAACACGATCTCTACGGTGGCGAGCGCGCGCTGCACATGGCGCTGCGGCAGCCTCGGCAGCGCCACTTGGCTGGGCGCCGTTGCTTGGTGCGCGCAGCCCGCGAGCAAGAAGCCGAGGAGCAAGGCGCGCTTCATCCGAACAAGCTCGCGTCGCCGGCGCGCGCGGACAGGCGGCCATTCTTCCAGAGGTCCATCTCTTCGAGCCACGCTTCGAACTCGGGCGCGGGACGAAGCCCGAGCAGGCTGCGCAGCGTGGCGCCGTCGTGATAGCTGGTCGACTGGTAGTTCAGCATCACGTCGTCGCCCATCGGCAAGCCCATGAAGAAATTGCAGCCGGCGGTGGCGAGCAGCACCTCGAGGTTCTCGAGGTCGTTGTGGTCGGCGTCGGCGTGGTTCGTGTAGCAAGCGTCGCAGCCCATCGGGATGCCGTGCAGCTTGCCGCAGAAGTGATCCTCGAGGCCCGCGCGCGTGATCTGGCGTGCGTCAAACAGGTACTCCGGCCCGATGAAGCCGACTACTGTGTTGACGAGGAACGGATCGAAGTGGCGCGCGAGGCCGTAGTTGCGAGCCTCGAGCGTTTGTTGATCCACGCCCTCGTGCGCATCGGCAGAGAGCGCCGAGCCTTGCCCCGTCTCGAAGTACATGACGTTGGGGCCCGTGGCCTGCCCGAGCTTCTTCGTCATGTCCCAGGCTTCTTTGAGCTGCGTCAGCGACGTGCCGAACGATCGCATCGCCTTCTCGGTGCCCGCGATCGACTGGAACATGAGACCGAGCTGCGCACCCTGCTCGAGCGCCTTCATCTGCGTGGTCACGTGCGCGAGGCAACAGTTCTGCGTGGGCACGCGCCACTCGCGGATGAGCTCCTGCGTGGCGTCGAGGATACGGCGCGTGGTCTCCGGATCGTCGGTGACGGGGTTGATGCCGATCACCGCATCGCCGATGCCGAACGAGAGACCTTCCTTAAGCGACGCCATGATGCCGTCGATGTCGTCCGATGGATGGTTGGGCTGCAACCGGGTGCCGAGGACCCCGACTCCGCCCAGCGTGTTGTTGGCGTGGACCACCACGCGGATCTTCTTGGCAGCCACCACCAGGTCGAGGTTCGACATGATCTTGGAAACCGCGGCGATCATCTC
The DNA here is from genome assembly GCA_043741435.1 of Myxococcales bacterium. Classification (GTDB taxonomy): domain Bacteria; phylum Myxococcota_A; class Polyangia; order Palsa-1104; family Palsa-1104; genus JBDTCO01. The sequence goes on from JAYUBF010000013.1 coordinate 4,345, forward strand.
GCTCGTGAGGCCGCGCGAGAGCCGCAAGAGATCGGGCCCGGTCACGCGGTCATCGAGGATGTGCTCGCGCAGCTGGGCCACGGACCAACCCTTCACGCCTTGGTAGACCGGGAGGTTCAGGTCGTCCTGGATGATGCGGGTGACCTCGTCCTTCTCGTACGGGACGGCCGGGTGGTCTCGCAGATCGGCGAGCGTGATCTCGGAGAGCACGAGCTTCGCGGCGATTCGCTCCTGCGCGGAGGCTGCGGCGAGGCCGGCCAGCCGATCTCCCGACTTCTCTTCATTCGCCTTCGCCAGCACCTCGTTGAGGGTGCTGAACGCGTAGGTGATACCCCGCAATGTCGCTGACAACCTCATCCGGGGTAGCGAGCCTAACACGATGAAAGTCTCACGCGAGATTGCTGTCTCAGGATGTCGTAGATTTTTTGGCGTGCTAAGCCTTTCCCGTGCGTTGGATTGGCCGGATCGCACTCGCGATCACACCCGCTCTCGGGATGTTCGCATCCGTGGGGTGGCTGGCCTATGTAGGCAGTGCCACGTTCTCGGGCACGCTGCGCATCGGCGTCATCGCGCTCGCGATCCTGCAGTGCGCGTACTTCGGCATGCAGGCCATCTGTTGGTTGCGCTATCGGCCGTACGCGCCCTTGCCACACGGGGACGAGCCGACGGTGCAGGTCATCATCCCCGCGTACAACGAGGGCGCGATGGTGGAGCAATCGATCCGGTCCGCAATCGAGTCCGACTACCCGCCCGACAAGCTCAGCATCCTCGTGGTCGACGATGGCTCGCGCGACGACACCTACTTCCACGTCGAGCGACTCCGCCGCGAGCACGCGAGCCGCATCAAGGTGATCCGCTTTGCCGGCAACCGCGGCAAGCGCGCTGGCCTCCACGCCGCGTTCACCGCCGCGACCGCCGAGATCCTCATCACCACCGACTCCGACTCGGAGCTCTTGCCCAACACGATTCGCGCCCTGGTCGCCCCGTTCGTCGCCGACAAGCGCATCGGTGCCGCCGCCGGTCGAGTGGCCGTGCTCAATCGCGCCAGCCTGCTCGGCCGCATGCTGGAGGTGCAGTACGCGCTCGCGTTCGACTTCGGTCGCGCCGCACAGTCTTCGTACCGCACTGTCGCCTGTTGCCCCGGCGCGCTGTCGGCCTTTCGCCGCGAGCTCATCCTGCCGCACCTCGACGGTTGGATGTCACAGCGCTTCCTCGGGCGTCCCGTCTCGCACGGTGAGGATCAAGCCCTCACCAACGTGGTGCTGAAGGAAGGCTACGACGTCGTCTACCAGCGCGACGCCATCGTGCGCACGCTGGCACCGCAACGCATGGGCCAGCTGTGGCGCATGTTCACGCGCTGGGATCGCAGCTACATCGTCGAGGGCTTCTCGTTCGCTGGCTTCATGTTCTCGCGCTACCGCACGCAAAACCGGGTGATGCCAGCCGTGATGTTCCTCCTCACCAACGTGCGGCTGTTGCTCATGTACATCGGCCTCGCATCGCTACCGGCCATCTTCATCGCGCGGCCCATCATGGCCGTGCACTACCTCGTGGCGTTCTCGCTCGGTGCCGCGTTCTCCGCTGCCTATTATCTACAGACCGAACGCAGCCCGCGCTTTCTCTACGGGGTGCTCTACGCGTTCTGCTCGCTGTTCGTGTTGCAGTGGACGCTGCCGTGGGCCTTGTTCACGGTGCGCGACGAGCGCTGGGGCACTCGCTAGCCGCACATGTCGTGCCTGTCGGATCTGGCATCGCTCATCATCCACGGCGCCAACGGCACGTGCGGACCGAGCGGTGAAGTCTCGTCGGTGACGTGGCTAGCGGTAGCCGCGCTCCTGCTCTGCTTCGGGCTCGTCTTCGCCTTCGTCCGCAATCGTCGGTTCACGACCCTCATGCTCACCGCGATCGTGGTGATCGCCAGCATACCGGGCTGGCGCGCCGCATTGCTGCGTGCCGATGTACCCCCCGCCCTCGCCGACAGCACCACCGCTGTCGGGCGCTTGCGCCAACAGCTCGCGCGCTTCTCCGCCGAGCATCGGGGATGCGTCGTGATCGAGGAGAATGGCTGCGTGGCGTGCGATCCCATCGCCCGCGAAGCCGTCACGCCCACGTTGCGCTGTGAGCGCCCCGCCATCGTCGAGCTGGGCCCCGCCGCGCTCTTGCAGCCGTGCCGCGAAGACGCCGGTCGTCTGCGCTGCGGCGTCGCTCCATGATCGATCTCGGCACGCTGCCCGCGGTGATCCCGGTGGTGCTGAGGCTGCTCGCGGCAGCGTTCGTCGTGGCGGTGTCGCAACGCCTGTGGTGGCGTGGGCGTGCCGGGCTCTCGGCACCCGAGCAGATCGCGCTTCTGTCGAGCATCGGCCTCTCCTTCGTGGTCGCGATTCCTCTTGGTATCGTGTGGAGCGCAGGCATCGTATGGCTCATCCGGCAGGAGCGAGCCGAGGCCGTGCCATCGGCGCTGCCGTGGATCGTCGTCACGCTGACCGTCTTGCTCGTCACACCGGCCACCCCGCTCCTGTGGGACGAATTCGTGTGGCTCACGAAGGCCAAGTTCGCGACGCTGGGCCTCTTGCGCAGGCTCGCCCTCACCCCGGGCTCCGATGCGATCCCCGAGGGCTATCCGATCGGCTTTCCGCTGGCGTCGGCGTGGCTCGGCCGCGAGCACGTGGTCCTCGGCGCGGCAGCGTTGCGCGCGACCTGCATCGGCCTCTTCCTAGCCGCAATATTGCGGCACCGCAAGCAGGAGGTCGTCTGGATCGCCCTGTTCGTCGTCGGCACGCCGTTGGTGTTGCTGCACGCGAGGATCGCGTACGTCGATCTTCCGCTGGGCTTCTTGTCGGCCGCATTGTTCGTTGAGCTGCGTTCCTCGTCGCCTTCGCTGCTGCGCGCATCCTTGTTGGCCGCGCTGCTGGTCGGGTTCAAGGACGAGGGCATGGCGCACGTGGTGGTGATTGGATTGCTGTCGCTCAGGTCGTCGGGTCGTCGTGCGGCGCTCGCCTCGCTGGTCTCCGCGTCGCTGTTCTTCGGCGCATGGCGCTTCATCTGCTGGCAGCACCACATCGTCGATGCCGACCACACGCTCGGCCGGCCCGCATGGTCTCAGCTCGGCGAGGTGATGATCATGACCGCGCGGCACGCCTGCGATCTGCGATCGTTCGGCGCACTGTGGCCGGCGCTGCTGACAGCGACGGTCTTCGCGATCACCACGCGTCGCGGCGCTGCGGAAATCGGATACCTCGTCGTGCTGCTCGTGACGCTGCACGCCGGCATCATCCTAGGGCCACCGCGCGTGCGCGAGTTCGCGCTGTCGGGAACGTTGATCGGTCGCTTGCTGCTGCAGCTTGCGCCGCTAGCTGCCGTGGGCATCGCGCGTGGGCTTTCTCCGCGACGCCTGGGGGCCGACACCCCAACTGCGCAAGATCCACCCACCTTGCCGCAACGATCGAGCCCTGTAAGATCCTGATAGCAGCCGTCGCGCACGCCGGCTTGCTACGTGCACATGGCTCTCGCTACAAGAGGAGGTCACCATGTCCAAACGTTTGCTCGTTGCAGTGCTGGGTCTGGCCACAGGAGTCGTCGCATCGGGGTGTTCGAGCTCCCAGGATTCGTACCGTACGATTTCCGGTCAGGTCGACGCGCAGGCCTACGCTCTCGACAACGCGGCGATTGTGGCGCACGCCTCCGATGGCAAGACATATCTCGCGGCAATCGCGCGTGACGGCCGCTTCTCGCTGACGCTTCCGGTCGGTGTTCGCCAGTCGCTGGCCATCGCGAACCACACGAAGCAAGGGACACTGCGCGAGATCTCCCTCCTCACGTGGCATGGAATCAGCGCGCGGACCCGCACCATCATGTTGCGCGCGGGCGCCGCTATCGACCTCGGGGCGATCCATCCGGTCGGCGCGACCGCGCATGTTCGCAACGCAACGACCGACGCCACCGGTGAGGGCAGCGCCACGGCGACGAGCCACGACGCGAACGACGACCACGACGATGCGATCGACGATCACAAGGATTGCGAGGACCACGATCACACCACGTTGTGTGTTGACGATTCACACGACGACAGCGAGTGCGACGACGATCACCACCAAGGCCTAGACTGCGACGATGGTGGGAAGTCCGGCAAGGACGCTCCGACCTCCAGTGGGAGCTCGGACGGGCCGCTCGCGAAGGCCAGCTATGGCGAAGACGGCGAGGACCACCACGGCGACCACGGCGAGGATCACTCGTCGATGTGCTCGACGCCGGGTGGTTCCGCCGAAGGGGGCTCCACGACCACCGGCCAGCCCGGGGGACCGACCACGACAGGAAGCGGGGGCAAGACGGCGTGCCTCGTGAACGCCGACTGCGGTGCGAATTCGATCTGCGTGAACTCCCAGTGCGAGCCGGTGGTGCTCTAACCTATGGGCGCTAGCGCAGAACGCGGCGGATCAGCGACGGTGGCAGCGTGTAGCCCTCGGGGTTCGTCAGGTCGCCGTCCGGCGCCAATAGCCCCGACTCGCCGAGCAATCGCACCACCACGCTGCCCGCTTCGATCGCGCGGCGCTCGAGCTCCGCGGCGGCGAGCGTCTGATCGATGCCGCTGTCCACGAACGTGGCGCGCA
>JAYUBF010000014.1:0-8911 GCA_043741435.1 Myxococcales bacterium
TCTTTCGGCTTCAGCTTCACCATCACCTCGGTCTCGTCGGGGCCCACGGGCTCGGTCGCCACCTCGGCGCGCCCGGTGCGCGTGACGATGGAGAGCACTTCCGGGATGGTGGCGAGCACGTCCTCGACCTGCACGCCGAGCCTTTGCGCCTCGGTGATGGAGATGGACGGGAGACGCTTCACGTCGAGCGACAGCTCGCCCTCTTCGAGACGCGGCAAGAACTCGGCCCCGAGCGTCATGCCCAGCACGCCCGAGGCCGCGAGCGCACCGAAGGCGACGATCAGGGTGAGCTTCTGGTGCGCGAACACCACGCCGAGGAGCAGGTCGTAGCGCTTGCGCAACCAACCGAACACGCCCGCGTGCTCGTCGTGCACGTGCTTGGGCGCCTTCAGCACGTAGGCGGCCAGCGCGGGGAAGGCGGTGAGCGAGAACAGCAGCGCACCCGCGAGCGCCAACGCCACCGTCGCTGCCATGGGCCTGAACATGCGGCCCTCCACACCTTCGAGGGACATGAGGGGGAGGTAGACGAGCAAGATGATCAGGAGCGCGAACGTCACGGGCCGTGCGGAACGGCGCATCGCATCTGCCACGCGTTGCGGCACGTCAATCTTGTCGTCAATCTTGTCGTCTGGCTTGTCGTCGGGCTTCAGCTCACGGACCGCGAGCGCCGTGAGCGCGGCTTCGAGCATGACGATCGCGCCGTCGACGAGGAGGCCGAAGTCGATGGCGCCGAGGGACATCAAGTTCCCGGTGACCTTGAAGCGCACCATGCCGATGAGCGCGATGCCCATCGCGAGCGGGATCGCGAGCGCCGCGATGAGCGCGCCCCGAAAGGTTCCCAGCGTGAGGAACAGCACGGCGACGACGAGCCCAGCTCCCTCGGCGAGGTTCACCGCGACGGTCTTGAGCATGCGATCGATGAACTCGGCGCGATCGTAGTAGGACCGGATCTGCACGCCGGCGGGGAGCTCCTTCTGGATCTCGGCGAGCTTCGCCTTTACGCCCTTCACCACCTCGCGCGAGTTCGCGCCGATGAGCATCATCACCGTGCCCGCGGCGATCTCGCCTTGGCCGTGCTTGGTGACCACGCCGAAGCGCAGCGCCGGACCCAGCCGAACTTCGCCGAGCTGCTTCAGCAATACGGGCGTACCGTCTTCGTCGGTGGTGACCATCGTGTTGCCGATATCGTCGAGCGACTTGAACAACGCATCACCGCGAATGACGTAGGCCTCGGCACCCTTCTCGATATAGCCGGCGCCGAGCGAGATGTTGTTGCGCCCCAGCACCTCGTACACGCGCTTCACGGTGAGGCTGTGCGCTGCCATGCGTCGACGATCGAGCACCACCTGGTACTGCTTCGCTTCGCCGCCCATCGAGTTCACCTCGATGACACCGGGCACCGAGCGCAGCTTGTAGCCGACCACCCAATCGAGCAGCGTGCGGAGCTCCATCGGCGAATGCGTCGGCGAGGTGAGATAGAACTCGTAGATCTCACCGAGGCCAGTCGACACCGGCGCCAGCTCCGGCCGGCTGTAGCGGTCGGGGATGTCGGCCTCGGCGATCTTGAGCCGCTCGGAGACGATCTGCCGGGCGAACCACACGTCGGTGTCGTCGTTGAAGACGACGGTGACGGCCGACACGGCGGTGCGACTGACGGAGCGGATCTCCACCACGCCCGGGAGGCCGTTCATCGCCGTCTCGATCGGATACGTGAGGTACTGCTCGACCTCGACGGGAGAGAGCCCCGGTGCGCTGGTGAGGATGGCGACCTGGGTGTTGGTCACGTCGGGGACGGCGTCGACCGAGAGGTGCTTCACCGCCCAACCGGAGCCGATGGCGACGATGGCCCACAGCACGAGCACGACGCCGCGGCGCTCGACGGAAAACGCGACCAGTTTCTCCAGCACGGCTACCTCAGCGACTCGCTCTTGAGGAGGAATGCCCCCTCGACCGCGACCTCTTCGTCTTCGGCGAGGCCGGTCTTGATCTCCACGCGCTCGCCCGTCGACACACCGACCTCGACGGGGCGCTTGAGGAAGCCTTCCCCTCTCTTCACGAACACCACGCTCTTGCCCTCGAGGCTCTGCACTGCGGCGCGCGGCACGGCGATGCCTTCGATGGGCGAGTGACCTAGATCTCCCACGAGGCGCGCCGTCACGAACTGCCCCGGGCTCAGCTTGCCGTGACGATTGTCGAGCACGATGCGCACGCCCGCGGTGCGCGTCTTCTCGTCGATGATCGGGTTGATGTAGGCCACCGTCGCGTGGAAGACCTCGCCGGGCCTCGCCTCGGAGCGCAGCTCGCACTTTTGTCCGATGTGCACACGGCGTAGATCTTTTTCGTAGAGGTCGAGCAATACCCACAGGTGATCGAGGTCCACGATCTTGAACGCGTCGTCGGCTTGCTTCACGGCTTGACCCAAGGTCACGGTGCGTTCCGTCACCGTACCGGCGACCGGCGCACGCAGAGACACCCGTCCACCCGTGGTGGCGCCACCGTCGAGCGCGCGGATCTCGACGTCGCTGAGACCGAAGGCGCGGAGGCGCTGCGTGGCGGCCTTTACCTCGGCGCGCTCGGACACCGCTTGGGCCTCGGCCACTTCTTTCTCGCGCATCGACGAGATGCGCTGCGCCGCGAGCTCTTGCTCGCGCCCGAGGTTTGCTTCGGCTGCGCCGACGCGCGCGCGCGCCGACAGGTACGAGGCCTGGGCCTGGCCGACCTCGGCGCTCTCGATCTCCGCCAATACCTGGCCCGAGCGAACCACGTCGCCCACACCCGCGCGCAGCTTCACCACGCGGCCATCGACGAGAGGGCCCACCACTGCGTAGTGGTCCTGATCCACCGACACGGAGCCGACCACCTGCACGTCGGGGCTCAGCTTCTCCTTCTTCACGCGCGCGGTCTGGATCGGGTTCTTCTCCAGCGCGCCGGAGCCGATCTGCAGCGCGCCACCGTCGGTGAGCGCGGGTTGCACCGCGGCACCACTCGAGCCCGAGCAACCACCGACGACAATACCAAGTGCGAGCAGAGTATGAATCTTCACAGCGTCACCCCCGTGACCCTCTCGAGCGTGATCATCGAATCCCACAGCGCACCGAGGAGCGACAGATGACGGCGGCGAGCCTCGGCGGCCTCGCGCACGGCTTGCACCACGCGGAACAGATCCAGTTTTCCCGATCGCCACCCCTGCGTGACGAGCTCCACGTTTCGCTCGGCCGCAGGCAACGCCACCTGCTCCCACCGCTCGGCGGCGTCATGCAGAGCTCGCGCAACGCGTTGCGCATGGTCCACCTCGATGGCGAGCTGGTCTTCGAAGATCACCTGATCCTCGAGGGCCACTTCGCGCTGCGCGGCCGTGATCGCGAGCTCGCCTTGCAAGCGACGCCAGATCGGCAGCCCGAGCGCGACGCCGCCGCCCAAGTAGAGCTGACCTGGCTGCTGCGACATCACATCGAAGGACAACGTGGGGCTCGGGACGCGCTCGCGTCGCAAGCGCACCAGCTGCGCGTCGAGCTGAGTGCGGGCCGCATCGAGCAGCTTCAGATCCGCGCGCCTCGCCTTCGCGTAGCCCACGAGCTGCTCGAGCGTGCCGGTCATCGGTGCCGGCGTCTCGAGGGGCGACGAGAGCTCAAGCGGTGTCGCGGCCGGCAGCCTCAGCTCTCGTCGCAGACGATCGAGCGCCTCCTCCACGCCGAGGCTCGCCTGAACGCGCTCTTGCGACAGCCGCATCCACTCCACCTCGGCGAGGTTGCGATCGATATCGGTGCCTGCGCCAGCGGAGAGCCGCGTACGGGCCGACTTCCAGACCTGCTCGCCCAGCGCTTCCGCTTCCTGCGCCCACTTCAGCTGGCGACGCGCGATGAGCACGCCGACATACGCAGCGCGAACGCGGGCCCGCGTCTCGAGGCGAGCGATCTCCGTACGGATGCGAGCCACCTCGATCGCGCGCGATGCTTCGTTCATGCGCAACCCGCGCTGGCCGCCGATCTCGAATTGCTGCTCGAGATGGCCGGTGACCTCGAAGCCAGCAGAGGGCGGCGAGCTGCTGCTGTAGTCGCGTCGCTGACCCAGCGTCACCCCGATCCAGGGATTCGCCGGCAACAAGGTGCGTGCGCCCACCAGCGTCGCCTGGGCCACGGCTTGCTCCTTGAGCGCGCGTCGCACGAGTGGGCTGTTCTGGTTCGCCATCTCCAGCGCCTCGGCGAGGCTCAGCGGCGGCAAGGTGCGAGGTGCCAGCTTGGGCGCAGGACCAACGGCAGACCCATCCGCGTGCCCAGAGGCACGACAGAAGACGACGAGGCCTAGCGCCAAAAGGGCGCGTTTCATGACGACACTCCGACCGATGAGGAACGAACAAAGACGAACGACCGCGACGAGCTCTTAGCTGCGCGGCGGTCGGTCTAGTCGGTCGGACGGGGTGCGGCGCTGCGTGGTCGCTGGGTGGAGGTTGGGTAGACGAGCCGCCGTGGCCATCCGAACCGGCGTCAGGTGGTCGCGTATCAAGGCGTCGTCGCCATCCTCATCGTCTTCGCTGTCTCCGAGCTCGCCTACCAACGATTGCTCGTCGGACGGGTCGTCGGCAGCTCCCAGGCTGGCAACGGCGACGTGGTCGTTCGTGCCGGCCGGCGCGCTCGAATACGTCGCGCCGACGGCGACGCTCATCAACAGGACCCAACAGATGGCGATGGAGGCGATGTTTCGCAAGGCCGGGCCATTCTGACAGCTTCCGGCTCGTGGTGCCACGTTGGGTTGGTGCAGGAACGCGTTGATTCGGGGACCCGCTTCGTGGCTAGCCTCGACAACTTCGGCTCTGGGGCAGGCCCCGGGGCAAGATCGAAAACCAACGCACTGACCGTCGACTTCTGGCGGTCGGCTACACCTCGAAGCCGCGCCGGAACTCCGGATCGGCGAGGAGTCGCTCCAGCTCCTTGCGCACCTGCTCCGGTGCTTCGCGCAGATGTTCGCGGATGCGATCGAGCTCGGCGCGCGCTGCAGCACGGGCCTGTTCGCGCGCCACGTCGGCCTCGGCGGCGCTGAGCGCGAGCTCGAAGATCTCTTCTCGCGTCATCGACGGCATCGACGCAATGAGGCCGCCGCCGTCGTCGGTGATCGTGACCATGCCGCGGTCGATCCCGGTGCGGCGCTGGATCTCTTCGCGCTGATCGGAGGTGAGCTGCACGTCGAAGGTGCCGCGCTTGTCGATGGCGAACTCGCGGGCCTTGCGCTCGAGCTCTTCGCTCACCGTGCGCAATCGATCGGAGCAATCGTTGATGCGCCGCAGGAGCTGCGTTTGCCGATCGCGATCCGGATCACGGTTGAGCTGGTCGACTAGACCCAGCAGCTCGGTTTGCAGCGCTTCGACCTCGCGCAGATCGAGCCGGAGAATCTCCTTCGGCGGCGCGCTCACGTCGCGAGATGACCGGGCGTAGGCAACGTCATGCCGGCGACGGGGCCACCCGTGGGGCTCGCCACCGCGCCCGCGCCGAGGACATTCAACACCATCTGGCTGCTGAGCCACGTGGTGAAGGCCAGGCACACGGTCGTGGCGATGGCATCGAAGATGGCTTGCGGAAACATCCCGCGCTGAAGATCGGGCCGCATGGCCTGCATCATGTAGCCGCTCAAGATGGGTGGCGACATGATGTCGGACACGTTCGCCGACACGCAGGCCATGAGCGGGAACGGAACGTTCGGCATCGGCACGGCCGGGCCAGGTGGCGCCATCACGTAAGCGGGATAGAACGGCAGGCCCGGCACAGTAAGGTTCGTCTGCCACATCATGAACGCCTGCGACGTCCCCTTCGCGACGGCGTCGCGATACTCGGCTTCGTAGCCGTCCATGATGACGCAGGCCGGGTACTGCATGATGGACGGCAAGAGTGGCGGCCCCACCAAGCAGCTCGGCGCGCCAGCGACGATGGGACCGACGATGGGCATCGGCCCGAACTGTGCCTGCAGCCGCCACATGTTGTGTGCGAATGCGATGGCATCGCACATGGTGTCGTGGAAATCCTTGAACGACTGGCCGATGGAGTCGGCCATGAGCTGGTGCGCCTTGAGCTGCATCTTGGGTTGGATCCACTGCGGGATGAGCTTTGGCACCGCGATGCGGTCCTCCGGCTTCGCGTGCTTGGCGTACTCGTTCCACACTTGCTCGTAGCCGGGACCGGGCAAGCCAATGCCCGCGCCGGCGAAGCGCAGCCCTCCGAGAATTTTATTGAGGATGAGCGACGGCACGATGGTTACGCGTCGTCCGTGCCGTCGGCCATCTCGGCGCCGACGAAGCAGTCCTTCACGATCCATTTGCCGAGGTCGCTGCCATCGTGGAGCGTGATGTCACCGTCGCAGAATGCGAGGCGGCCGTTGATGTACACCGTGGTGTTGGTGACCGAGCGGAGCGCGAGCCACTGGCCACCCCCTGAAGCGCAGCACACCGCTTGCTCGTGAACGCCCGTGTCGCCGACGCGAACCACGGGATAGCCATCGATGAAGACGTCGGGTGAGCCCGTGACCGCCGGACCCATCACCAGGTGCTTTCCACACTTCTTGCAGCGACCACAGCCGTGCTTCGAGTTCTTCGCGTAGTCGGTTGGCGCATTCATGATTCGACCGATGCGAGGCATGGACGGCTCCTCAGTTCTTGTTGAGGTGGATCGTCGGCGCAGTGAGCGACAGCATGGCGGACGCTTGGATGGTTCCGGTTGCGCCCGATTTGAGGGACATCTGCCCGCCCGCGTCCATCGAGTACGACGAGCCGACCTTCATATCCGTCTTGGCGCCTGAGTCCGTCTTGATGTCGGCCCCCGCCTTGAGCTCGATGTTCTTGCCCGCCTCGAGCTTGATGTTGCCCGCGGTCTTGATCTCGATATCGCCACCCGCCGAGCCGCTCTTGAGCCAGACGTAGTTGCCTTCCGGATCGGAGAGGATGATGCCCTTCTTGCCGCCGTCGACGAGCTCGAGCCGGTGGTTCTTGGTGGTGCGCAGGTACACGCCGCCGTCGGAGGTGTCGTTGAAGACCAAGAGGTGACCGGAGCGCGTGCGAATGCCGGAGAGATCGTTGCTGCCCGCCGCGTGCGACGTCTTGCCGTGGGGCTCGCCCTCACCGTCGACCGCGAGCGCCAGCTTTCCGCTGCCGGCATTGTTCGAGTACACGGGATGGCTGACGTTGCCGCTTCCGCCGGTGGGCCCGACCGACGACCACAACGCGCCGATGACGATGGGCCGTGAGATGTCGCCGTGCTCGAACGCGACCAGCACTTCATCGCCGGGCTCCGGCAGGAAGAACGCGCCGCGTGGTCCGGTGCCGCCTTGGCCAATCTGCTCGCCGGCCATGAACGAGGCGACGCGCGCCCAGTTCGACTCGTCGAGGTGATCGTTCTCGCCGCCGCGCTCGAGCCACGGGAAGCGGACCTTCACCCGGTGGGCCTGGCCGTCCTTGTCGTTGTTCTTGGTGACGATGCCGATGACGACGCCATAGATCTTCTGCTTGGCTTCGCGATCGGCGACCTCGGTGGCGCTTCCAAAGATGCTCACGAGTCGTGGCCTCCGGCCGGGAACTTTAGCACGCGCGCCGCGCAGCCGAGCCCGTGGAGGGATTATCGACCAGGACTCCGTGAAAGTTGCTACGCTTTGAGAGTCCATGGCTCTGCAGCTCGCTCGCGGCGAGACCATCTTGTTTCCTATGCCGTATGTCGAGGCGGAACGGCCTCCGCACGTCGTCACCAACCAGCGCCTGATCGAGCAGACCGAGATGGGCGACCGCGTGCTCGCGCTCAAGTCGCTCATCGCGGCGAGTCGCGCCAAGGCCAGGCCGTATGCGAGCCTGGGCGTCTTCTTCTTGTTCCTCGCGTTGGCCGTGGGTGGCACCGGCGGGTACTTCTACTTCAGCGTCTTCGGGATGCAGGCGGCTCCATACCGAGCGCTCATCCCGCTCGTGTGGACCAGTAGCGACGATCCCGACGAGAGCAGCGATGACGCGGGCCCGACGGTGAAGCCCGAGCCCCCGGTGGTGGCGCCGAGCGATCAACTGCCCGACGACCCGAGCGCGCCCACCGCCGAGCATGCGGACGATGCGGTGTGGCGACTCGAGATTTTGAAGACGCGAGCGCTCGGGATGGGCCTGCTCGGGCTCGGCGCCGCGCTTGGCCTGCTCGGGCTCCGCATCTTCGGCAAGAAGAGCTTCTTCGTGGTGTGTCGGACGCGCGACGCGATGATGCGCATCCGTGTCGACGGAAAAACCCAGCAGGACATCATCCTCGCCACGCTTCAAGCCGTGCAGTAGGCCACGGCGCTAGTAGCTGTAGCGACGGATGCTCACGTTCATGAGGAGGCCGAGCGTGATCATGACGGTGAGCAGCGAGCTGCCTCCGTAGGACACGAGGGGCAACGTGACGCCGACGACGGGCAGCACGCCGATGACCATGCCGATGTTGAACGTCACGTGCCAGAACAGGAGCGCGGCGCAACCGAGGCAGACGCCTTGCGCGAACCGATCGCGCGCCTCGGACGCGAGGTTGAGCGCCCACAGCACCAGCACCGCGTAACAAGCCAGGAGAACGAGGCAGCCCACAAAGCCCCACTCCTCGGCCCACACGGCAAACGGAAAGTCGGTCCAGTGCTCGGGCAGGAACTTGAGACGGTTCTGCGTGCCGTGCAGGTAGCCCTTGCCGGTCCATCGGCCCGAGCCGATCGCGTACACCGACTGTCGCGCGTGATAGCCCGCGCCCGACGGGTCGGAGTCGGGATCGAGGAAGGTCTCGAGGCGCTTCTTCTGGTAGCCGTGAAAGTTCCACACGTGCACCCACGCGAAGAACAGCCGCAGCCCGACGAGCACGGGCGCGAGCATCGCCCCCACGCCCTTGGCGATGGGACCGAGTTGCGAGAACAGCACCATCGTCATACCGACGACGTA
>JAYUBF010000015.1:0-25740 GCA_043741435.1 Myxococcales bacterium
CGCGACGATGTTCATGAAGCGGTTGTGGCTGTGCGGGCTCGCGAAGACCTTCTCGACGAAGGGCGCGAAGTTGTCGGCGAGGAGCACCTTCTTGGTGAACCCGATGAGCAGCACGTTCACGGCGTAGGTAAAGCCAGCGTCGTCGAATCCCCGTCGCTGCGGGATCTGATAGAGCAGCTCGCTCGCGCGCACGATGGGGCCGGCGATGAGCTTCGGGAAGAACATGAGGAAGCTCAGGTACTGGAAGAAGCTGCGCTTGGGCTCGAGCTCGCCGCGATACACGTCGACGCCGTAGCTCACGGTCTCGAACGTATAAAACGAGATGCCGAGCGGCAGCACGATGTCGATCGCCGGTGGGCGCCACGTCGCGCCGAGCCAGTGCGCGATGCTGCCCACCGTCGAGACGCCCATGCCGGTGTACTTGAAGAATGCGAGCGAGCCGAGGCTGAAGACGAGCGACGCCACGAGCCATGGCTTGCGGGCAGCGCGGTCCGGCAGCGCGCCCATCTTGATGGCGACGGCGTAGTCGACCAGCGCCGTCACCATCAGCAACAGCAGATAGACGGGGCTCCAGCTCGCATAGAACAGGAAGCCTACCCCCAAGATCCAACCGTTCCGCAGCCGCTCGGGGAGGCTGTAGGTGACGATCAGGACGGCAGCGAAGAAGTAGAGAAAGGTGAGCGAGTTGAAGAGCAAGCTACTTGCCCTTCGCTAGCGCGGCGCGAACCGCGGGCTCGCGCGCCAGCACCTCACCCAGCTGCGTGGAGTACGCGTAAGCCAGCTCATCGGCCATGTGGCCCGGGTCACCGAACCGACGGTCGTCGTCGTAGAGCGCGGTGTGGTCGAGGTACAGCGCGCCTTCGTCGCGCGCTGCCTCCTGCAGTGACTCGCGCCACGCGAGGTGCCGCGGGTCGCCTCCCAGGTGCGCGCGAAACCACGGCGCGACGGGCAGCTCGATGACCACGACCAGCACACCTGCTTCGCGCGCGCGGCGCAGCAACGCGCGTCCCACCGCGAGGTGCCAGGCGCTCTTGCCGAGGCCCGCGTAGTCGGCCTCGTAGCCGCGCGCGCCACGCTGGAAGCGGTCCTCCCACTCGAGCACGGTGAACGGCTCGTGCCCGTCGGGGAGGGAGTGGTACTCGCGCGATCGGGGTGGTTCTTCGTACGAGAGTCCGAGCAGGCGACGTTGCAGCGGCAGGGTCTTTTTGCCCGCGATCTCCACGTAGGTCGCGACCTTCTCGGCGACCACCGGGCGGCGTCCGTACGGCGGAAACCAGCGCATCGTGACGAGGTCGAGGAGCAGCTCCGTCGGCGCACCCGCGCGCAGCAGCGCCACGAGGTCGAGGTGCGTCAGCTGCTGCAAGCGGTTGCTGGTGCGAGCATCGTTGAAGCCGAGCGGGTTCGGTGCCCACAGGATGATGCGCGGGCGCTCGCCGGGAGGTACCCCGACGAGAGCGCGTGCGACGAAGTCGAAGTGGTGCAGCACGTCGGTGCCGTCGACGGCGAAGTTGTACGAGCCCTGCGAGCCCACCCCGGCGCGTGCGAGACCTTGCACGAGCTTCGTGGGAGAGAGCCCCACGTGCGCGCGCGAATCGCCGACGATGGCGATGTCGACCGGCAGGTACTCGCGGGTGTCCCGCATCCCGTCGCTGCCAAGCACCCGCAACAGAGGCAGGCTCAACACCGCGAACCCGAGCATCACCACCGCCAGCTTTGCCAGGAGGCGACGTTCGTTCACGGGATGCTCTCCGGCACCGTCTGCGCGGCCCCCGCGGGCCGACGTAGCAGCGCGCGGGCGCGTTGCACCCAGGGCAGCGCCGTCAGAAACCAACCGGAAGCCCGTCCGCCCGTCGACAGCCACCGCGTCTCGATCGGCTTCCGATCAAGCCACAACCGATTGAGCATCGGATGATCGGGGGTCGCACCCGAGTCCATCCACTCGATCTGTCGACGTTCGTGGAGGCGACGGAGGTTGACGATCTCGATGAACACGCCAGGCGAGAGCTTCGACAGCTTCTCGTCGTAGCAGATCTTCCATGAATAGGATCCGGGACCGGCGACGAAGTTGAGCAGGCTCGCGATCAGTTTCCCGTCGAGGGTCGCGTTCTCGAACCAGATGCGTCCTTGCTCGTGACCGCCTTGCACCACCTCGATGAAGAACTTCCGATCTCGGTCCCTATTCGCGAAGGCCGTGTGCCCGGTACCCTTCCAGCCGGCCGCCTCGAGCGCCAGAAACCCTTCGATGAAGGGCGCAATCGGTCCATCGTGGCCGAGCCCCAGCTCCGGCAGCTCGAGCTTTCCGGCGGCAAAGAGGTTGCGCTCGCGCCGCGCGATCTCGCGTCGGTGCTTCGCCGACATTGCCGCGGCTTGGTAGGCCTCGGCATCGACGTTCGGCACGAAAAAGGCGCGGTCGTGCTGCGCGCGCAAGAAGCTCGTCGAACCGCGTGCGGCGAGCCGGTGGAACGGACCGTCACCATAGATGTGCTCGAGCTCGAGCACCGGCGCGTGCGCATCGCGGCACCACTCGAGCATCGCCTGCCACGCGCCCGCCGCGCACGAGCGCGAGAGCAACGGCGTGTGACAAAAGCTGTACTTGTGCGTGAGGAACCGCGCACGCTTCCACGGCACGCCCCGACGCCACGGGCCGAGCACGAGCGGCAGCGCGCCGACGATTTTCCTGTCTTCCTCGACGAACAACACCCCGCAGTCGCGCGCGAGCTCGGGCAAGAGTCGCAAGGCGGGCAACACGAACCACGGCTCATAGAAAGGATTCGGCTCGAGCGCCTGTGCGGCGAGCGCTTGCCACCGCGCCGCTTCGCTCGCGAGCTTCCCAACGTCACGTTCGAACCATGCTCGCAGACCCACGCGGACGCGACGGTAGCACGACGTGGCCGAAACCAAATAGTCGACAGGTGTCCGAGATTCCTGACGATTGAGGTTGCGTGTGCCGGGGTGGCAAGGAAATGCAGAAGAAATGCACAAAACGGGGCTCGAGCGGAGTCATCTTAGGAAGAGGTCGTATGCATTCGCCGGAAGACGAAGCGGAGCTGGTACGGGCGGCGGCACACGGCGATCGGGTCGCGTTCGGTGCGTTGTATGCGCGCTACCGTCCGCTCGTGGCGATGCGGGTGTCTTACCTCGTGGGCATCCGCGGATCCACGGACGATGCGGTGCAGGAGACGTTCTTGCGCGCGTACAAGGCGCTGCCAGCCTTTCGTGGAGAGTGTCCGTTCGAGTGGTGGTTGCTGCGCATCGCGACGCGCGTTGCACGCAGCGAGAGACGTAGCCTGCGTCGATCGATCTGGCGACTCTTCGTCGGAGATGCCGAGGAAGAGACGACCGCGCAACACGCACCAGCGGTGGCGGAACACTACGCGGAGCTGGCGCTCGTCCATGAGGCGCTGGATCACCTGTCACCGCGGTTGCGCGAGGCGGTGATCTGGTTCGAGCTGCAAGGTCTCACGCTGAAGGAGATCGCGGACGAGCAGGGTATGCCGCTCAACACCGTCGCCGCCCGGGTGCGACGTGGCCGCGAGGCGATGCGCGAGCATGTCGCGAAGCGCGTGGGTGATCGCGCGCTCAATCCCGTTTTGTTGGCCTGTCGCGGAGAGGCACCATGACCGAAGAGCTCGTGAACGATATCTTGAGCGCAGCGCGCACACAGGCGCATCGCTTGGCGCAGGCGGAGCTCGAGCGCAGGACGCCGCCGCTCCACGCGTGGCGCCCACGCCACGCCCATCGCTGGCTCCGGGTCGGCGCTGCCTTCGCCGTGCTTGGCGTGGTGCTCGCGTCAGCGTCGTGGGCCTGGGTCCGAAGGGCACGTCCCTCTGCGCCTGCCGCGACGTCCCCGACAGTCGCTCCGCTGGAGGTCCCGTTATCCACAGCGCGGCCATCGATCGCGCCGCCTGCCGAGGCGTTGCGCGTCGCGAAGCGCAAGCGAGTGACGCACGTCGCACCGCCCGACGTCGTACCGACGGCGACCGAGAAGGCCGCGATCGAGCTCGAAGGGCCCGACGAAGAGGTCATCTTCGGTCGCGTGCCCGTGAAGCAAGCGCCCCTCTTCACCACCGAAGAGTACAAAGCACGGGGAGTGATGGTCCGATGAAGCCGATGAAGCCGATGAAAATCGATACGCGATGGTTCTATCTGGTGTTCGCCGCCGTTGCAGCGGTCGGCGCTGGTCCGCCGAGCAGGATGAGCTTCGACGACGACTTGGTGGAAGGCGAGATCACGCGACCGGAGACGGAGCTCGTCGGATCAGCGACCCGTAGGTCGCGTGGGTCGCTGATCCGCATGCGTGCTCACTTCATTCCCGAGCTTCTGCGCTCGGCCGAAGATCGCTGACGCTACCGAGCGACGTCGAAGCGGTCGAGGTTCGTGACCTTGCCCCAAGCCTTCACGAAGTCGCGCACGAACTTCTCCTTCGCATCGGCAGAGGCGTAGACCTCGGAGACCGCGCGGAGCTCGGCGTTCGATCCGAAGATCAGATCGGTCGGTGAGGCCGTCCACTTCGCCTTGCCCGTCGCGCGGTCGGCGCCTTCGTAGGATCCTTCGGTCTTGGAGGACTTCGTCCACTTCGTCGACATGTCGAGGAGGTTCACGAAGAAGTCGTTCGTCAAGACACCTGGCTTGCCCACGAGCACGCCCTGCGCCGACTGGCCGAAGTTGCCGTTGAGCGCGCGGATCCCACCGACGAGCACGGTCATCTCGGGAACGCTCAGCGTCAGCAACGCGGCCCGTTCCACCAAGAGCTCGGCTGGCGAGCGACGAAGGCCCGTGCCGTAGTAATTGCGGAAGCCATCGGCGGTGGGCTCGAGCACCGAGAACGCGGCGACATCGGTCTGGGCCTGTGCCGCGTCGGTGCGGCCGGGATAGAACGGCACCTGCACGTCGTAGCCGCCCTGCTTGGCGGCCTGCTCGACGGCGGCGTTGCCACCGAGCACGATGAGGTCGGCGAGGGAGACCTTCTTGCCGCCACCGAGCGACTTGTTGAGGTCGTTCTGGATCCCTTCGAGCTTCTTCAGCACCGTTGCCAGCGCCTTCGGCTCGTTCACGGCCCAGTTGTTCTGCGGCGCGAGACGAACCCGCGCGCCGTTCGCGCCACCGCGCATGTCGGTGCCCCGGAACGTCGAGGCCGACGCCCACGCGGTCTTCACGAGCTGCGCGCCGGTGAGGCCCGAGGACAGGATCTTCGCTTTGATCGCTGCCGCGTCCTTCGCGTCGATCAGTGGGTGATCGTTCGCGGGCAGCGGGTCCTGCCACAGCTGCGCTTCCTTCGGCACGTTCGGCCCGAGGTAGCGCGCGCGCGGACCCATGTCGCGGTGCGTGAGCTTGAACCACGCCTTCGAGAACGCGAGGGCGAAGTCCTCCGGCTTGTCGTGGAAGCGCTGCGAGATCTTCTTGTAGGCCGGGTCGAACTTCAGCGCGAGGTCGGTGGTGAACATGATCGGCGCGTGCTTCTTCGTCTTGTCGTGCGCATCCGGCACCGCCGTGGCGGCCTTGCCACCGTCGGGGATCCACTGGAGCGCGCCGGCCGGGCTCTTGGTCTGCACCCACTCGAACTTGAACAGGTTGTCGAAGTAGTTGTTGGTGAACTCGATCGGGTTCATCGACCAAGCCCCCTCGAGACCACTCGTCACCGCATCCACGCCCTTGCCGCTGCCGCACTTGTTCTGCCAGCCCGTGCCTTGCTGCTCGGTGCCCGCCGCGGCCGGCTCGGCTCCGACACACTTGCTGGGATCGTGCGCGCCGTGCGCCTTGCCGAAGGTGTGGCCTCCTGCGATGAGCGCAACGGTCTCCTCGTCGTTCATCGCCATGCGACCGAACGTCTCGCGGATGTCCTTCGCGGCCGCGAGCGGATCCGGCTTGCCGTTCGGACCTTCGGGATTGACGTAGATGAGCCCCATTTGCACTGCGGAGAGGGGCTTCTCGAGGCTGCGGTTGCCGGTGTAGCGCTCGTCGGCGAGCTGCTTCTTCTCCGGACCCCAGTACACGAGCTCGGGCTCCCAATCATCAGCGCGACCGCCCCCGAACCCGAAGGTCTGAAAGCCCATGTTCTCGAGCGACACGTTGCCGGTCAGCACCATGAGATCGCCCCAGGAAATCTTCTGGCCATACTTCTGCTTGATCGGCCACAGCAGCCGACGCGCCTTGTCGAGGTTGGCGTTGTCCGGCCAGCTGTTGAGCGGATCGAAGCGCTGCTGTGCGCCGCCTGCGCCGCCACGCCCGTCGCCCATTCGGTAGGTGCCCGCGCCGTGCCACGCCATGCGGATGAAGAACGGCCCATAGTTGCCGTAGTCGGCTGGCCACCACGGCTGTGACGTCGTGAGGACCTGCTTGATGTCCTTCTTCACGGCCGCGAGGTCGAGCGTGGCGAACGCCTTGGCGTAGTCGAAGTCTTTGCCGAGCGGGTTGGACTCGACGCCATTGCGGCGGAGTGGCGAGAGATCGAGCTGATCGGGCCACCAAAATTGGTTCGCCTTGGCGGGGCCGTCGGCCCGGGAAACACTGAGGGCGGACAGCGCTACAGTGACGAATACGAAGACGAACGAGACCTGCTTTGAATGCATCGTGGGGAAGCCCTCTCAGAGTATTTTCTGGCCAATGAATAACGGAACACCTTGTCCGCGGCAAGGGGCGCGAAGGTGTATGTCATGACGCCAGCGCGCCGCTCGTTCTGCAGTATGGTTAGCGGAAAAGTTTGAATTGATCTGCGCAACGGGACCGTGTTCAGTCCATAGAACGACAGGCCTCTTCGTCTCCCTGCGGCCGTCTAGGTCTCTCATTCTTGTTGACAGGTACCGCGCCGGGATTGACGGAGCGCAAGCTCGCGCCACACTACGCACCACGCAGGAGACACTACCGGTGGTATTGTACCCGCCATGAGCTCCGTCCGTAAATCGTTGGCAATGTGCTTTGCGGTTTGGTGTGCGCTGCTCAGCGCGTGCGCTACATCCAGCGCCCCCAACACGCCGGACCTCTCCTTTCATCGGATCTGCCCCGACAGCCCACAGAACTGCGCCGGCTCGTGTTGTGGCGACGCGTGCATCGACACCACGATCGACGTGCGCAACTGCGGTGGCTGTAACACGCAGTGCCCATCTGGCACCGTATGTGCGCAAGGCAAGTGCGGCTGCTTGCCGACGGGCACGCCGTGCGGCACCGGGCAGAGCTGCTGCGGAAACCTCGGCTGCAAGAGCCTGGCATCCGACAACAACAACTGTGGTGCGTGCAACAACTCGTGCGGGACCGGGTCCGTCTGCGAGGCCGGCGTGTGCAAGTGCAACGGTCAAACCTGCGCGACGGGCCAGAGCTGCTGCAACGGCGTGTGCGCCCAAACCTGCGCGGGCGCTCCCGACATGGCCACCGCCGGTGCGTGCACGTGCGCCTCGGGCTGCCCGCTCTCCGGCGTGTGCGTCGGCCCCAACTGCTGCCTCGAGGACGCGCTCATCGCCAAGTCGTGCAAGCCCGACGCGACGTGCCTGCAATCCAACCCGTAGCGTCGCGCAAAACGACGATGAAGCTGCACATCAACGTCGACCACGTCGCGACCCTGCGCCAGGCACGCGGCACTCGCTATCCCGATCCCGTGTGGGCCGCTTCGCTCTGCGAGCTCGCCGGCGCCGACGGCATCACCGTGCACCTGCGGGAAGACCGTCGGCACATCCAGGATCGCGACGTCACCGTGCTGCGCGAGACGGTGCGCGGCGTGTTGAACCTCGAGATGGCGGCCACCGATGAGATGGTCGCTATCGCCACGCGCGTGCGGCCCGACGTGGTGACGCTGGTGCCAGAGAAGCGCCAGGAACGCACCACCGAAGGAGGCCTCGCCGTCACGGAGGGGAGCTCCGGGCGTCCGGCGACGGCGCGCGCGATCGAGCAGCTCGACAAGGTCGGCATCCCCGTGAGCTTGTTCATCGACCCATCGGAGGCGGCGGTGCGGGCGAGCCACGCGCTGGGGGTCCCGCGCGTGGAGCTGCACACGGGCGACTACTGTGAAGCACACGCCGCCCTCGATGACGGCCACCGCGATTCACCTGCGACGCAGCAGCTGTCGCGCGTGCGCGCGGCGGCCGAGCTCGGCGCGCAGCTCGGGCTGCACGTCGCTGCTGGGCATGGGCTGGACTATCTGAACGTCGGGGCACTGGCCGCGATCGCGCCCATCGTCGAGCTCAACATCGGACATGCCATCGTGGCGCGCGCGGTCCTCGTCGGCATGGAGCGCGCGGTGCGCGAGATGCGCGACGCCATCCTCTCGGGGCGCAAGGCTTGATCGTCGGCGTCGGCATCGACCTCACGCCCATCTCGCGAATGGAGGGCGCCTTGCTGCGCCACGCAGGTCGCTTCGAAACGCGCGTGTTCACCGAAGGTGAGCGCGCCGATTGCCGAGATGCCGCAGCACCGGCGCAACACTTTGCCGCGCGCTTCGCCGCGAAGGAAGCAGCCGTCAAGGCGTGCCCCGGGCTGCGTGGACAGAGCTGGCACGACGTGGAGATCGTGCGCGAGGCCGACGGCAAGCCTCGCCTTCGTCTGCACGGGGCCGCCGCCGAAGCCTTCGCTCGCCTCGGTGCGACGCGTCTACACGTTTCGTTGAGCCATGCCGCGGACAGTGCCATCGCGGTGGTCATCGCCGAGAGCTGACATGCGAGGTGGAAAGCACATCATGGAGCCGCTGGTCACTTCCGCCGAGATGCGAGCGTTCGATCGCAAGACCATCGACGATCTGGGTGTGCCATCGCTGTCGCTCATGGAGAGCGCGGGTCGCGCGGTCGCCGCCGAAGTGGAGCGCATGGACGCCGGCCACGTGGTGGTGGTCGCAGGCCCGGGCAGCAACGGTGGTGACGGCCTGGTCGCGGCGCGCACCCTGCACGCACGTGGCCACGCCGTGAAGGTGTTGCTGAGCGTCGATGCGAAGACGCTGCAAGGTGACGCAAAGGTGTGTCACGCGGCTGCCGTGAAGCAGGGCGTTCCGGTGATCGCAGCCTCACCGCAGGCGCTGCGCGATGCGTTGGCCGCCGCGTCCTCACCGGTCCTCGTCGATGCGCTCTTCGGCACGGGCCTCACGCGCGACGTGGAAGGTCCGGCGGCGGCATTGATCGAAGCGATGAACGCGGCGGGTGCCCCCATCGTGGCGGTGGACGTACCGTCGGGGTTGGATGCCGATCGCGGTGTGCCGCTCGGCCTCGCGGTGCGTGCTTCGGTCACCGTCACGTTCGCGTTCGCAAAGCGCGGCTTGCATGCTTCTCCGGGCTTCACCTACGCCGGTCGCGTGGTGAAGTCCGATATCGGCATTCCACGCACGTTCGCCGCCGATGTACCAACGCGGCTCATCGACGACAGCGTGTTGCGACCTTTCACGCAGCGTAGCCCGCTCGGTCACAAGGGCACCCACGGCCACGTGTTGTTGGTGGCAGGTACCGTCGGAAAGATTGGCGCGGCGCTGCTCGCGGGTCGCGCCGCGTTGCGCGCCGGGGCCGGACTTTGCACGCTCGCCTCGCCCCACGCAGCACAAGCGCGCATCGAGGGCCGGATCCCCGAGCTCATGACCTTCGGCTACCCGGGCATGGACGGCCCCGCCGACGATGGCGCGCACGTAGGCCTCGACGTCGGCGTCGTTGCCTCCGCCCTCGTCACCGAGCTCAACGGTAAACGTGTGGTGGCCATCGGTCCCGGCGTGCCCACCGCGCCCGCCTTCGCCGAGGTGATCGAGCGCGTCGTCTACGCCGCCGTGGCCGAGGGCCTGCACGTGGTGCTCGATGCGGACGGGCTCAATCACCTCGCGTATCGGCCATCGGTGCTCGCGGGCCGGCCCGGTCCCGGATCGGTGGTGATGACCCCGCATCCCGGGGAAGCCGCGCGTCTCCTCGGGAGCAACGTGAACGCGATCGAGGCCGATCGCTTCGGCGCCGCTCACGCGCTGGCGAAGCGCTTCGATGCGGTGGTGGTGTTGAAGGGGGCGCGCACCGTGGTCGCGGCACCGGACGGTCGCTTCGCGCTCTGTGCAGCGGGCGGCCCGATCCTCGGCGTTGGTGGCACGGGCGATGTGCTCACCGGTGCGCTGGCGGCGCTGTTGGCTTCGCGGTTGGCACCAGGCTTCGAGACCGCGGCCGCGGCGGTCCAGCTGCACGCACGCACCGCCGACGCGATGGCCGAGGGTGGCGCGAACAGCGGACTCTTCGCCGGCGAGCTGGCCGACGCCTTGCCGATGATCCTGGCCGACGCACGATGAACCCGGTGATGCAGCTCGCGGGTCGCAGGATCGTCCTCGGGGTGAGTGGAGGCATTGCCGCTTACAAAGCGGCGGAGCTGACGCGCCTGTTCGTGAAGGCGGGCGCCGACGTGCGGGTCATCATGACCCGCGCCGCCGAGGCGTTCATCACGCCCCTCACCTTCGAGTCGCTGTCGAACCATGCGGTCATCGATGCGTTGTTCGAGCCAGCGCGGGCCCCTGCCGAGGGGCCGAAGCCGATCGAGCACATCGAAGTCGCCGACTGGGCGGATCTGCTGGTCATTGCGCCAGCGACGGCGCACGTCATGGCGCGGCTCGCGCACGGCATGGCCGACGACGTGCTCGCCACGGTGGCGCTCGCTTGCAAGGCGCCGCTGCTCATCGCGCCTGCGATGAACGTGAACATGTGGCAGCACCCGGCCACTGTGGCAAACCTCGCGACCCTGCAGTCGCGCGGGGTGCACACGGTCGGGCCCGATCCCGGTGACCTCGCTTGTGGTTGGGTGGGACAGGGCCGGATGGCAGAGCCCGCGGACATCTTCGCTGCGGCCACCACGTGTCTAGCTCCACGTGAGCTCGCGGGTCAGCGCTGGCTCGTCACCGCGGGCCCAACGTACGAGCCCATCGATCCGGTGCGCTTCATCGGCAATCGCTCGACGGGCAAGATGGGATTTGCCGTCGCTGTCGAGGCCGCGGCGCGCGGCGCGCAGGTCACGCTGGTGGCCGGCCCAACGGCGCTCGGAACGCCGCACGGCGTCACGCGCGTCGATGTCACCACCGCCGCGGAGATGCATGCCGCAGTGCTCGCGCGTTGCGAGGGAGCGTCCACCATCGTGATGGCCGCGGCCGTTGCCGACGAGCGGCCTTCTTCGGTGTCTGCCCAGAAGCTCAAGAAGAACGGCCAGCCCAGCACCCTGGCGCTCGAGGCCACCGTCGATATCCTCGCGGAGCTCGGCGCGCGTATCTGGCACGGCACCCGGCCCACGTTGGTGGGCTTC
The DNA here is from genome assembly GCA_043741435.1 of Myxococcales bacterium. Taxonomy (GTDB): domain Bacteria; phylum Myxococcota_A; class Polyangia; order Palsa-1104; family Palsa-1104; genus JBDTCO01. The sequence continues at coordinate 11,227 of JAYUBF010000015.1, forward strand.
GCGGCGGAGACCGAGGCCATGCTCGTCCACGCGCAGCACAAGCTCGAGAAGAAGGGCTGCGATCTGCTCGTCGCGAACGACGTCTCCGCGAGCGACGCCGGCTTCGCCACCGACGATAACCGGGTCACGTTGCTGCGCCGCGGGGGTGCCCCCGAGCAGGTCCCGCTGGCCTCCAAACGTCAGATCGCCGCGCGTATCGTCGATGCGGTAAAAGGCCTGCGCCGATGAGCACCGAGCCACTCGATCTCCGCGCCGAGCTGCTGTCGGTCACCCGCAAGCTCAGCGAGCACCTACAGTGGCTGCAGCGCGGTGGCATCGACGGCGTTCCCGTAGCGGTGCCACGGGTCGGAAAGCCCCGTGTCGCGAAGACACCGCTGTCAGCTCCAGCCGCTGCTGCGGCGCCTGTCGCTGCACCGGCGCGTGCGGCTGGCGTGTCGGGCGCCGACGCGCTGCGCGTCATCCGCGAAGATCTCGGCGAGTGCACGCGCTGCAAGCTCTCGGATGGCCGCAGCAACATCGTGTACGGCGTGGGCAACCCCGAGGCGTCGCTCGTCTTCGTCGGTGAAGCGCCCGGTGCCGACGAAGATCGCACCGGCGAGCCCTTCGTCGGTGCGGCCGGTCAGTTGCTCACCAAGATGATCGAGGCGATGGGCTTTGCACGCGAGGACGTCTACATCTGCAACATCATCAAGTGCCGGCCGCCGGGCAATCGCAACCCCGAGCCCGACGAGATCGCGTCGTGCGAGCCGTTCCTGAAGGCGCAGCTCGATGCGATCCGCCCGCGCATGATCGTGGGCCTCGGCAAGTTCGCGGTGCAGACGCTGCTGCGCAAGGAGGTTCCCATCTCCAAGGTTCGCGGTGCGTGGCAGACCTACGAGGGCATCCCGATGATGCCCACGTTCCATCCCGCGTTCCTTCTGAGCAATCCTTCAGCCAAGCGGGAAGTGTGGGCCGACCTCAAGCTGGTCATGGGCGAGCTCGATCGTCTGGGAGTCGAGCGTCCGCGCGTGAAGTAGGCTAGATTCGGGGGGCCGTGCAGCCGCTCCCGATCGATCAGTCCATCGTCGACGAATGTCGCTCCCTCGCCGACCGCGTCGCTGCGCAGGTCCAGGCGTTCATCGACGCTCACTCCACGGTCTCGATCGAGCGTACCGTCTTGCGCGCCTACGGGATCGACGGCGCCAACGCCGATGGTCACCCGCTGGTGAATCGCTGCGTGGAGCGCATCAAGGAGGCGGGCCTGCTCCCGCGTGGTGCGGCGTTTGCCCTGGGTGCCACGCTGGTGCGCGGTGCAGCCGGTCCGCAGGAAGCAGCGGAAGAGCTCGCGTACGGCGCGGGCCCCTCGGGGCTCGACGACGTGACTGAAGCGCAGGCACGCCACGCGCTCCTAGCGCACACGCCGGCTGCGATGGCGCGCATCGACGACGCGCGTGACGCGCGCACGGCCGTGCGCAAGCGCCTCGGCACGGGGCCCACGCCGTACAAGTACGTCATCGTCGCCACGGGCAACATCTACGACGACGCCGATCAGGCGAGGGCCGCGGCGCAAGCGGGCGCCGACATCATCGCGGTCATCCGCTCCACCGCGCAGTCGCTCATCGACTACGTGCCGTACGGCGCCACCACCGAGGGCTTCGGTGGCACCTGGGCCACGCAGGAGAACTTCAAGGTCGTTCGCCGCGCGCTCGACGAAGAGCAAGAGAAGCTCGGCCGCTACCTCCAGCAGGTGAACTATTCGTCGGGCCTGTGCATGCCCGAGATCGCGTACCTCGCTGCCGTCGAGCGGCTCGACATGCTGCTCAACGACGCGATGTACGGCATCTTGTTCCGCGACATCAACCCGCGCCGTACGCTGTGCGATCAGTACTTCTCGCGTCGCATGATCGCGAGGGCCGGCATCGTCATCAACACCGGCGAGGACAACTACCTCACCACCGCGGATGCCGTCGAGAAGGCGCACACGGTCATGTCGTCGCAGTTCATCAACGAGGCCTTCGCCAAGCGCGCCGGCCTGCCCGAGGAGCTCATGGGCCTCGGTCACGCGTTCGAGATCGACAAGTCCATCGAGGACAGCTTCCTCATGGAGATGGCGCAGGCGCAGCTGGTACGACAAGTCTTCGCCAAGCACCCCATCAAGTGGATGCCGTCCACGAAGCACAAGTCGGGCGACATCTTCTGGTCGCACCGCGTTGATGGTCTCTACGATCTCGTCGGCGTCGCCACGGAGCAGACGATCGAGCTGCTCGGCATGATGACCGAGTCGATCCACACGCCACTCTTGCAGGATCGCTTCGTCGCGATCAAGGGCGCCGACTACGTTTTCACCGCGGCCCGCCACCTATCGGAGGAGCTGCAGTGGAACCCGAAGGGTCGCATCGTGGCGCGCGCGCAGCTGGTGTTGTCGGAAGCGCGTGATCTGCTGCGCGAGGTCGCAGCCGAGGGCATGTTCTCCGCCGTCGCGCGCGGAGCCTTCGCCGACGTGAAGCGACCCGAGACCGGCGGTCGTGGTCTCGATGGTGTTTTCGCGAAGGCCGACGAGTATCTCAATCCGGTCCTCGATGCGTTGGAGGGCCGGTCATGAGCAAGAAGAACCGCGCCGACATGAGAGAGCCGATCCGCGCGTACGGCGATCGCAAGGACGACGGCCGTATCCAGCTCTCGTTCACGCTGCCGGTGGCGGCGGGCGGGCGCGCGAAGGAGGCGGGCAAGCTCTTCTGCGAGGCGATGGGCCTGCAGAACGTGATGGTGGCGACGGTGGAGGCTGCCGGTGACGGCTTCAGCATGTTCGTGGTCTACGCGAATGCGGACATCACGCTCGACTGGGCCGACATCGTGGTGCCCGAGGTCACGACGCCCACGTGGAGCTGGAAGGAGCTCAACCACCTCATCGAAGAGAAGCTCATGCGGCGCGTCGTCGTGGTCGGCGCCTGTACCGGCTCGGATGCGCACACCGTCGGCATCGACGCGATCCTCAACATGAAAGGCTACGCCGGCGACAAGGGGCTCGAGGCCTACCCATGGATCGACGCGTACAACATGGGCGCGCAGGTGGACAACGTCGCGCTGCTGACGCGTGCGCGCGAGGTCGGCGCCGATGCGGTGCTGGTGTCGCAGATCATGACGCAGCGAGATCTCCACATCGAGAACTCGTCGCAGCTCATCGAGCTCGCGAAGAAGCACGGCATGCGCGATCTGCTGTTCTTGCTGGGTGGCCCCCGCATCGATCACAAGCTGGCGCGCGAGCTCGGCTTCGACGCCGGCTTCGGTTCGGGCACGAGGCCATCGCAGGTCGCGAGCTTCGTCGTCGAGACGCTGCTCGCCCGCAAGGCCTGAGCACGGCTCGCCCGAGGCGCTAACGGCTCTTGGAGACGCCAGCGGGAAGCTGCTGCGGGTCTCTTCGAGCCCCTCCTTTCGAACGCTTATACGACCGACGCACGTCCCACGAGCGTGGCCCGTCCCTTGCTTTCTAGGTGTCGCATGTCGTCCTTCGATCCGACCCGTCGTCACTCACTCGCCCCCGGCTTCGCGCTCGTCGGACTGCTCGCCGCTTCACCGGCTGCCCACGCCCTGCCGCAGGCGACGTTCGTCGCCGCACCGGCGAAGACGAACATCACGCGCAAGATTCGCGACTTCATCCAGAGCTACGATCGCAAGATGGCCATCCGCGCGCTGCCGGCCGACGCGAACCAGTATCGCTACGTCCTCACCAAGGGACTCTTCGGTAACGTCTACCCGTTCTACATGTCGCGCAATGCGAAGGCCCTGCGTCGCGCGGGCCTGCAGGTGGAGTTCGCAACGAACAGCACGGTGGGCTACGAGCGGGAGAACGTCGACAAGGCGAAGGAGATGATTCGCACGACGCCGAAGCCGATGGTGATCCAGACACACTCGCAGGGCACTGCCATCTTCGCGCAGGCCATCGGCGAGCTGCACAAGTCGGAGCCGGAGACGGTGCTCAAGAACGTGCGTGCCTTCATCTCGCTCGAAGGTGCGTACGGCGGCTCGTCGGTGTCCGACCTACTCATGAGCTCGCGCATCGGTCGCGGCATTGCGCACGGCCTCACGGGCCTGTTCGGGGGGCGCATCGACGCCATCTCCGAACTGCAGACCAAGGTTCGCACCAGCATCAATGCCGAATTCCCGGTGCCGACCTCCACGCTGCCGACGGTTTCCATGGTCGGTTACAAGACGGGCTATCGCTCGATCCTGGCGCCGGGCCTCTTCGTGCTCAAGCGGATGTTCGGCCAGCGCAGCGACGGTCTCGTGGCGCACCAGAGCGCAGTGATCCCGGGCTCCGACGTGGTTCGTCTGCCTATCGATCACGCGCAAGCAGCATGGGGCAAGTACAGCGAGATGCTGTCCATCGGCCTCGTGACCCACGCGCTCGATATGCCGTACACCACGCCCGGCAGCGACGTGGTCGCGACCGCGCAATAGCCGCTAGTTTACAGACGGTGCCCGAGGCGATGGTGGAGGACTTCCGCATCGACTTCGAGGACGGCTACCGCGCGCGTCCCGACGTGGAAGAGGCACAGCTAGCATTTGCTACCAAATGATGGCATGATGTTCACATGGCACGAGTTCAGTTCGCCGCCCGGGTGGACGCGCAGGTCAAGCGCGCGGTGGAGAAAGTCTGTGAGGCGCGTGGGCTCAAGCTCCAGCGATTCGTGGAGGACGCCTTGCTCGACAAGCTCGAGGAGCTCGAGGACATCGAAGATCTCCAGCGGCTTCGCTCGGAAACCACCCGGCCGCTGAGTTCGGTACTGAAGACCCTCAAGCTGAATGGCAAGCTATAGCGTCGAGGTCTCACGAACAGCCGAGAAGCAACTGGCTCAGCTCCCGCGAATCGAGCAGATCCGCGTTCTCCGGGTCATTCAAGCACTAGCTGACGATCCGCGCCCGTCCGGATGCCGCAAGATGGCTGGCAGCAGTCGGACGTTCCGCATTCGCGTCGGTAGCTACCGGGTCATCTACGACATCGACGATCATCGCATCGTTGTGGTCGTCCTCAAGCTTGGTCATCGTCGAGACGTGTATCGATAGACCTGCCATGAGTTCAGGTTCGCGCTGGCGGTGGCGGCCAGTTCTTGAAGTAACGAATGTGCCTCGCGCTGTTGGGGCGACGAGAAGCGCGCTGGGCGCTGGCGGCACCCCGGTGGCGCCAGCGGGGTCGTCAGTCGCTCGAGTGGCACAGGACGTGATCGCCGGTGCAGCGACATGCACAGGCCAGGTTGTCGACGGGGCCACTGAAGCCGGCGCAGGTCGCGCAGGCGATCGGCGGACAGACCTCGAGCGCGCGCTGCGTGTCGCATGCCCAGCCCTGATCCGTACAGATCTCGGCGGGCAGCGGCTCGCCCGCGCACGTCTGCCCGAGGTCGACCGAAGAGGCGAGATCCGGCGCGCTGGCCAGGTCACGCGGCCCGGCGAGGTCGTGGACCCGAGCTAGGTCCGGTGAAGACGACGGGACTTCGAGGGCGCGCTCACCGCAGGCCGTTCCCAAAATCAGCGCGCTAAGCGCCATCGTTCGCAGCATGAGCTTCAGCACGAGCTGATGATGCCAGAATCGGACGTGAGCGCCCCCCAGTTTACACGCGACGCCCGAGGCGATATCACCACGCCATGCAAACGTCGCTGTCGCCCGAGTCGCTCGCCCCCATCATCGACAAGCTCAAGCGCGCGAACCTGGCCATCCTCGCCGAGTTTCCGGGCGATAGCGATCTCCGCCAGCCCGTTCACACCGTGTATGGCGGTGCGCAGCTGTGGAAGGCGAACACCGCGGTCCGTTCGAGCGAGGTCGCTTTGTCGTCGCTGGCCGAGTACGGCGGCGAGCCGAAGCAGTTCGCGGCGGTGCTCGGCATCCCCGACGCGCTCGCGACCCGCGTGCACGAGCGCGTGAAGCAGAAGCTCGCGAAGGAGGCGGTGGAGGACTTCCGCATCGACTTCGAAGACGGCTACGGGGCGCGTCCCGACCTGGAAGAGGATGGCCACGCGATTGGGGCCGCGGATGAGGTGGCGAAGGGCATGGACGCGAAGACGCTTCCACCCTTCATCGGCATCCGCATCAAGCCCTTCACCGAGGAGCTGCGCCAGCGCAGCTTTCGCACCGTGGACCTCTTCATCACGCGTCTCGCCGAGGTGACGAAGGGCAAGCTGCCGACGCCGTTCATCGTGACCTTGCCGAAGATCACCGCGCCCGAGCAAGTGGAGGCGTTGGTCGCGCTGCTCGACCAGATCGAGGAGCGCAACCGCCTCGACGAGCGCTCGATCAAGATCGAGCTGATGGTGGAGACCACGCAGTCGATCTTCGCGCCATCGGGTGCGGCAGCGCTGCCGGCGCTTGTGGCTGCCGCCGACGGGCGCTGCACCGGTGCGCACTTCGGCACCTACGATTACACGGCGAGCTGCGGCATCACCGCAGCGTTCCAGCACATGCGCCACCCCGCATGCGACTTCGCCAAGCAGGTGATGAAGGTCTCGCTCGCGGGCACCGGCGTGCAGATTTCCGACGGCGCGACCAACATCATGCCGATCGCGCCCCATCGCGCGAAGGAAGGCGCGCCCCTCACCGACGCCCAGGTCGCCGAGAACCGCGCATCCGTGCATCGTGCCTGGAAGATCGCCTACGACGACGTGATGCACTCGCTCACCAACGGCTACTACCAAGGGTGGGATCTCCACCCCGCGCAGCTACCCGTGCGCTACGGCGCGCTCTTCACGTTCTTCCTGAGCGGCCTCGACTCCGCTTCGCACCGCCTGAAGAGCTTCATCGACAAGGCTGCGCAAGCCACGCTGCTCGGCGATGTGTTCGACGACGCCGCGACGGGACAAGGCCTGCTCAACTACTTCTTGCGCGCGATCAACTGCGGAGCGATAACGCAAGACGAGTGCGAGCAGAAGACGGGCCTCACCAAGGGCGAGCTTCGTTCGCGCTCGTTCGTGAAGATCCTCGACGGGCGACGCGACCGGTAGCCGCCAACCGAATTCCAAGTAGACCCTTCAGATTTTCGCGATGAGGTCGATGCGAAGATCCATGGCGATATCCCTTGGCCTGGGCAGCGCGTTGGCGGGTATGCGGAGTGCGAGCGAGCGGCTGGGCAAGACGGGCGAGCGCATCTCCAAAGCGGGGACGGGTCTACCGGGCGAAGGCAATCTGACCCGCGACCTGGTGGATCTGAAGATAGAGAAGGCGTCGTTCTCCGCCAACGTGAAGGTCGCAAAGACCGCGGACGAGATGCTGGGAACGCTGCTCGACATCGTGGCCTAGCTACGTCACGCGGTCATGTAGGGGGCTCTCCCGAGCGGCTCAGCTGCCGCGGTAGGTAGAGTACCCGAACGGGCTCAGCAGCAGCGGCACGTGGTGGTGCTGCTCTGGCTCCGTGACCGAGAACATGATGTCCACGATGGGAAAGAACGCGGCCGCGTGGTGCGCGGTGAAGTAGGGCCCCACCTCGAAGCGGAGGCGATGCACGGCCTTCGCCGGACGCTCGCCCTCGGGCAAGAGCGTGCGCAAGCGGCCGTCCGCGTCGGTCACGCCGGTGCCGAGGATCGCGAAGCTGCCTTCTTCGACGCGCTCGAGCGTCACTTGCACTCCAGCGGCGGGCTTGCCGAGGCTGGTGTCGAGGATGTGGGTCGTGATCGCGCTCATGCGCCTCCAACGAGTTTGACCAGCCGGAGCTGGGTGATCTTGCCCTGCTCGGATGCAGCGACGCGCAGCTCGGTCGCAGGATCGTTGCGCAGGCGATCGCGCAGGATCTCGAGCAGCTCTTCGCCGCTCTTGCCGCTCGCGCACACGAGATAGATGTGGCCGAAGCGCTCTTCGTACGCGGCGTTGCCGTCGGCGAGCCCGGTCTTGATCGCGTCGACGGCGCTCGTGGCACCGGCCTGCTCGCTCGCTTCCGTCGCGCTGGCCTTCTTGGCGTCGCCGATGCGCGGATGACGGCTCATCGCCTCCAGCACCTCGGCGCGCTCGACGTTGTGCCACAACGCGTCGGCGCGTCGCAGCACGGCGTCGACGTTGGCGAAGGGTCGGGCCGCGATCATGCCGTCGACCCAGCGCTTCGTAGCGCAGCAAGCTGCGAGCAGTCGTCGGGCTTCTTCTTCCGGGGCGCCGTTCAACCCGAGGAGGCCTTCACCCACCTGTCGTGACCTCACCGAACACGCGCAACCGGGCGACGCCTCCGTCCGGATGGATGTGCAGCCGAACGTGGCTCACGGGATTGCGATCGGCGATCGGGAAGACGTGCTGTGTGTGCGCCTCGAGCTTGGTGCGCGGCAGGAGTGGTCGCCACCCTGTGAGCGCCGCGGGATCGGTTGCGCTGTCGCTGGTGCCTTCGAGCTCGCAGCTGTCGGGGAAGTTGCCCTTGAAGTGCGTGGTGTCGATCATCACACGGCGCAGGGAGCCGACCTTTCCGAGGCGAACGATCACCCAGTCGTGACCCGGGCCACGACGGCGCTTCGACTCCCAAGCATCACCCATGTGTGTCGACGGGCCCGGCATGACGAGATTGCGCTTGTCCGAGAAGAACTCGTCGGACGCGGCCACCGACATGCCGCCGTGCTCGACCGCCGCGAGGTCGAGCACCTGGTGCTCTTCGGCGAGCTGCGCCCAGTCGGGCCGGACCTCGCCGTAGACGCGGAAGCGCGCGACGCCACCGTCGGGATAGATGTGCAAGCGTACGTGCGTGTACGCGCCCTCGTCGGACACGCCGTAGAGATTTTGCGCGCCGGGTTGCGTTGGCGAGTCCGCCAGGATCTCGGTCCACTTCACGTCGTGCTCGGACAGTGACGCGCCCGTGCGGTAGCCGACGACGCGGGTGGCATCGAGGCGGCAGCTCTTCGGCGCGTTGCCGAGGAAGTGGTTGCAGTCCACGTCGACGCCGCGGATCACGCCGGGGAAGCCGAGCTTCACGATGCACCAGTCGTGTCCGCTGTCGCGACGACGGCGCGACTCCCAGCCGTCCATCCATTTTCCCGTCTCGGTGTACTTGCCCACGATGAACTCGCCGCGACCCGGCAACAGCATGCGGTCCTTCGGAGCGAAGAAGTCGTCGGAGGTGGTGATGGCGCGGCCACCGATGCGTTCGGCGGCGAGGTCGAGGAGACGGGTGAAGTCAGCCATGGGTTCCTTGGGTTGAGACTGCGCGCAGCAAATGGTTGCCACGCGCAGCGAGTGGGAAGCGACCATTGTCGTACACGAGCTGACCGCGCAACCACGTCTGGCGAACGACGCCTTCGACGCGACGGCCCAGGTACGGCGTGAGCTTATGGCGGAAGTGGATGCTCTGCGGCGTGATCTCGCTCACCGCGTCGGGGGCGAACACCACGAGGTCGGCGTCCATTCCGACCGCGATGCTGCCCTTGCGATCGTTCACCCCCGCCAGCCGTGCCGGCTTCGCGGACATCCAGCGCGCGATGTCCTCGAGCGAGAAGCCGCGCTTCTTGGCTTCGGTCCACACGAGCGGAAGGCTGAGCTGCAACGTGGCGATGCCACCCCAGGCCTTGTCGAAGTCACCCGAGTCGAGGTGCTTCAGCTGCGGCGTGCACGGCGAGTGATCGGACACCACCATGTCGATGAGCCAGCGTTGCAGGCCCATCCACAGGCGCTCCTGGTTGGCGGCCTCGCGGATCGGCGGCGCGCACTTGAACTCTGTGTGACCGTCGGCGATGTCCTCCGCGCGCAACAGCAGATAGTGCGGACAGGTCTCGAGCGTCAGCGACAGACCTTCGGCGCGCGCCTTCTCGGCAGAGGCCAAGGCATCCGCGGCCGACAGATGCACGATGTGGACGGCGCACTTCGTCTCACGGCACAGCGCGATCATCATCTCTACGGCATCGACCTCCCAGCGCGCGGGCCGTGATGCGACGAACGCGGCATACTTCGACGGGTCGTGCTCACCGACGGGCGAACCGGACTCGAGCTCGGCGTGCACCAAGAGAGGCAGGCCCGCTCGCGCGAGGATGGGCATCGCCGCGCGTAGATCACGCTCGGTCGCAGCCGGGAAGTCGTCGATCCCGGAGTGACAGAGGAAGGCTTTGAAGCCCGCGATGCCCGCATCGATCATGGGCTGGAGATCGGCCGTGTTTCCCGGCACCACGCCGCCCCACATCGCGTAGTCGACGTGCGCGTGGTTGGCCACCGCGCGACGCTTGCGCTCGAGCGCCGCCAGCGTCGTGGTCACCGGGATGCAATTGAGCGGCATGTCCACGATCGTGGTGACGCCACCCGCCGCAGCCGCCGACGTCGCGGTGTCGTAGCCTTCCCATTCGGTACGCCCCGGCTCGTTCAGGTGGGCGTGGGAATCGACGAGGCCAGGCAACAGGACGTCATCACCGAGATCGATCGCGCCGGCGGAAGCTTCGCTGGCTGGAAGGATCGCGACGATCTTGCCGTCGGCCACGGAGACCGCGCCATCGACGATGCCCGCCGGTGTGACGATGCGGCGGGATCGCCACAGCTGGGTGAACCCACTACTCACGGATGAACTTGGCGACGAGCCAGCCGAGCGGGACGAGCACGGCGAGGATGATCCAGTTGTAGTCGGAGCCGTAGGTGGCGACCGGGTAGTGGTTGCTGATCATCGTGAAGACCACCGGCACGATCATGAAGGTATTGTGTCGCGAGCGCTGCTTCGCGCGGTCCACGAGACGTTGGTCCGGCTCGCGACCTTCCTTCATCGCGGCGAGCAGCTTGCGTTGCCCCGGTAAGATTCGCATCCACACGTTGGCCGTCATGATGGTGCCCATGAGCGCGCCGACGTGGATGTACGCCGCGCGGGGCGCCAGGGTGTGCGACAGGCCGTAAATGACACCGACGAGCAGCGCGTAACAGATGAAGACGCCGAGCGATTCCTTCTTGCCGATGGGTGACATCCACAGGAGGTCGTAGATGGTCCAGCCGAGGAGCAACGTGCCGATGCCGATGCCGCTCGCTGCGCCGATGGAGAGCACGCGCACGTCGCGATCGATGAGCGCGCCGCCCATGTAGTAAACGATGCCGAGGAGCAGGAAGCCGGAAATCCAGGTGAACAAGGCCTCGTAGCGGAACCAGTGCAGCTTGCGCCCGAGGTCCTCGAGCTTCTTCCGCTTCTCCACCACGTAGAACCCGCCGGAGTGGACCATCCACACCTGGCCCTTGTTTTGCGCCTCGTCGCGGAAGCGTCCGTCGAGCCAGGTGAAGTAGTAGGTGGATCCGATCCAGAGGATGCCCGCGAAGACGTGAAACCAGCGCAGGAGCAGGTTGAGCCATTCGGAGACGAGCGGGGGCATGGACGCGCAGCAGACGAAAAATCGGGAGGTGAGTCAAGCGACCCGGAGATCCGCAGCTGGGCAAAGCCGTGTGTCTTCCAGTCCGCAGCCTCGATCGCTGGCCAGTGCAGCGGTCAGGTCTCCCAACCCCGCCTGGAGGGTCCGATGCCAGGCGAGAAGCGTTTCTGTGCATAAACGCATGGATGGACGCGCACCATCTACCTTCCGCCATGGCCACGCGATTGCAGTGACCTCGGCCATGCGAACCGTTCGTAGTGCCGCGGCCCTTTCCCTCCTGATGCTCTTCGGTGGGAGCTCCGCCCATGCGGTGGGCTACCAGCCCATCAAGCGAATGCTGAGACCCGGCGCCACGGCCCCCGGCCCCGAAGCGGTCGCGGTCATCGCCGGGGCTTCGCACCTCAACGGGGCGCAGTACAAGGATCTCAAGGCGGCGTCGCTCACGCTCCTACGCACGTTTTCGCCCGAAAAGCACTACTTCGTCTTTCTCGGCCGCGACGCCGCGCCGATCTCGGCCTTCTTGCAAAACCTCGGCGGCAAGGATCTCGCGGTCAACTTCCCGGCGAGCAGCAACGAGGCCGGGCAGGACACGCCCGAGGTGATGAAGACCTACGTGGACCGGATCATCCCGCCCGAGGTCCTGAAGGGTGGCCGCACCATCGTCGTGGTGGACGTCACGTCTTCCGGCCGCGCGCTCGACTACTGGGTGCCGAAGCTGCAGCCACACCTGCACGGAGTCAAAGCGATCAAGGTGGCCTTCTCGGTCGCCAACAACAACATCACCCAGGCGGGGGACAAGCACATCATCTCCACCACCTCGTTTAACGACGTGGACAACTACTTGGGAGGCATCTACGAAGACCGCATCGCGGAGAACCATCGTCACGCGCCGGGCCATCACGCGATGTCGGAGCTCGACACGCCGCGCCCGGAGTGGGGCCAGTTTCGTCAAGCCATCGCCAAGCGTCAGCAGGCCGACCACGACCTCGACCGCGCGCTGAACGAGATCGGCGGCGTGCAGGAAGATACGCCCGCCGCGCGGCAAACCCGCAAGGCGGCCCAGATTGCCGAGCGCACGCAGCAAGCAAAGGAAATCGTCAAGCTGCGCAAGTTTCCGACGGAGATGAAGAAGGAAGCGGAGCGCATGCTGACGGGCTTGCCGGAGCGGGCCGAAGGGCACGACAAGGGTCCTTACCTCGGCGAGAACGGCTCGACGGTCAATGAGTGGCTCGTCGCGTCGGTCGCAGCGCAGAAGGAAGCACAGAAGGTCAGCCGAGGCGCGCGCGACGAGGGCGCGAACCAGGTCACGCGTTACTTCATCACCGACGTGCTCGAGAAGGCCCTCGCCAACAAGCAGATCCGCAAGCGCGACTACCGCCGACTGCTCGGCCACGCGCTCGGGTTCAGTTTCATGGATAAAGAGATGCTCGGCGCGCTCGCCAAGCACTACAAGAAGAGCCCCGATATGCGACGCGAGCTCACGGAGAATGCCGAGTACTACCAGAAAGGCTCGAGCCACCAGCCCGCCGGTAGCGAAGCGATGCCCGTGAACTACGCCGCGCTCATGCAGCACGTTTCCAGTCAGTGAGCCGTCCATGAAAGCCATCCTCCGCACCCGCATCGCCGAGGCGCACTACGCTGGCGGCCTCGTCGATGGCGCGCGCATGTTGCAGCTGTTCGGTGACGTCGCCACCGAGCTCTGCATCCTCGTCGACGGCGATGAGGGCTTGTTCCGCGCGTACGAGTCCGTCGAGTTCCTCGCACCGGTGAGGTCCGGCGACTTCCTCGAGGCCGAGGGGGAGGTCGTACGCTGGGGCGGCACCTCCATCGTCATCGACTTCGTGGCGCGCAAGGTCATCGCGCCCGCCGAAGGGGGTGGCGTTGCATCCTCGGCCGATCGCCTCGTCGAGCCCGTCATCGTGTGCAAGGCGCGCGGCACCTGCGTGGTGCCGAGGTCGGTTCGTCGCCCGGGCGCGTTCGGCCGTCCGAAGCCCGCCATCATCACCGCGGCCATCGTCGGTGCGGAGACGTCACGCGAGCAGACACCGCACCTGCCCGTCACAGCGGAGGAGCTCGGCAAGGAAGCCGAGCGCTGCGTCGCCGCCGGCGCTGCCATCATCCATCTACACGTGCGCGACGATCAGGGGCGCGCCTCGCAAGACGGCAAGCGCTTCGCGGCTGCCATCGCCGAAATCCGCAAGCGCTGCGACGTGATCGTGCAGACCTCCACCGGTGGCGCCGTCGGAATGTCCGTGGCCGAGCGCGCGGGGCCGCTCTTGGTCACGGGCCAGCAAGCCCCCGAGATGGCCACGCTCAACGTCGGCACCGTCAACTTCGGTGACGACGTCTTCATGAACAAGGCCGCCGATACCGTCGAGATGGCCGAGCGCATCGCGAGGCACGGCGCCATCGCGGAGATCGAGATCTACGACGCAGGCCACCTCGACATTGCGGCCGACCTGGTGAAACGCGGCCTGGTGAAGGCGCCCCTTCATGTCCAGTTCGTGCTCGGCATCAAGGGTGCGCTCTCGGCGACCGAGCGCAACCTCGCGTTCTTGATCGAGCGCCTGCCCGAGCTCGGGGCCGGAGACCGCGTGAGCTGGGGCGTGGCCGGTGTCGGTCGACACCAGCTCGCGATGGCCGCCGTCGCTGCGCGCTGGGGCGGCAACGTACGGGTGGGTCTCGAGGACAACATCTACCTCGAAAAAGGCGTGCTGTCGGAGGGCTCCGCGCCGCTCGTCAAGAGGGCCGTCGAGATCTGCGAGGCCGCCGGTCGCAAGGTCGCCACCGTGTCGGAAGCGCGTCAGCGCCTCCGCGAGTAGACTGTTCGTATGCGCACCGACGATGCACGACACCTGGTGAGCCGCGTGTTCGGCTCCATCGGCGGGGCGCTGACCGGCGTCGGCGTCGCGATCGCGCAATGGGGCCTCGCAATGCCCACCGATGGCTTGCGCGCGGTCGTGCTCGCCGCGCTGGTCGTGATTGGCGCTGGGTTGCTCTGCACGCTCGGGATCGGCTTGGCGCTCTCGGCGCTCGCCGCCCGGAACATCGTGCGCCTGGACGTGTTCTTGTTCTGGGTGCTGCTACCTGCGTTTCTTGGATTCGGCGCCGCGTGGTGGCTCATCCACCGCTTCACCTGACCACCCCCGTCGGGGACTAGTAGTCCATCTCGCAAGTGTCGAGCATAAGTACTGTCGCCCTCAAAGCTCGCTCCGGACACACGAATACCGTCGAGCTAGCCAAGCGCTTGAT
>JAYUBF010000016.1:0-25691 GCA_043741435.1 Myxococcales bacterium
TCGATCTCAAAGACTTTTTCGCAACAACGACTGTTTCCTTCGTACCCGAGACGATTGCTCGTTGAGCGATCTGATTTCACGACGTTATGCCGTCTGATCCTTGCCGCGTTGCGACATGTGACTAATGGCGAGGATCTCGATCCAGGGTCGGCAGCAACGTGCGCAACCCGCGCACCCGCTCGGCTGCGGCGCCCGTGATCGTGTCCCGCAGTGGCTGGCTCAATAGGTGGAGCGCTTCATCGGTCTGCATGCGCTCTAGCGCCAAGATGAGGTGCTCGACCGCGCTGACCAGCGTTGGCGTCACCGCGCCCAAGGTCTCGGGCTCCACCCGCCAGCCGTCGGCATCGCGGGACAGCGTGACCGAGGTGGCCAGCGCGCCGGACACCCGAACCTCGGTCGTCGCGCGCATGGCTCCGGCGGCGGCCCGTCGCAGCCATGCGGCCGCGTCGCGTCGCTCGGCGTCGCCTTCGGCAGGCAGGGTACTCGTGGCGCCGCGCGCGCGTAGCGAAAGCGCATCGACTCGCCTTTCGTCGTTCTTCTCGACCGCGTCGGCCAGCTGGAGCACACGACGACGCGCAATCGCCATCGGATCCACGCGGTGCGCGCAGCCCGGCGCGAGAAAGAGGCCGACCAGCAATAGATCCCGAATGTGCATTTTCCTACGGGGTCCCGCGAAGCGCAGTTCACGGCGAGGTTCGTGAAGCATCGTTCACGCGCGGACCGAGCTCCGAGACTCTGTCGCAAAAGAGCGTCTCTTGTCGAGGGGTTCGCTCCTGCGCTCGGCCGGCACGGCGCTTGGATAGAGTCGACCGAATGCGACGCCTATTCCTGTCCTCCGTGGTTGCCACGCTCGGTTGTCTTGCGTTTTCCCTGACTGGCTGTTCGCGGGAGAACACCTCGTACACACGAGGACCCGATGTGGCAGCCACGCCAGGAGACCCCGGCACGAGCGCCGGTCCCGGCGCGATGCCGAACAACAATCCGGACCCCGGCGGGACGCTCGACGGCGGTAGCAGCACAACAGGTCCGCTCACCCACGTGGGACCGACCTACGTCCCATGCAGCAAGGCCACTGACTGCATCGGAGCCGCGCAGTGCATCGCGGGTCAGTGCGCCGCGGTCTGCAGCGACGCGAGCCCCTGCGCCTCGGGGCAGGCCTGCGTCGCCGGTCGCTGCCTGCTGCCGGGCGCCACGACCTGCGGCATCGGCAGCGTTGCCCTTTGCCAGAACGACGGCCAGTGCGGCGCAAGCCACAAATGTGACACCGGCCGGTGCCGCAGCATCTGCACGGGTGGTGGGACCTGCGCCATCGGCGAGGCGTGCAGCGACGGCCTCTGTCGCCAAGCCACGACGCAGACCTCGCAATGTGTGTTCGATGCCGACTGCAGCATGCAAGCGCGCTGCGTGAACGCGCTCTGCCACCCGCGTTGCACCGACAACGCGCAGTGCCCTGGCACCAACGTGTGCGACCGCGGCCTGTGCCGGTCGGACACGCGCCCTTCGGGCTAGTCGACTTGCCTAGGGCACGAAGATGGCGTTGAGGAGGATTGCCAGGATTCGACGAGCGACGGGGCGACGGTCACCGCCGAGCGTGGGATCGTCGGCGACGATATTGCTGTCGACGTAGCTCGCGAGCGCCGGCTGCGCCTCGAAGATGTGCTCCACGTCGGGCGCCTGCGCGGCCCGATCGAGCGCGCGAAAATCGAGGCGCGGGACATCGCGTCCCGACGCAACCTCCACGCAGCGGACCAGCACCGCGGTGTGCAGCAGTAACATCACCGTGCCTTCGAGCGACAGCTCGCGCGAATGGCCTTGGACGTAGTGCCCGATGGCGCCCTGGCGCTGCATGAGGCCACCGACGACGGTCGCCAGTTGATTGGGGTCCGAGGCGCCGGCAGAGACCTCGGCAACGACGCTTTCCACTTGTGCGCTGGTGATCAACACGGCGACGGAGGATAAGAGAGGTCAGGGCGCAGGGGAAGCGGAAGGCGCGACCGCCACCGCGCTCGACACGATGCGCGCGAGCAGCGGCCGAACGCGCGGATCGTCGGCCTGCGGGGAAGCGAGCTGCAGCTTGCCGGCAGTTGGCTGGACGTGGAGCTCGAGGCCGAGCGCGGGATCGACGAGGACATCGACGCTCTCGAGGCGCCAGTTCCGTGGCGCTTGCACCCGCAGGCCACCCACGTCGACGGGCGCGGTGGGCAGGTCGAGCAACGTGGCCTGGAGTGAGCGACGAGCCACGAGGCCCACGGTGGCGGCGCATAGGACAACGAGCGCGATGGCGGCGGCGGTGACCACACGGCGCGCGCCGGAGCCGAGATCGCTCTTGGGCGCGAGCCCGAACGTGGCGAGGACCCCGACGACGAAACCTCCCGCGTGCGCGGCGCTGTCGATCATCGGCACCTGCCAGCCGAGGAAGATCTGCAGCGCGCCGAAGAAGAGGAGGTTGCCGAGGAGAACGCGACGCGTGGCCGGTGCGAAGTGGTGGCGGCGCGCAAAGACCGTGGCGGTGAGCGCGGCGAGCACGCCCATGATCGCGCCTGACGCACCGACGGACAGACCGCGGTCCATCCACAACGACGCCAGCGCACCACCGATCCCGGAGAGAAAGTACACCACCGCGAACCGAGGGCTGCCGAGCATCTCCTCCGTGGCGCGACCCAGTTGATACAGGGCGTACATGTTCGCCACGAGGTGGAACATCCCCGCGTGCAAGAACATGGCGCTCCACATGCGCCACCACTCGCCCGAGTGCACCGCGGCACCGTAGAGCGCGCCGGCGCGGGTGAGGCCAAGCTCGTCTTCGCCGAGGCCCATCGCCATCACCACGCCCATGACCAGGACATTGGCAACGATGATCCCCACCGTCAGGGGCGCGCGACGCCGGAGGGGCGCCGAGGTGCGGTGACCTACATCGAGGAGCCGCGATGCGAGATCGTGTGCGATGGCGTGAAGCTCCGGCGTCGAGGGCGCAGCGCCGGCGACGATGGCGTGGAGGCGAGTGATCTCTCTTTTCGACAGCGAGCTGGCCAGGGACCGCTGCGCGAGCAAGGCGCTCAGGTCGGCTTGCAGACCCGCGCCCGCGATGAAGGCGAGGCGGGCGCTCGTGAGCAAGGTGGCCAGCGCGTGCTCGTGACCGGCGGCCTGGCGCTCCAGCAACACCAACAGCCGGAGACCTTCGGTGAGTCGACCGTTGCCGCACAACGCGATGCTCATCGCGGCGGTGAGCTGCGGCGAGCGAAAGTAGTCCTCGGTCGACAGCTGGCGATCGGCGCGGGCGATCGCTTCCCTGCAGCGATCGGCGGCGATGAGGAGCCGGATGATCTCGCCCCGCAGCTGACCCGCGACGGCTGTATCCTCTACGCCCCGCAGCTCTTCTTCGATGCTGGCGATGGCCCGATCGGAATCGCCGGCGTGCGCGCGCGCAGCATGCTCGAGCGCACGTCTGGCCCTCGTCGACGCGACCCCGGGCACCAACACCTCGCGGACGCGGGCGAGCAGCAAGGCCGAGCGCGCATGATCGCGACGAAGCAGCTGCGCCTCGAGGAGGTCGAGCAAGACGGGCGCGAGCGCGAGCACGACGCCCACGGCTTCCGCGGCGAACGTGACGGCCGGCATACCAGCGTTGCGGGTGAAGAACAGCGCGGCCAGATCGGCCACGAGCAACAGTAGATACGGGACGTGCTCGTCGCGTCGACCGCGCAGCAGCATCGCGAACAGGCGGGCCGCGACGAGCGACCCGATCATCAAGAGCTCGATGTCCTCCGTCACGCTAGGGGCGCCGACGCTACGCGCCTTCGGTGTACGCGCCCATCGCGCGGAACTTGCGATAGCGCGCTTCCAGCATCTCCGACGGCGACAGCTTGCCGATCTCGACCAGCGCTTGCTCGATCGCGTCGCCTACGCGACCCGCGATGGTCTCGGGCTCGCGGTGCGCGCCACCATCCGGTTCATCGATGATGCGATCGATCACGCCGAACTCGAGCAGGTCGGCGGCCGACAGCCGGAGCTCCTTCGCGGCGACCTCGACGGCGCGTTGGTCCTTCCACAGGATCGACGCACAACCCTCGGGGGAAATGACCGAGTACACGGAGTGCTCGAGCATGTGGATGCGATCGGCCACGCCGAGCGCGAGCGCGCCACCCGAGCCGCCTTCGCCCACGACGGTGGCGACGATCGGCACCGGCAAGCGCGCCATGACCTCGAGGTTCTTGGCGATGGCTTCCGCCTGGCCTCGCTCCTCGGCGTCGATGCCCGGATACGCGCCCGGGGTGTCGATGAGCGTGACGATGGGCATGCCCTTCTCCGCGGCCAGCCGCATGAGGCGCAGCGCCTTGCGATAGCCCTCGGGGCGCGGCATGCCGAAGCTGCGCTTCAGGTTCTCTTTCGTGCCGCGGCCCTTCTGGTGGCCGATGAGAATGATCGAACGTCCACGGAAACGGCCGACGCCACCGACGATGGCCGGATCGTCCCGGAATGCGCGATCTCCATGCAGCTCGATGAAGTCTTCGAGGAGGAATCCGACATAGTCGAGCGTGAAGGGGCGAAGTGGGTGGCGCGAGAGGAGGACTTTTTGCCAGGGCGACAAGCGATCGAAGATCTCCCGCTCGAGCGCGAGGGCACGGCCTTCGAGACGGCCGATCTCCACGTCCATCTTGTTGCCGCCGAGCTGCCTCAGCTCCGCGATCTTGTGCTCGAGCTCGACGATGGGTCGCTCGAACTCGAGGGCGAAGCGGCGATCGAGCGCAGGACGGCGTGGGCTGTCCTTGTCCGTTGCCGGCGTCGTTGCTTCCATCGCCGTCACGCTTTCGCCTGCTCGAGTGGCCATGAAGACGCTTCCTATAACCCAGGTCGCTCGTAAATGTGCAGGGTCGCCGTGTGCGAGCTGCCCGGCGCATCGAGCGCTTCCGGCTCCGCGACCTCGTCCCACCCGGGCGGGAGGCCGCCCACGAAAGCCGGCACCACGGTGTCTCCCGTGACGTTGCCACCGACGCGCGTGAGGTACATGCGCTGCACGAACGGCAATGCGAGCATGTAAATCTCCGAGCCCCCGGCGACGAAGACCTCGTTCGGCTCGATGCGCTTCGCTTCCTCGAGCGCAGCCTCGAGGGTGCGCGATACGATCACGCCCGGAATCGGCGGGCTCGTCCGCGAGAGCACGATGGTCTTGCGACCCGGCAGTGGCTTGCCGACCGTGGCGTAGGTCTTGTGCCCCATGATGAGCGTGTGGCCCATCGTCAGCGACTTGAAGCGCCGAAGATCGGCCGGCAAGCGCCACGGGAGATCGTTGCCGCGGCCGATGACGCCGTTGTCGCTGACGGCGACGATGAGCGAGACCAGCACCTAGACCGCCACCTGTCCCTTGATCGCGGGATGCGGGTCGTAGCCCGTGACGGCGATGTCCTCGTAGCGGAACGCGAAGAGGTCGGTCACCGATGGGTTCAGCACGAGGCGTGGCAACGGGCGCGGCTCTCGCTGGAGCTGTAGCTTCGCTTGCTCGATGTGGTTGAGGTAGAGGTGCGCGTCACCGAGTGTGTGCACGAAGTCGCCCGGCTGCAGACCCGTGACCTGCGCGACCATGCAGGTGAGCAACGCGTACGACGCGATGTTGAACGGGATGCCGAGGAACAGGTCGCCGGAGCGCTGGTAGAGCTGGCACGACAGCCGACCCTTCGCGACGTAAAACTGGAACATGGTGTGGCAGGGTGGGAGCGCCATCGCAGCGACGTCGGCTGGGTTCCACGCCGAGACGAGCAAGCGTCGTGACTCCGGGTTGCTGCGGATCTGCTCCACGACCTGCGCGATCTGATCGATCGTTCTGCCGTCGGGTGTGGCCCAGGAGCGCCACTGCTTGCCGTACACGGGACCGAGCTCACCGTCGGGGCTGGCCCATTCGTCCCAGATGGAGACGCCGGCCTCTTGCAGCGGCTTTACGTTGGTGGCGCCCGACAGGATCCACAGCAGCTCGTGTACGATCGACTTGAGGTGCACCTTCTTCGTCGTCACCAGCGGAAAGCCACGCGAGAGGTCGAAGCGCATCTGCGCGCCGAAGAGGCTCAGCGTGCCGGTGCCGGTGCGGTCGCCTCGCTGCGTACCGTCGCAGAGGACGCTCGAAAGAAGATCCATATACGGCTTCATGGCGCGCAAACACTAGCACGCGCGAACCAAAACTCAGCCGCCGTCGCCCTTCACCTTGGCAACGACGAAGCGCTTCTCGTTGAGCCACTGCGCGACGCGCGAGAAGTCCCCGAAGCGGGTCATCTTGCCAACGGCACCGAGGAAGACCATGGCGACATCGTGCTTGGTCTCTTGCACCGCGAAGCGGGCCGCGATCGCGAGGCAGTAGAGCGCGAGATCGGTGTAGCCCGTCTTGCCGGCGAGCACCTGCCACTTCGACGTGCGCGCGATGACGTCGGTGTTGGTGTAGTCGATGGTCCACCCTGGTTTGCCGACGGGGTGCGCTTGGTAGGTGGGCTTCTGCGTGATCTCGGCGATGAGCGGCTGGTTGATGGCGGCCTTCAGCATCGCCGCGACGTCGCGTGGCGTCGACGTGTTGTTCTGCGAGAGGCCCACCGGATCTTCGAAGTGGGTGTTCTTGAGGCCCATCAGCTTGGCCTTGTTGTTCATCGCAGCGACGAGCTTGTCGGGCGGGAGGCCGACGGCACGACCGAGCGCGGGCACGGCTCGATTGTCGGACGCCATGAGCGCGGCGTGCAGGAGATCGCGGTTGGTGAACGTCATGCCCTTCGGCAGGCGCGAGCGGGCACCGTGGCGAGCGATCTCGAGGTCACCGTCGGTGATGGTGGTGGTGCCGTCGAGATCGAGTGGGTTGTCGAGCACCGCCAGCGTGGCCATGAGCTTCGAGATGGAGGCGATCGGCCGCACCGCGTCCGGGTTCTTCACGTGCAGCACCTCACCGGTGGTGAGGTCGATAACGACTGCAGCCTGTGCCTGGATGTTCGGCTCGCCGCCCTTCGTGTAGACGGGCACGCTGACTTCACGTGCGGCGGCGTGATGCTTTTTCTTCTTTGCGGCGAACGCGGGCGCGGCAAAGATCGCGAGGCAGAGCGGCGCGAACAGGAGCGCCGCGGACAGTCGATACGAGGATTTCATGCGCACAGATGACGATGTCAGACCGATCTACGCCGCGCAATTTATGAACGGCACGGGCAAAAAGCATCGATTTTTCATGGGTCTCCCCTCGATCTTTCCCTGCGCGCAACTTCCAGCGCCCTCGTGTCGATAACCGACATGCGCTACACTCGCGTAACGAGACGGAGTTGAAATGCCGACGATTTCCAGTGGTTCAGGATGGGACTGGTTCTCTGGTGCAAGTGGCGGCGGTGGTGGTGGTGTGGGCACGAATCGCCGCGGCTATGTTGCCGGTTGGTTCGCGCTCGAGATGGACAACCAGAACGTCCCGGTCGGCTTCGTAACGCAGATCTCGGGCGGGCAATTCCACGCCGACACCCTGAAGCAGGATCGCGGCAACGATCTGTTCACGGCGAAGCAGCCGGGCATCATCCGCTACGAAGACATCTCCGTCGGCATCGGCATGCCGAGCTCCATGAAGCTCTTCAACTGGGTGAACTCCGCGCTGCGCAACAAGCCCGAGCGCCACACCGGCGCGCTGGTCGCGTTCGACAACTTCGCCAACCGTCGGGAGCGCGCCCGCCGCGTGTTCGACTCCGCGCTCCTCAGCGAGATCACGTTTCCCACGCTCGACGCCAGCACCACCACCACGCCGGCCAACATCACGCTCAAGATCTCGCCGGAGACGCTCCGCTACGAGCAAGGCGGTTCGGTCTTCCAGGCGCAGCAGGCGCGGGACGAGGCGCTCAAGCAAAAGCTCTGGTCCACCGCGAACTTCGGCTTGCGGATCGATGGCATCTGGGACGGCGGCGTCAAGACCAACTCGCGCATCGACAGCTTCACCATCCGCCAGCAGATCATGCGTCACCGCGCGGGCAATCGCCTCGACGCGAACATCTATCCGGGCAAGATCGAATACCCGAACATCGTCGTCTCGTTCGGCGAAGAGAACATGAACCACTGGTACCGCTGGTGGAAAGACAACCTCGCGCGCAACGTCACGCGTCGCACGGGGTCCATCTCTTGGTACGCGCCGAACCAGCACACGGAGCTCATGCGCCTCAACCTCACCGGTGTGGGCCTGCTCAACCTCGAGATCGATAGCTACGAAGCCGGTAAGACGAAGATGTCACAAGCGAAGGCCACGCTTTTCGTCGAGGGGATGGAGCTTCAGCGCGGCGCGGGCAACGTGTAGGCATTTCGTCTCCCGGGCCATCACCGCATCCGCCAGAAGTTCGACCAGCCGAGCGCGACTTCGTGCTAGGCTACGGCAATCAACTTGTCTTTGTCGGTGTGGAGGTCTTCCGTGAATAAGCGTTTACTTCTGGTTGGCTTGGTTTGCGGCATGGGTCTTGTCGTCGCGGGTTGCCGATCCGAGGACACGCCGGTCCAGGATCTGTCGATTCCGACGGATCTATCTACGCCGCGTGATCTCATCGGGGCAGACCTCACCCAGGTCGACCTCGCGGGTGCAGACCTCACCCAGATCGACCTCGCGAATGCCGACATGAGCACTGCGCTGTTCGCACCGTTGGTGTCGTACGCAGCGGAGCTCGGCCCGATCTACATCGCGTCGGCCGACCTGAACAAAGACGGCAAGCGCGACCTCATCGTGGTCAACACCAATGACCCGGACGGCACGATCACCGGTACGGTGAAGCCGGCGTCGGTGAACGTTTTCCTCGGCAACGGCGATGGAACGTTCCAGGCGAAGATCAGCAAGCCGGTCAACGGCTTTCCTTTCGGAATCGCCATCGCCGATCTCAACGCGGACACCAACTCGGATGTTGTCGTCGGTGAAGGGGACGGCTTCGAGTATTTCCCAGGCAGCGCAACCGGCGCACTCGGGACGGCGACCAAGACCACGTACGCCCAGTTTGGTCGTTCGATCGCGATTGGTGACATCGATGGTGACGGCAAGGCCGACGTCGTGCAGAGCGATCTCGGCAACGACGTGGGCAAGGTGTGGGTCGCGCGCGGCGATGGCGCGGGTCACTTCACCGTCCCGACGACGTCGTTCGTGGTCTCGACCGTCATCGACCCCGACACGGTTCGTCAGCCGGTCGCGCTGCGCCTCGGCGACATGAACAACGACGGAAAGCCGGACGTCGTCACCGCCAACGTGACGGTCAACAGCCCGACCACGAATGCGGTGAGCATACTGCTCAACACCTCGGTCAGCGGCACAGTCGCGTTGTCGGCGACGCCGATCGAGATCACCAGCGGCAAGCGTCCCCAAGACTTGCTGCTGTCCCAGCTCGACGCCACCAACAAGCTCGATATCGTGGTCTCAAACGGCGACGACAACCAGGTCGCCGTGTACCTGAGCGACGTCGCTGGCGCTGCGGTCACGTTCACCGCCCCGGTCGCGTACACGGTTGGCCTCGGTCCCAATGCCGTCGCGTTCGCCGACATCGACTCGGACACCAAGGTCGATCTCGTGACCGCCGACGGCATCGGCAACACGGTGACCGTGCTTTACGGCGGCGGCGCTGGCGTGTTCGGTCAGTCCACTCCGACCCGCCCGGGCAAAGAAAGCTACCCGGTCGGCACCAACCCGGTGGCGATCGTGGTCGGGACCTTCAACAGCGACGTGAAGATCGACATCGCGACGGCGAACCAGGTGTCGAACAACGTGTCGGTCCTCATCAACTCTCGCTAGCGCGAGGCCGGACCCAGGGGCGTGCTGTCTTCAGCCGAAAAGACGCACACGCTCGAGAGCTTCGGCGTGACCTTCGAGGTCACCCAGGGCGCTGGTGTCGGCGCTTTCTGGCACAAAGCGTTGCCACCCAGCACCGTGAAGTCGAAAGCGTCACCGCTCGCGCGCTTCTCGCTCGAGCGCTGTGGAGCTCACTATCGACTGGTGGTCGACGGTGCGCTCGTAGGCCGCGCGCCGAGCCCGCGAGCCGCGTGTGACCTGTTCGAAGGAGAGGTCGCGTTGTTCGTCGCGTCCCAGGCACCGGATCGCATCTTCATCCACGCAGGCGTGGTGGCGTGGAAAGGCCAAGCCATCGTGATCCCCGGGCGGAGCATGGCGGGAAAGACCAGTCTCGTGGCGGCGCTCCTGGCTCGTGGTGCCACGTATTTTTCGGACGAATACGCGGTGATCGACGAGCGCGCGCAGGTGCACGCGTATCCGCGTCCTCTGTCGGTGCGGCAGAGTCGCGGGCTGCCCAAACGGGTCCACGCCAAACGCGTTGGGCGACGTCCGCTCCCCGTCGGTTTGGTGTTAGGTTTGCGCTACGAAGCGACTCAAAGCTTGCGCATGACTTCACTCAGCGGAGGGAGGACCGCGTTGCTCCTTCTCGACAATGCGGTCGCGGCGCGCATCTCACCTGCGCGGGTCCTCGCCACGGTCGCCAAGGTGGCGGCGGGGGCAATGGGACTTCGGGGCACCCGCGGAGAAGCAAAGCCGGCGGCAGTCGCGGTGTTGGCGCGTTGCGAAACGATCTCTGGCGTGGTACCTGTCCCTCGACGCAAAAAGCTAGTGAGAACCCTCCCATGAGCCCAGTCGCTTCGACCAATCCACTACCTACTGCGCGCCCCGCTGCCGAGTTCATCGTCGAGACGTTGACCGACGAGGTGTTGGTCTACGACCAAGTCCTCCACCATGCTCACTGCCTCACGCCCTCCGCCGCGCTGGTTTGGCGCCTGTGCGACGGCAAGACCTCGCCCGCGCGAGCGCAAGCAGCGCTGGCCGCAGCAGGGCACGATGACGACGTCCAGTCGGTCGTTCAGCAGCTCGTGACGATCGGGATCGTACGCCTGAGCACGCCGACCCGACGCCGCTCAGGGCGCCAGGTGGACCACTCCCGCCGACAGTTACTCGCGCGCGCTGCCATCGCTGGCGTCGTGGTTGCCTCGCCCGTGGTCTTCTCGATCGTCGCACCGTCGGTCGCGGAAGCCGCGTCGAACTGCGGCGCCAAGACGCAGGTCTGCTGCGCTGGTAACACGTGCAATGCGGGCGGAAAGTGCGTCTCGGGACACTGTCAGTAGGCGTCTCGTCGAGCGTGCCGTAGCCGGAAGTATGCGTGTGCGTGGCGCACTCCTTGCCGAGGCGCTCGCCACCAGCTGGCGCAACGCACCGTCCCCTCTCGCTCCCGTTCACAACGCGACCGTCGAGCTCGCGATCCGGAGTGGTGCTGGCGCTTTGCTCGAGCGTCGGCTCGCCATTTCTGGCGTTCCCCGCGAACCGCTCCGCAATCTCCTGCGGCACCAGGTGCTCGAGGCCGCGCGCTTCGAGTATGGGCTGCGGGCGCGCGTCGCCGCGTTGGAGGAGGCGGGCATCGCCACCATCGTCGTGAAGGGCTGGTCCGTTGCCTGTCGATATCCGGCGAAGGGCCTACGCCACTACTCCGACCTCGACCTCGTCATCGACCGCTCGCGCCGCGCAGCTGCGCAAGCCGTGCTCGCGCGTTTTGAGAGCGATCGGCTCGATGTAGATCTCCACTACGAAGTGCCGCACGTCGCCGGTCGCGATCTCGTCGCGCTGCGCGGGCGGCTGCAAAAGCGCACGCTGGGAGATCGAGCCGTCACCACGCTCGGCGACGAGGACCATCTGTGGCTGCTCGCACTGCACGCGCTCGGTCACGGCCTGTGGCGCTCCGTGTGGCTCGTTGATCTGGCCGTTCTGCTCGAAGATCGTGCTGCCTCGCTCGACTGGGACTATCTCCTGCGCGGCCCGACCCACGACGCACGCGCGGTGCAGATCGCGCTGCAGCTCGCGCATCGCGTGCTCGGGATGCGCATCGAGGGCACGCCGGTTGGTTCTTGGCCGGCGCTGCCGCGATGGATCGAGCCTGCCTTGCTCGAGCAGTGGGGCGAGGGCTTTCGCTCGTACAAGCCCGCGGTGAAGCTGCCACGGTTGACGCAGCTGTGGAGCGAGGCCGCGCGACGCTGGCCCAACGCGATCCGCGCGACCGCTTCGAATCATGGGCCATGGGACGAGCGCCCGCGCCTTCCTCTCCAGGTGCTCGACTTCGGCAAGCGCCTCGCGCGCTTCGTCAGCGAGCGCGACGCGACGACGGGGATCTGGGCGCGCTAGCCGCGTTGCGCGTGGGCGACGGCGAGGCGCGTCGTGTCGTGGAAGATCGTGACGAGCAGGGTGAAGATACGGCGCGCGGTGCCGTGCGAGGGCTTCAGCGACGGTAATAGTGACGCCACGATCTCGCCGGCTTCGTCGTGCGTGATGCGCTTGGCGATGTCGAGCGCCTCGAGCTGAGGGGAGTTCTGGCCATGCGGCATGCGCGCCATCTGCTGGATGGTGGACATGTACTCGGTCATGAGCGGCCGCAGCGTTTGCACCGGAATGCGGTGCACGGTCGCGGCATCGCCTGAGCCGCCGCCACCGACGGTCAGCGTGACCTCGACGGCGGTGGGCAGCATGGTGAGCAGAGCGCTTTGGCCCTTCTTCGCGTCGGAGCCGAACTCACCCTCGCTGACGACCTCGTCGATGCAGAGGCTCCACTCGGATCGCCGGATGGGGGTGCCGCGGCTCCAGGTCTGCTCGTCGAGGCGGAGCTCGACGAGGACGTCCTGGCCAATGCTCTTGCTCGTCGGCGACTCGCTCACTATAACGCTCCTTACTGTGTTTCACGTGACGCCATGCGTCACTTTTCCGATCCGTAGGTGCGGGCAGGACGCTACTATGTCGCCTCCGTACGGCCAAGGAGCCTTGTGATGTCGAAGGATACGCTGTCGATCACCGACAACCGCACCGCCAAGACCTACGAAGTGGACATCAAGGACGGCGCGATCAAGACGCTCGCGCTGCGCGGGATCAAGAGCGGTCCCGAAGATTTCGGTTTGCTCGGGTACGACCCGGCGTTCCTCAACACTGCGTCGTGTCGGTCGGCGATCACGTTCATCGACGGTGACAAGGGGATCCTCCGCTACCGCGGCTACGACGTCGCAGAGCTGGCCGAGAAGTCGAACTTCCTCGAGGTCGCGTACCTCGTGCTCAACGGCGAGCTGCCCACCTCCGACGAGCTGGCGAAGTTCAACACCGACGTCACTACGCACACCTTCCTCCACGAGAACGTCCGCACCTTCATCGACGGCTTCCGCTACGACGCGCACCCCATGGGCGTGCTCGTCGGCACCGTCGGCGCGCTCTCCACGTTCTACCCGGAGGCGAAGAACGTTCACGACGCGGAGAACCGCCGTCTGCAGATCGTTCGCCTCCTCGCCAAGATGCCCACCATCGCGGCGTGGTCGTATCGTCACTCGCTTGGCTTCCCGTTCGTGTACCCGGACAACACGCTCAGCTTCGCGGGCAATCTTCTCTCGATGATGAAGAAGATGGCCGAGCCGAAGTACGTGGTGGACCCGGTCATCGAGCGCGCGCTCGACGTGCTCTTCATCCTCCACGCCGATCACGAGCAGAACTGCTCGACGGCTTCTGTACGTGCCGTCGGCAGCTCGCTCGTCGACCCGTACTGTGCCGTCGCCGCCGGCGCGGCGGCGCTGTATGGCCCGCTGCACGGTGGTGCCAACGAGGCCGTGCTCCGCATGCTCGTGGAGATCGGCTCCGTGAAGAACATCCCGGCCTTCATCGACTCGGTGAAGAACGGCGAGGGTGAGAAGCGCCTCATGGGCTTCGGTCACCGCGTGTACAAGAACTACGATCCGCGCGCGAAGGTCATCAAGAAGCTCGCCGACGACGTATTCAAGGTCACCGGGCGGAACCCACTCCTCGAGATCGCCCTCGAGCTCGAGAAGATCGCGCTCAACGACGAGTACTTCGTGAAGCGCAAGCTATACCCCAACGTCGACTTCTACTCCGGCCTCATCTACCAGTCGATCGGGTTCCCGGTCGACATGTTCCCCGTGCTCTTCGCCATCCCGCGCACCGCCGGTTGGCTCGCGCAGTGGGAGGAGATGTTGCAGGACGAAGAGCAGAAGATCGCGCGTCCGCGGCAGATCTATACAGGCCACGCCGAGCGCAAGTACGAGGGCATGCCTCAGCGCAAGGCGAAGAAGTAGCGCGGGTGTCGTAGACGGGCGCAAAGGCGGATGAGCACCTTCCGTCGCAAGCTCAGTAGCAGCCTCGGCGGTCTCGTCGACGACGCGGTCATGACCGCGCTTCGCTACCGCTTCAACAAGCCGATACAAGCCGACGACCAGATCTTCTCCACCGAAGGTGGAGAGGTCGACCGTCGTGCTGCGCTCATCTCGGTTGCCGAGCACTACGAGCAGCCGGACGTGCGCGAGCGCTTTTTCGGCATTCCGCCACATCCTGAGCCCACGCAGCGCCTCCACGGGCCGCTCGAGGATGGAGGGCAGCGCATCGATCTCGCGTGGCCCAGCCCGTTCGTGCCGAGCTTTCCGGCGGTGCGCGCGGAGTACGCGTCCTGGGAAGCCAATGCTGCCTCGAAGGTTCGCGCCTTCCTCCACCCGACGCCGGCGAAGACCGCGATCATCTGCTTGCATGGCTACCAGGGCGGTAGCTTCTTCATCGAGGAGCGCGCGTTCCAGGCACGCTGGCTCTACTCACGCGGCGCCGACGTCTTGTTGTTCACGCTGCCGTTTCATGGTGCGCGCGCCGATCGGGATGCGCCGTCGTGGCCGTCACCGAGCGCGGTGCGCAGCAACGAGGGCTTTGCTCACGCCATCCACGATCTGCGCGCGCTCGTGCGTTGGCTGCGCGCGCGCGACGGTGCGGAGCAGCAGCGCATCGCGGTCGTGGGCATGAGCCTCGGCGGCTACACTACCGCGCTATGGGGCACCGTCGACGAGCTCGACTTCATCGCACCACTCATCCCGGTCGCTTCGTGGCCCGACCTCTGGTGGGCGCACGGTGAGGGTAGGGCCGAGCGGCAGCGCGCCGAGCGCGATGGCATCTCGCTCGAGCTCATGACCCGGGCGATGGACATCGTGGCGCCGCTCGCGAGAAGGCCGATGCTTGCGCCCGAGCGCGTGCTGGTGCTCTCGGCGCGCGGTGATCGCATCGCGCCGCCTGATCATGCCGAGCGCCTCGCGCAGCACTTCGGCGGTGTGCACCTCGGCTTCGCCGGCAGTCACGTGCTTCAGCTCGGCCGTCGTGATGCGTTCGTGGCCATCGCGCAGCGCATGGCGCTGCTCGGGCTCATCCCGAAGCGGTAGTGCTGCAGCTTCAGCGACGGCGTACCATCTCGAGCCAATACGTCGGAGCTCCTGCCGCTTCGCCGTGCAGGACTCGGTGCCTTCTCGCGATCCAATACTCAGCCGGAAACGCCGACGCCGGCCTTTTCTAGCTCGCGGTAGAAGCTCGGGAAGCTCTTCTCCACGACGTGGGCGTCCTCGAGGTGGAGGCGTGCGTTGCTCAGCACTGCCAGCGTGGCGGCGCACATCGCGAGGCGATGATCACCGCGCGCATGGATGCGGAGCTCGCGCGGGAGCTGGCCGGGCTCGATCCGAATGGCGTCACCTGGGAGATCGACCACGGTCCCGCCGCCCGCAGCGACGAGTACCTTGATGCCGGCGAGGCGATCACTCTCTTTGATCTTCAGGATCGAGACGTCACTGAGAACGCTCGTCGCGGGCAGGGCGCACGCGAGCACCGCGATGGTGGGCAGCAGATCCGGGCATTCGTGGCCCGAGGCCGTAACGCCGGACGACGCGTTGCCGGTGACGCTTGCGCGTCCCAACTCGTCAACGGTGACGGTGAGGCCCGCTTGCTGGAGCACGCGAACGATCGCGCGGTCGGGATGTGCCACGCCCAGATCGACCAGCGTCGCGCGGCCGCGCGTATGCCACGCGATGGGCAACAGATAGCCGAGTGACGACCAGTCCCCCGGCACCGGACCGCGATGCACGGCGCCGCGCTCCGGCGATACGCAGAGGGTGGCACCATTGCGCACGACCTTCACGCCCGCGCGCTCCATCCAGTGCAGCGTGAGATCGAGGTAGCCCTCCGACGCAGCCGGACCGTCGAGGATCACCTCCCACGGACGTTGCTCGCGGTGCGCGAGCGCAGCAGCCGCGAGGAGTAGGCTGGTGGCGAACTGGCTGCTCTCCGCCGCGCGAATGGAGAAGCGGGGCGTGACCTTGCGATCGGCACCATGCACCGTCAGCGGGAAGTAGCTGTTCGTTCGTGACTCGAGCACGAGCCCACCCTCCGTGAGCGCGGCGCGCAACGAATCGAGCAACGGGCCGTGCGGCCGCTCGGCGAGGCGCTTTCCGCCCGTGACCTGCATGCGCGCGCCCGGGGTGATCGCGATCTGGCCGAGCAAGATGCGCAGGGGCGCGCCGCCATCACCGACATCGACCGGCGTGGGATCGGCGGGACGCTCGCGCAGGTGCGTGAGCGCGTTTCCGAGTGCGAGGATGTCGTGCGCGAGGTCGGGCTCGGTGAGCGAGAGCGGCGCGAAGCCCGGGTCGTCGAGGCCGTGCGCGAGCGCCAAGGCGCGCTGGGCGTCGGACTTGGAGCGCGGTGGCGCGAGCTCTGCCGCGTGAGCAGACGAGGCGTCGACGGTGAGCGACGTCATCCGTCCGCCTCGTCGCGTTCTTGCGTCTGCAGCGAGCGCGACCACGAGAGGATCATCTCGAAGAGCTTGGTCGCGAAGGTGCGATCGATGTGGCGCTTGCCGGCCCACGCGACACGATCTTCGAACGCTTGGGTCTCGCGGGCCTCGTCTTTCACGGGGCGACCCAGCGTCGACTTGGCAGTGGAGATCGCGCGGGCGACGTCGGCCCTGCGCGAGAGAAGGTCGATGATGCCGCGATCGATCGCGTCGATGCTGTCGCGCAACGACGCCAGCGACTCCGTGGCGGGCACGCGCATCTGGAGCATCGAGCTCGGTGAATCGAGCATGGCCAGCGTCGTGAAGAGCTGCGCGCGAACGGTCGAAGCGTGCTGGTTCGCGTACAGCATCGTGTCGCGCAGGTGGCTGGGCTGCGCATTTTGCGCCAGCGCCAGCGCGTGCAGTGGGGCCGTCGAAGGCGGATACGCGTCGTTGTGGCTGGCGAGGCCCATCTCGCGCATCGCAGCGCCGAGGACCGTGGCCAGGGCCTGCGACTTGGCCATCACGCGATCGTGCTCGTCGGACGACATCAGGAGCACCTGGCAGCCGAGTTGCTGGAAGTAGCAGCGCGCGCGATCGGTCAACGCCTCGTACCCCGGTCGCTGGCAGACGACCACTCGCTTCGGTTCGTACAGCGAGCTCGGTCCGAACAACGGATGGGTGCCCACCCATGGACCGTCTGCACCCAGCACCGCCTGCAGCACGGCCTCCGAACGAAGCTTGACGCTGCAGACGTCGAGCACCACCTGCCCGGGCTTGAGGAGGGGCTTGACCGAGAGGAGGGCTTGCCGCAGCGCCTCGAGGGGCACCGCCAGGACGATCAGCGTCGCGTTGGCGCAGGTGTCGGCGAGCGAGCCCTCGCGCTGCTGATCGAAGGTCGCGCACGGCAACGAGACGTCGTGGGCCAGGTCCGCCAGGATCGTGCCCATCTTCCCCATCCCGATGATGGCGACCGATTCGGAGGACATCAGGTCTTGGTGGGCAACAAGGTCTCGTGGATGCGGCGACGCTCCTCGTAGCAGGCGCGTACGGCGTTGCAGTCGGCGACGAAATGAGGAAGCTCTTCGAGAGTGAGTGCCTGCGGGCCGTCGCACATCGCCGTCTCCGGGAACGGATGGAAATCGACCAGCACCATGTTCGCGCCGGCGATGATGCCCTGCGCGGTGACGTGATGAATGTCGAGCAGCTTGTCGGGCGCCGTGGCGCGCGTGCCGACGGAGTGTGATGGATCGATGCAGACCGGCAGGCGCGACAGGCGACGGACGACCGGCACATGTGCGAAGTCGACGAAGTTGCGGTGGGGATCGCCGAGGTGCGTCTTCACGCCGCGCAGACAGAACACGATGCGGTGATTTCCGTTCGACGCGACGTACTCGACGGCGTTGAGCGACTCCTCGATGGTGA
Organism: Myxococcales bacterium; assembly: GCA_043741435.1. Taxonomy (GTDB): domain Bacteria; phylum Myxococcota_A; class Polyangia; order Palsa-1104; family Palsa-1104; genus JBDTCO01. The sequence goes on from JAYUBF010000016.1 coordinate 18,000, forward strand.
TGCCCATGCCGCGCTTGAACAACACGGGGAACTCCTTTTGCTGACCTGCCGACTTGAGGAGCTCGAAGTTCTGCGCGTTGCGCGTGCCGATCTGCAGCATGACGCCGGTTGGGCGACCGGCCTGCTCGAGGGCCGCGGCGATCTCGTCGATGTGCTCGTCGCGAGTGACCTCCATCGCGATCACCTTGATGCCGTACTTGCCCGCGAGCTCGAACACCCACGGTAGACACTCCTTGCCGTGGCCTTGGAAGTCGTACGGGCTGGTGCGCGGCTTGTAGGCACCGGCGCGCGTGGTGGTGATCCCGAGCGCCGAGAGCGCCTTGAACGTGGCCTCCACGTTCTCGCGCTTGTCGACGGCGCAGAGGCCGGGGAACAGATGGAACGAGTCGTCGGTAAACTTGATCCCGTTATACTCGAAGCCCACCGACGTGGCCTGGCCGGCGTGGCGCGCGATGGAGCGGAACCTCTGGCTCACGCGAATGACCTTCTCGACGCCGGGCAACGCTTCGAACGCGCTCGTCGGAACGTTGGTGGTCTTGCCGATGAGATGGACCTCGGTGAGCAGGCGGGTGGCGCCGGTCATCACACGCACCTCGGTGCGGATGTCGGGATACTGCTGCGCCACTCGTTCGACGCGTGCCGAGTCTTCCGAATCGGGTTTGGTGTCCGCCTTCAGGTAGATGATCATCCGCGCGTCTCCTGTGGTGTTGCGTCGAGGAATTCGATCAGGACCCGACACAGCTCGACGGGGCGCTGCCTGATCATCATATGGCCTGTGTCTGGCAGCGTGGCCGACAGGGCGTTCGGGAACAGAGCGAGACGCCGATTACGTTCGGCGTCGGATAAACGAAACGTCGACGTCTCACCATCGACATAGAGGACGGGGCAGGTGGCTCGGCCCCAGAAACGTCCGGCCATCTCGAGCTCGAAGCCGATGGGCGTCTGCGGCGCGAGCAACGGGTCGTGGCGGAAGACCAGCTCACCCGACGGCAAGCGAACGCAGTCGTGCTCGGCCAGCATCCTGGCTTGCGCTTCGTCGAGCGATGGATCGTGGTGCCTCATCCGCGCGACCGCCTCTTCGATCGACTTGAAGCGTCGACCGCCGGGCGCCGCCTGCGTGCCGCGTCGCTGCAGCGTGGTCTTGCGCGCGGAGACCGAGTTGCGAAGGCGCGCGGGCCCGGTTGCATCCTCGGGCACCGACATGCCCTCGAGCGTGGCCAGACGCTCGACCCGCTCTGGATAGGTACCCGTGTAGTACGCGCCGACCATTCCGCCCATGGAGTGTCCCACGATGGAGAGCCGCTTGCGACTGTTGGTATCGACCAAGCTCGCGACGTCGGCGACGTAGTCGAAGAAGTAGTACATCGCCCCGGCACCCACCCAGTCGCTCGCGCCATGTCCCCGCAGCGACGGTGCGATGAGGTGGTAGCGACCGCCGAGCCCGGCGTTGGCCATCGCTCGCCAGCCCCACGCGAGGTCGAGGTAGCCGTGGAGGAGGAGCACGGTGTGGTCGCAGGCCTCGTCGTCGGGCAGCCACTCCAGCATCTCGTAGGTGAGTCCGGTGGCGAGGTGCACCCGATGGACGACGGGCTCCATGCCGCCTTACTTGGCGTAGTCCGTGGCGCGGGTCTCGCGGATCACGCAGACCCGGACCTGACCCGGGTAGGTGGCCTCGGCTTCGAGCTTCTTCACGATGTCCTTCGCCAGCAGCGCCGACTGATCGTCGGAAACTTTCGAATTCTCGACGAGGACCCGGACCTCACGGCCCGCCTGGATCGCGAAGGCCTTCTCGACGCCGGGGAAACTCTCGCACAGCTTCTCGAGGTCGGTCAGCCGCTGGACGTAGGAGGCGAGCAGCTCCTGGCGGGCACCTGGACGCTGGCTCGAGAGCTGGTTGGCGGCGTCGACGAGGTGGGAGATCACGCTCGAGGGCTCGATCTCGCCATGGTGCTCGGCGATGGCGGCTTGGACCTGCGGCGGCTCGCTCCACTTCTTCGCGAGCTGTGCACCGACGGCAGCGTGTGAGCCTTCGAGCTCCTGATCGACGCTGCGACCTATGTCGTGGAGAAGACCTGCGCGGCGCGCGAGCTTCACGTTGAGGCCCAGCTCTCCGGCCATGAGCCCAGCCAGGTGACCGACCTCGACCGAGTGCTGCAACAAGTTCTGCGCGAACGAAGCTCGGAACTTCAGGCGACCGAGGGTGAGGATGAGCTCCGGGTGCATCTTGTGGAGGCCCAGGTCGAAGACGGCTTGCTCGCCGGCTTCTTTGCACTGCGCGTCGATCTCGCGCTCGCACTTCTCGACGATCTCCTCGATGCGGGTGGGGTGGATGCGACCGTCGGCGATGAGGCGCGACAAGGCGAGCCGGGCGATCTCGCGTCGCACCGGATTGAAGCACGAGATGATGACGGCCTCGGGCGTGTCGTCGATGATGAGATCGATGCCCGTCGCTGCTTCGAGCGCGCGAATGTTGCGGCCTTCGCGACCAATGATGCGGCCCTTCAGGTCATCAGACGGTAGTTGCACGACGGAGACGGTGCGCTCGGCGACGTATTCGGACGCGTAGCGCTGGATCGCGGTGCCGAGAATGCGCTTCGACGCTTCCTCGGCGCGCTCCTTTGCCTCGGTCTCGAGCTTGCGAACGTCGGCGGCGGCAGCCGCTCGTGCCTCGTCCATGACCTGCGCTTGGAGCTGCGCCTTGGCCTCGTCGGCAGTCAGACCCGCGAGCTTCTCGAGCTTGCTCCTGGCCTCTTGCAGCAGATCGTCGGCCTTCTTCACCGATGCCTCGGCGGCCGCCTCCCGACCGGCGATGTTCTTCTCCTTCTTCTCGAGCTCGGAGTCTTTGCTCTCGAGAGATCCCTTGCGTCGCGCGTGCTCTTCCTCGCGGCGTCGAAGGTCTTCTTCGCTCTTTTGCAACTCGCTGCGGCGCTTTCGTTCGAGCTCTTTGGCGTCGGTGCCCGCCTTCAGGCGCAGTTCTTCGGCCTCGAGAGACGCGGAGCGCTTGAGCGCCGTCGCTTCTTCACGCGCCGCTTCGACGAGGCGTTTGCGTTCGGCTTCCGGGAGCGCGGCGGTGTTGCCGCGAAACAGGATCCGATCGAGCAGGATGCCGGCAATGACGCCGGCAACCACGATCAGGATCCCCGTTAGGGTCACGGTCATTGAGGTTCTCCGGAAAGGGACGTGCCCCTGCGAGACGTCCAGGACATGGTGGAGTCGGGGGTGACGAGCACGTCCATGTGCTGGTCGTATCCTCCGCACGGGACCCGCGCGACGACTTGTTCGGTGTGGCAGTAGCCGACGCGCAAGGCCCGGGGGCACTGCACCAAGGTGGAGTCGTAGTACCCGCCGCCATAGCCGAGGCGCCCGCCTTCGCCATCGAAGGCGATGCCGGGGACGACAAAGACGTCGATCGCAGAGAGTGGAACGACGGGTCGAGTGATGTCGGGTTCGCGCACGCCGAAGGCGCTTGCCCGCAGGGAGGCCAGATCGTCGACAGTGCTGAAGGCCAACGTCGGGGGCCGCTTGCTCAGCACACGGGGATAGACGGTGCTGAAGCCTCGCTCGCGCAGTGGGCGATCGAGCACGCTGGCGTCGAGCTCTCCCTCGGCGAGCAGGCCCATGTAGAGCGCGACCACGCCGGTGCCGTGCGGGAAAGCAAGATCGAGCATACGCTGCGACGCCACGAGCGATCGCTGCGGCACGGCGGAATGCAGAGATGAGCGCAGGGCGCGCATCTGAACTCGAAGCTCTCGTTTCTCTGCCGCCAGCTTCGCGGCGTCTTCGTTACGCTCGGTCACGGCCCTCCTCGGGCCACCCAAGCGAGTGTCTACATGATGTGGTGACGGCTATCGTAAACACTCGCGTCGAGGCGAATGGGGGAACGGCGCGTCTTCATGGCGAACGGCCCGCGAGCAACGACTTCAGCCTCGCGGTTTCGCCACGGATACGCCGGCGCAACGTGGCACGTCTGCGTTTCTCGCGTTCCAGCTCGTCAGCAAGCTGCAACGCGACCAGGACGGCCGACGCTTCTCGCGAAGCGCCACGCAACGCACGCAAAGATGCGCGTTGCACGTCCTTGATGCGCCCATCCACACCACTTGCCAGGGCTTTCACGTAGTCCGCATCCGCGTCCGAGCGGATGGTGTGAGATTGACCGGCGATTTCGATGGTGATGGAGCGCATGGGGGGATGTGTGAGCCCCGAAGTTGTAAGGGCCCCAACCCTAGGAACGTATCGAACCCACCCCAACGGAGCAAGCCCCATTGCCCACCACGGACCGACCGGGCCCAGCGCGGCAAGGGGTGATGGCTGGAGCCCCACCCCGGACTAGCGCATTCAGTTGCTTAGTTATGCGAAACGCAGGCACGTGGGTTGCTCTACGGAAGAGGCAGGAGGCAATGACGATGAGGGTCGCGATCGCGTTGGTGGGTTTGTTGTTGTTGGGGTCTGCCGCGAGCGAGGCGCAAGCGTCGCAACGGTCGGGGGAGCGGAGCATCATAGCGAGACGCTCGGACGGCCGCCGGCACCACAAGAAACACCACGGCAAGCGGCATCATCGCCGCGCCAAGCACAAGCGCTCGAGCGCAGAGCTGTGACGGCCGGCTAGCTACGGCGGGCAGCGCAAACGCTGCTCCTTTTGATCCAGCAGCAGGAACTCGCTGGTGCTCCCATTTTTTCCCAGCCGCAGCAGCACCATTCCGAACGCGTTGCCGTGTCGAAGCGTGGGGAAGCTGATGCGCGTCGCGGAAGGCGCGCTCACCAGGCTCGCGCGCGTGCGCAGCGGCACCTCGCAGGGCAGCCGATCGAACGGGACGCGCTCGAAGCGCGTCGAATCGTCGCTCGCCACGAACAAGTCGCTCCAGTGCGTGTGACCCGCGAGGTGCAAGACCTGTTGACCCCGTTGGGCGGACTTCAGCATCAACTGCTCCAGCGCTTCGCCTCCCACGTTCATACCGCCCAGTCGATGGGAGCCCGTTGCGGTGGGCTTGCTGCTGAAGGCACCGCGCGTGGGCGCGTGGCTGAACAGCACCACGTTGCGGCCTTGGTGTGCAGCGTCGTCGAGCGCAGCCGATAGCTGCTGCTGCGCCTCGGGGCCGATGCCGCGGCACAGGACACGAACGGAATAGATCGCGGGTCCGGTGTCGAAGCCGACGAAGTCCCAACCACCGATCGTCGTCACCACGTGGCGCAGACCGTGGAACACGCCGGCGAAGTTGTAGTAGCCGTCGTCGGGCCGCTCGGGGTGCAGGATGCGTGGCCAGTGACCGTAGTCGTGGTTGCCGATCGCGATCAGCACCGGCGCGTCGAGGCGGTAGAGCGCGTTGCGCGCGGTCAACTCCAGCGCACGCGAGTGACCTTGCTCCGCGAGATCGCCGGTGATGATCACCGCATCGGGGTGAAGGGCGTTGATGGCTGTGACCGCGCGATCGAGGCGCTCGACGATGGCGTCGCGCTGGCCGTGACGACCGAGGTGCGTGTCACTGAGGTGCACCACCGTTAATTGCTCGGGAGGCGCGCCGTCGCGGAAGAACACGACATGGTGGAGGCGTTCGGTCGCGCGCGACGTGGTGATCAATAGATCGTAGCGAGGCAGGCTTGCCGCTCGCGACGGTGTGGCCGTGAAAGTGCGCAATGCGTGCACCGCGTCGACGCGCTCCCGCGGTGCTTCGGTCAGCTGAAGTGGGATGCAATCCGGCGACGGGCTTGCGGAGAGGCACGCTCGTACTTGTGCTTGTGTGAGATCGCCGCGCACCAGCGCCGCGCTCACCGCTTGCTCGGCACCGCGTTGCAGGATCTGCAGCGTGAAGCCGCCAGGGTCAACGACGATCGCCGGCGCACCGAAGCGTGGGCGCAGCACGCCCACTTCCGTGCCGCGATAGGCGTCGGGGAACGTCTCGTCGTAGTGCGCGGCGAGGTGCTTGGTGACGTCCGTCAGCGACGGTGAATAGGGCCGAGGAAAACAGCCGACGAGGAAGCACAGCGCGAACGGAACGAGACGATGGATCGCCATCAGGCGACGATTTTACCGCGTTTATAGGATGTGCGGCGTCGGCGCGCAGTTGCTCGCGCATCCCCGCGTGAAGCTGCCGCACGCGGAATCAGCGAGTGGGCTCTTTGCTGATGCGCACGATCTCGCCGGCACCGCGGTCGGCTACGTACACGTAGCGTTCGTCGACCGCGATGCCACCAACGGAGCGCAGCCCCGTGTACAGCGCTTCGGGTGCGACGGAAGGGCTCGCCACGAGCGGCGCGCGCATCACCGCGAAGGTGCCGGGTGCGGTCCGCGTGGCCCAATAGACGTATCTCCCATCGAGCGCGAGGTGCTCCTGGCCGCGCTGACCGCGCGCGAGCACCTCGCTGCGGCCGCCCGACTTCGCGATGCGGCGCACGGAGCCATCGGCCTCGCTGGTGAAGTACACGTAGCCGTCGTCGATGGTGAGGCGCACCGGGCGACGAACGCCGGAGATGAGCACGTGCGCGCGCCGCGTCTTCTTCGAGGTGGCGGTGATGGTGCCGCTGAAGTAGCTCGCGATGTAGAGGTTGGCGTCGTCAACCGCGAGCGTTTGGTGCTTCCCACCGGGACAGAAGCGCTCCTCGCGCTTGGTGGTGAGCGACACGCGGTACGTCGCGCTGCCGTCGAAGACCGTGTGATAGATGTACTGTCGATCGCTGACGACGAGGATCGGGCCAGAGCTGTTGTTGGCCCAGCGTGTGATCGGCCCCCCACGGGTGGGCACACTGCGGATCGCTTCGCGCGCCGCGTAGTAGATCGTGTCGCCGTCAACGACGAAGCTGCGCACGCTGTCGCGGGGATCGTCGACGAGACGGGTCGCGGTCGCCGAGCCGTCCTTCGGAGCGGACCACAAGCGGCCGGTGCCGTCGTTGAAGTACACGCGTGCGCTGTCGACCTGCACCGAGAACACCGGGCTCGGCTCCTCCCCCTTCGGTCGCACGATGCGCAGCACGCCCGAGGGTGGGGCGGGCGGCACCACCACGGGCGTGGGCGCCGCTGCTCTCGCCACGGCCGTCGGGGGCTCCCGCCTGGTGGTGTTGTGCGCACATCCTGCCACCAACAGCGCGCCGGCACCCAGACGCCGAATGAGGTGGCGAGTCACCTACCATCCCTAGCCCATCGTCCTCGGTGGAGCCACTTCTTGTCCGCCGTGGGGTTCTTGTCACTCGTCGCCCACGAGCTGCACAAGCGCGGCGCGAGCTTCGAGAAGTACGACATGGAACATGCTATTTCGAGCTGCGCGCAATCGTCCTCCTACGCTTTGGGGCTAAGGCTGGCCAGCATCTGCCAGACGGCGCGACGCCAACGATTCAGCAAGTGGTGAAATGGGTCGCCGAGATCGGTGGGTACACAAGAAAATCGTCCGGCGGCCCACCGGGCAGCGTCACCCTCAGCCGCGGCCTACGTGAGGTACTCGTTGCAGCGCGCGTCCTTGCTGCAGTGGGAATCCGCCTGTGACTAATGGCGAGGCGATAGCGCGGACCGCGGAACAAGCCTGGAAAGAAAGAACCGGATGATTTCGATCAGATGGATGACGGACGCAAAAAATCGATCGACCGAGTGATCGAAGCGTGATCCCCCCCTTGGGGTGAACCGACTCGACGAGTTGTTCGCCCGAGTGGGTGAGCTGGAGCGAGGACTCGCGTTGTCGCAGGCGCGGGTGGTCGAGCTGGAACGAG
>JAYUBF010000017.1:0-8867 GCA_043741435.1 Myxococcales bacterium
GGCACTCCGGGCGTGCCGCTGATCCGACGGCGCGTGCCGTCGGGGAGTGTGATGCTGGTACGGAAGTACCAGCAGTTCGTTCTTGGGTCGCGACGTACAGGCATGTCTAGTGCCCTTCCTTCGCACCCTGCGATGACCACGGATCCAACCATCGCATGATCGCGGCGCGGCTGAAACGGATCTGCTTGCCGAGTCGACGGCTTGGGATCTCGTTTCGCCCGACGAGGTCGTAGATCGTGTTGCGACCGACGCGGAGCAAGCGCGCGACGTCATCGACGTCGAGCACGCCCTCGTCGTCGGCGCGCTCGTCGTTGGCGACGCGCAGCTCCTCCGGTCTCACGATGGCGAGCGACGTCGGCATCGGTCACCACACCGGGAAGAGCGCAAGGATCGCGAGCGTCGCGAGCCACAGCGTGTGGAGCGTGGCGGCGCCGATGGCGCGAATGGCGTTGCGGATCTTCGTGACGATGGTGTCGAACATGGCGAGCTCCGTGAGACGTCGGGCGATGAGGACGGTTGGTAGAGGCGTTAGGCGCGCTGCTGTTACCGGCGGCGAAACGACCTTCGGACGCACGTGCGAGGCGATCTCGAGATGCGGTCCCTCATGGATATGGGCGCGCAGAACGCGTTTGAGCGCGGCGTGAGATCGTCTCGGCGCAGATCTCGCGGCCAAGCGCCCGCATCGGCAGGCGAATCGACTCGCGAGCCTTGGTCGAATTCGCCGGCGCGATCACCGTGGCGAACTTTTCGATCTTCGTTGGCTCCTGCTAGGTAATGACGGCCACCGACTTCGAGTTCTCGCTTGGCACAATGCGACGATGAGCCAAGAGAGGCCCAAGAGTGGCTACTGGATTGAGTCTCGGATTGGGTCCCGGACAGACCTCGCGGCGCGCGGCCATCACCCACGATTGTCGACGGGAAACGACCCACCGAACGGCGACGAGGGTGATGCACTCGATCAGACACCCTCGGCGTTGAACGTCCCCGCTCGGTATCTGCTCGATCGTCGCCCTCTCCTCATCAAAGCACCTGAACCGGTCCCAGCTACGGCGATCCCGAAACAAAGCTGGCCCGCTTGTTCTGCGCACGGATGGGCACGGTGAGGTCGAGCGAGGTCGCGATCGCGCAGGCCGCCACATCATGAACGCGAAGAAATCGAAGCTCGCGGATCCATTGTGATCTCTGTCCCGAACACCACCGCGGCGAAGACGCGCTTTCACTTGGTTGACGCCCTCAGCGTTGAAAGCGGCGCCGATTTACATCGCGATTTGATCGCGCAACGCAACGCCCTTCGGGATCCAGCACTTGCGATTTCACATTCGCGCAACGATTCCCACAGAGACCGCTGCGTCCTACGCGTGGGCTTACAAGGTTTGGCTGGAGTGCGTTGGCGAACGCCGTTCGTGCTCGATCTGCAGGATGAGTAAGCTCGGCACGCGGCTCTGCGTGATGGGTAAGCTCGAGCACGCCAAAGACGACTGATCGAATCAGGCATTGCCAAGTTGTGGGGTGCCGCAGAACGCTGCACCACAAGCGAAGTGATTCGTTCGACATCTTTCAACTCGGAATCGCTCGCCCGAGTGGCGTAACTTAACCGTAGCCGTGGAAAGGGATGGAAAGGGGGAGGGGAGCCGAGTCGAGCCAGCAAGAACTGGTGATGCGGCACAGCCGAAGACCGAAGCGCCATCCAGTGTTTCCAACCCCGCCTATGCGCTGGGGCTCCAGCGCAAGTTGCAGCGTCGCCGCGCGCAACGAAAGCAGGCCAGCGCCGTGGGTGATGATTCATCCACGGCGGTGCACGATGCCGCCGAGCGTGGCACCCGTGGCGCGGGCGGTGCGCTGCCACATCTCGATACGATCCAGAAGTCATTCGGCCATCACGACGTCGGCGGCGTGAACGCGCATACCGGCTCCGACGCCAGCGAAGCGGCGAGATCGATCGGAGCTGAGGCGTTCGCGACCGGCAATGATGTGGCGTTCGGAGACACTCCCAGCCTTCACACCGCAGCTCATGAGGCCGCGCACGTCGTCCAGCAGCGTAGCGGGGTTCACCTGAAGGGCGGCGTGGGGCAGGAGGGCGATCCCTATGAGCAGCACGCGGATGCAGTCGCAGATGCGGTCGTGGCCGGGAGGTCGGCGGAATCGCTCCTGGATACACACGTCGGAACGGGCGCCGCTTCGTCACGCGCCGTCATGCGCAAGGAGACCGATACCAAGCACGACGAAGCGAAGTCGAAAGCGTCGCCCAAGTTGCCGGACGGCGTGAATCATCGACTGAACGGTACATCTGGCGATCAGCTCGTGCGGTCGGCTTGGTTTCTCAAGGGTTCCACGACCAGTGGCACGCAGGTCCGGAATCCCGAGCGGATGAAGGAGCTCAACGCGGAACTACGGCAGCTCTTCTGGTGGATGAGCGATGCGCAGGTCGAGGCGTCGAAGGACCAGGTCATCGGCGGACCGATCGAGACCGAGTTCTTCACGGCGAAGCTGACGACCTCGACCTTCAGGAACTTTGGCCTCCCTCCGGGCACGGACATCGTCTGGAAGAAAGAGGCGGATGGTGGGCTCTCGTTGATCCTTTCGATCCGGAACGCCGGCATCGAGCAGCCTCCGACCACTGATACCAGCACCTTCAGGATCGATGACGCGCTACGCGCGCGGATCGACGCGCAGTTCGAGAAGACGTTTGGAGTCGTGCCGAAGTCGCCGATGCTCCCACGCGACACCCTCACTACCAAACCGAGTGAATGGGCCTGGGTCATCCGATACACGAGAAACCAGGTGACCACCTTCGTGGGTGCGGAGTGGGCTCATGCGAAGAATGCCAATGCCGGTGCCGATGACCCGGCGAGCGCTGAGACCTCGGCCTTTGGTGGGCTCACGTTTCCGAACTACATCCCGATCGCGGATCGCGAGTACTACGTCCACTGGATGGAGGTCGGGGTCGGGAAGGCGGTGCCGAGCGGTGGCGCCGGCGCTGTCGAGATCGATGACGACTTGATCCGCGCGATGCGCCAGCTCGACGATCCGAAGCAGAAGCTCCTGAAGGAAAAGGTTCTGGATCGACTACGAGCTTCTGCGGGCAGCTCCGGATTCGTCCTCGATGCGACGTCGTTTCGCCGGTTCGTGCACGAGACACGCGAAGAGCAAGAGCGTTTGCGGCTCGGATTGCAGCAGCCGGCACCGGAGGTGTCGGTCGGCAACGAGAAACAGAAGCCATATACGTCGCCGCGCGACGTCCAGGTCGCGCCACGAAGTCGCTACTACGAACGGGAGATCACCGGAAAGCTGATCAATCTCGGCTCGCTCGCTTCGGTCGGCAAGTCGATGGACATGTACTTCAGCACCGAGGATCCGCAAGGCATCGGCTTCGTCGGCGTGACGGTCGATTGGCTCGTGACCCCGATGGGTGATCCGACGACCCACGTTCGCGAGGGTCGAACCTTCAACTACGCGCACCACGATCCGGAGAAGTGGTCGGTCAGCTTTGACAAGGTTGGCAAGTACGAGATCACGGCACGCGTCGATCACCAGAGCTACTGGCCAACAACGTTCAAGAGCTCTGTCGAGGTCAAGACCGAGGACGATCGACTGAAGCAGGTCGAAAAGAACTCCTTCGGCAACCTCGGCGACGACACGAAGACCACTGACGATCAACACTTCTTCGACGTCTCGTTCAGCAACGATCGGTTTGGCGCGAACAAGTACACGTTTGGATCGGTTCGCGAGGGCAAACTGCCGAAGGACTTCACGCCGCAGACGCTCGACGAGCACCTCGGCTTCATGAAGCACGATCGCGACGCGCTGAACAACCTGATCAAGACCTACGAGGGCAAAGACGATCGGCAGTCTCGAGATGTCGTTTCGTACGCGAAGGCTGCTCGCGACCGCCTCGACACGAGCGAGAAGAAGATCCGAGACGACGGCAAGGATCTCGTGCCGTTCGAGGTTCGAGGTGCGTTCCTCAGCGAGAAAAATGGTGTGCGGTCCGGCGATCTGACCCTGATCGGACTCGCGGGGAGTCGCAAGAAGACCGCGACCGACGTGCAGGACGTCGCCAAGAAAGGGACGACGTGGAACCAGCCTACCGTGCGGATCCACGACATGAGTCAGCTCTACGAGCCGAAGAGTGCGGTCTACACCGGCGAGGCCGACGACTTCCGTGCGTCCGCGGAGAAAGCGTTCGTCGATCTCTGCAAGAGTTATCCACCTGGTCGGGTGTCGCTGTTGATGGAGCAGGTCACCCCGGACGGGCAGCGCACTGGGCAGACGCTGGGCTTCGAGTTGCACACCGGGACCGCGTGGAAAGGCGCGAAGGAGGTCGTCTGGGACGGGAAGGTGCAGCTCGTTGTCAATCTCGCCGGTGCGGCCGCCGCGATCTTCCTGCCCGGCGCGGGCGCCGTGATCGCCATGGCACTCGTGACTGCGTACAATGCGACAGACACGATCGACAATCTGGCGGCCCTCGAGCGGAAGGGCCAAGCCACGAGGTTCGACTACGGGGCGGCGTTCGCGCAGATCGGGCTCGACATCGTTCCGTTCGCCGGCGAGCTCAAGACGGTCGGGAAGCTCAGTAAAACGACCCTGTTTGCGATCAGCGCGGCGCAGGTCGCCACGACGGCGGTCGTCTTCACGGCTGAAGGTGTCACCGAGGTGCGTGCGCTTCGCGACGAGCAAATCCAGAGGACCGCGAAGCTACAGCAAGAGGTCGACGAGCTACGCAAGAACAGCGACTCCTCGCTGGAGTTGAAGGCGAAGGAACACGAGCTCCAAGAGTCGATCACGGAGGCGCAGCAGATCGCGAACAAGGTGTTCGCGAAGATGGCCTCGCAGGGCCTCGTGATGCTGATGGCGCCGCTCGCCTTCAACCACATGCTTGAAGGCTTCGCGCACACGTCGGCACACGACTTTGCGAAATCCGACCTGTTCGTCGAAGGATCGAAGGGGGAGACCCCGCACTACAACGCGGAGACGGGCAAGGTCCACGGTGACAGCTCGATGCTCACGCCGGACCTGACCGCAAAGCTCAACGAAGCCTGGACGCTCGACGTGTACGCGAAACATGCCGACGCGGCGAACGTGCTCGGCGTCAAGACGCACGAGGTCGTGATCAAGCGCGATCCCAAGGCGACGAAGACGACGGCCGTCAAGAACAAGGAGGGGATCTGGGAGATCACGACGCCCGAGAAGGAGACTCAGGCGCACATGCTCGACGAGCTCTGGCGCGAGCGGCAGAAGCAGCCAGATGCGCCGGTAGACCGGCCCACAGCACTGGAGCGCGGTAGCTACGAGCCGACGTTCTCCATCGATGAGCTACTCCAGATCGGCAAGCCCGTCATCGTCGGCAATCGCATCGAAAACCGCGGCGATGCCGAGGCAATCCTCCGGAAACTGGCGGCCGGCGACCATGCCGCACTCAAGGACATCGGTTTCGACAAGCTTCCGAAAGCTTTTGATCCGCGCAGCATCGAGTGGGGACTCGGTGTCATGCCGGACGGAAAGTACATCATCATCCGCGGCAATCATGGACGGGTCGACTGGAGCCCGTTTCCCGAGGTGCGGCCGATCGCGCACTCGCACCCGCTCCGCAGCAACAAAATGCTACGCGCTGACGGTGGTGCGCCGGGCATTCACATCCTCGACATGGTCAAGGGTGGTGGCGTCAACGAACACAACCGCGTTGACTTTTTCCCTTCGGCTGGTGACGTCGCATTCTGCGTACACAATGCGCTCGCGACTCACTTCGTACAGACACCGTACGTGCACGTCGGCAATGGTGTCGTGGGCAATCCAGTCGGCGATTTTGCAGACAAGCCGCGCATCAGCGTCGAGGTCCGTGGTGCACAACGAATCGGCTCGTGGGAAGGCATCGAGAAGATTCCCGCCTACCAGGCACACGTCGTCGTGCGCGACGCTGCAGGAACCGTGATCTGGGAAGGCGAGATGATCGCGGTGGATCATCCGGCCGTTGGAAGTCATATCCAGTTTGGCGAACCGCCAGCCCACTGGCTCAAGCCCGGCCTTGCGAGCCATGGCATGGGTGGCGAAACCGCCGCAGCGCTACGCAAGCCGAGGACCAAGTTCGAGTCGGAGGCGTGGGAGGACTGGCAGAAACTCGAGAAGTCTGGAAAGAAATATGGCGGCAAGTTCGACGGCGAGGAATGGTACGCGCGCTACGAGGACGGTCTGCACTACGATCTCGACGGCGAGCGTTGGGTCCGACCGGATGGCCGCAAGGCCAAGGACCCGCAGAAGTTCGACAAGAGGTCGTGGACGAAGGAGAAGGTCTACGACCACCTTGCTGGGCCAGAATCGGAGTCGACGTTCAAACCGTTTGCCGAGATGTTGATCCGCGAAAAGATCGCCACGCGGAAGCAGATCGAGAAGATGATCGAGGAGAAGGGCTTCTACGGCCGCGACGAGGACATGGTTCGCCACGAGCTCAAGCAGGAGTATCGCAAAGACGTCGTTGCCGAGATGATGAAACCCCGCACGCCCGAGGAGAAACATGCGGCGATGCGGCGAATCACCGAAAAGCTCGATTCGTCGGACAAGGGAAACATCACGGAGGTCTGGTACCAGGAGGCCATCCTAGGTGGTAGCGGCGAGCGGCACGTCGCGGCGAACAAGCGTGACCTGAGCGAGAATCAAGGAATCGAGATCACGAAGAACCGGTTCATCGATATCGTCGATGGAAACATTGGTCGCGAGCTCAAGTCCGGCGAGGGGAAGCTGAGCGACGGCGACATCCTTCAAATGCGAGACAACGCGCGCTTGGTCGACGGAAGGGCTCGCCTCCAGCTCGACAGCGGTGAGGCGACGATCGAGCACGTTCGCTATACGTTCGCATCCCCGGCGGGTGCACGCGCGAACGTCGAGACCATGAAGCTCGCGTTCACCGACAAGAACCTCACCGGACGGATCTCGTTCGAGCTCTTCACACCCGAGGGAAAGAAGCTGCCTCCGATCAAGACACTGGAGCAACTCAACGCACAACGCTGGTTGTTCCAGTAGGGTATCGCCATGCTCAAGGCCGTCAGTGCTACCTTCAGCAGCGCCAACATGAACGCGCTCACCAGCGCGCTCCTCGAGGGTGCGTCTTATGCGCAGCGAGAGCCGGAGTCTCTCGCCATCAAACTCGTGAAGCAGCCTTCGGCTAGTGATTGGCGTGCACGCCTGCTCGACCCCGCTGCAGACGGAGTCATGGTGATGTGGAGTGGAGATGACGCGATCGGACGCAATCCTGGCGCAGCTTGGTGCACGTTCCCCGATGTGCCACTCGCCCCAGAGGCCGTGCTCCAGAGATTCGCCAGCTTGCCTTTTGAAGTCGCCGTTCTCACGATCGTCGAGGACTTCTGGCTAGAGGCCGAGTACTTCGCCCCGGCGATCGGCGCAGATCACGCACTGCTTGGTTGGGGGATGTCTTTCAAGGGCGCGGGGCACGAGAACTCGATCGTGTCGAGGCGATGGCTGGAGCACGGTCCATTTCGAAGACTCCAAGGGCCAAGCGACACCACGTTCGTGCAGTTTTGTGACGTCACGGCTGACGGCCCAACTTCGCTGGCGCAGGCGAAGCCGGCGCATGCGTGGATCGTCGCGGGTTTCCTGCGTCCGAAGCACCACTACAAGCACGACATCACGGGGGTCTACACGAAGCAGGATGGACTTCTACGCATTGTCGTGAATGGAAGGACGGTCTCGGCACAAGAGATACTCGACGCATGCGCGGCTCGGCGCGATCGCAAGAACGACCCAGAGAAGCCAATTTCGAACATCGCCTACATCTTCGTCGACGAGGGCGAAGCACGCGCACATCTCGAAGCGCTTTGGTTGCGCGGGCTCGAGTGCCGCGTCGCGGATGGACGCGGCGAACAACGACTCGACGATGACTTCACCCCCTCGATCTCGAAGCCCGCGTGGGTCGAATGAACGTAGCAGCGGGGCGCTGGACGATCGTCGAGACCGTGTGTGGCGGTCCAGATCGCGGCGTGTTTCGCGCGAGCGGCGAACCGCGCGCCCTCGTCGCGATGGGACCGCCGCAGCAGCGGCCACACGCAGAACTACGTGGACGGTTCGGATACGCGTGTGAGGGAATCGCGCCGCTTCTCGCGATCGAGACGGTCACGATGGAAGACGTTGCGTACGACGCTCTCTTCGAGGCCGAGCCGGCAGGCAAGCCGATCACGACGCTACGGGTTGCAGATCCGCGTCGAGTCGCACGCGAGCTTGCGGAGATCGTCGCGCGCGCACATGCGCTCGGATATGTGCTGGGCGGGATCCGGCCAGAGCTCGTCTATGCCGATGAGGCTCGCTGTACCGGGGTCGCACCTCGTACCGAGCCATTCATCGCGGGGGCGAGGGAACGCAGCTATGGCGTGCCCCCGTGCTTCGACACGGTCTACGCGAGTCCCGAGACGCTATCGCTCGAGCCCGCGACGCGTGCGTCCGATGTGTTCTCGCTGTCAGCGACGATTGCGTTCTTGGTCGATGGTAGGGCGCCATTCGAGGGCTCAACCCTCATCGAGAGAATGCGAGCGGCGCTACGCGGGACTACACGGGCATTGGCGACCGAGCCGACCCTGCGTTCTGGGCTCGCCGTGAATCCTGCACAGCGACCCGATGCTGAAACGATCGCAGCGGCGTTGCGGGGATAGCGTAGCCGCATCGCCGCGAACACGCGCATCGAGAACGTTGTGCGCCGTCGAGCCGACGATACCAAGCGGCTGGACCCACGTGACTGTCGACGGGAGTCCACAGACGTTGTGGATGTCCTCGTGGTTATCGCCGCCACGAGCCGCGATACCCACGCGGAACTTGCGGATCGGCGCAGCCTAGTCGCGCATGTCGTCCCTCTTGTCGCGGATTCG
>JAYUBF010000018.1:0-2675 GCA_043741435.1 Myxococcales bacterium
GGTGCGCCGCTGCGGCGCTCCCCTATCGGTGGCCGATCTCGCCGCGCAAAACATCCGCCTCTTTCGTCGCACCACTTGGCGCGAAGGCACATCGGAGCGCCTCTCGGCGCGATTCGTCCTTCGACGTGTGATCCCGTACCACGACGACGGCATCGACCGGTCGGTGCGCGAGGACGTTTGGCTGCTCATGGAGTGGGAGGACAGCGAGTCCAAGCCGACCAAGTTCCATTTCATCAATCTCCCGCCAGGACGTTGCAGCCGCAAGCGCATCGTCCGGATCATC
Source organism: Myxococcales bacterium (assembly GCA_043741435.1). Classification (GTDB taxonomy): domain Bacteria; phylum Myxococcota_A; class Polyangia; order Palsa-1104; family Palsa-1104; genus JBDTCO01. Next base: position 284 of record JAYUBF010000018.1, read on the forward strand.
AAGCAGCGGTGGCGAACCGAGCGCGTTTACGAGGACCTCAAAGGAGAGCTGGGGCTCGACCACTTCGAGGGACGCAGCTTCCTTGGCTGGAACCACCACGTTACCGTCGCCATCTCCTGTTATGCCTACGTCGCAGCCGAACAGGCGCGACGTTTTCCCCCCTCGGCCCGAGAAGCGCCTCAAGACAATCCGCAGTCCCTCGCGGCCTGAGCGTCACTTCGCCGATTCGTTCATCACCGTCCGCATCGCCATCTGTCGTTTCCTCGTCTCCTGGCTACCTCGCTGCCCCCTCTGCCACCGACGGAAAACCGACCACGATCACGCCGCCGACACACCATCTGTGACATCACCGGAGAAGCCGTGACGCAGTAGTATTAATCATGCGGCGCATGACGATGCGGATGGAGGAGGGAGCTGCGGCGCACGATGGTGAGCAGGCGGCGTTGTTCGTGGTGGCCGAGTCGATGGCGGCGCCGGTGGAGCCAGCCATAGCCCCGGCCAACGGCAAGCGCGGCGCGCGCGTTCGCGAGGCGGACCGTTCGCAGATGGCGTGGGGCGCATCGACCTGGAGGCGCAGTTGCCTGAGGAGCACGCGGCGCGGGCTATTTGGACGATGGTCGAGCGGCTGGATCTGTCGGCGCTGTACGCCTCGATAGAAGCGCGCGATGAGGTGGCGGGGGCGCCCGCTATCGATCCGAAGATCTTGCTGGCGTTGTGGGTGTACGCGACGAGCGAAGGCGAAGGCAGTGCTCGGGAGATTTGGCGGCTCACCGAGTTGCACGCGGCGTATCGGTGGCTCTGCGGTGGCGTCGAGGTTGGCTACCACACGCTGTCGGACTTTCGCAGCGAGCAAGTCGCCGCGGTCGACCAGTTCATCACGCAAGTGCTGGCGCTGCTCATGAAGCAGCAACTGGTGGACCTGAGCCGTATCGCGCAGGACGGCTCGCGAGTGCGGGCAAGCGCCGGCGCCAGCTCGTTTCGGCGCGAGCCGACGCTCACGGCGCTGATGCAGCAGGCGCGGGAGCATCTGCAAGCGGTCACGCGCGAGGCGGCCGATCCGGCCATCAGCGCGCGCCGAGCGGCGGCGCGGAAGCGAGGCGCCGAGCAACGCATCGCGCGACTGGAGGCGGCGCTGGCGCAGGTGCCCGAGGTGACCGAGACCAAAAAGCGCAGCCGCGCCAAGGACACCACGGTGCGCGTATCGACCACCGACCCGGATGCGCGCGTGATGAAGATGGGCGACGGAGGTTTCCGGCCTGCATTCAACGTGCAGTTCGCCACCACCACCACCACCGACCAGGCACGCGTCATCGTGGGTGTGGACGTGAGCAACCGAGGTAGCGACGCGGGGCAAAGCACGCCGATGCTCGAGCAGGTCGAGAAACGTACCGGAGTGCGCCCGTCCGAGCTGCTGGTCGACGGCGGCTACGCGCAGCATGAAGCGAACAAGCAAGCGACCGACAAAAACGTGACCGTGTTCGCGCCGGTTCCCAAGCCCCGCAAGGACGACACTTGCGATCCGCACGCACCGCGCGACGACGACAGCGAGGCGGTGGCTGCCTGGCGCCAGCGGATGGGCACCGATGAGGCCAAGCAGATCTACAGGCAGCGCGCCGCGACCGCGGAGACGGTCAACGCCGACGCCAAGACGCATCGCGGCCTCGACAGCTTCGCGGTCCGCGGCCTGGGCAAGGCGCTCGGCAGCGCGGGCCTGTTCGCGTTGACCTACAACATCCTGCGGATCATCACGCTCGGCGGCTGATCGCGCGGACGACGTTCGCGCCGGAGACGGTGGCGCGGCACCCGCGGCTGACGCGCGAGTCCGCCGCTTCAGCTTGCCGGGAAATCGGCAGACTCCTCTCCGGCTGACGTAGCGCGATCCCTACGTCCGTCCCCCCGTGCTTCCAGTGCGACTTTTGCTAATTCGTCTCGCCGACCGGCTGAACTTCGATTGCTGCTCACACCCTCAGGCCAACGAGTGTGCGACATCAGCGCACTTGATCAGCTTTAGATCACCAAGGCAACTTTATGGTCCTTGAGCGGGTCGTTGATTCACAATGGTGATCACCTCGACGACGCGGACCGCGCTCGTCTGCACGCGGCGCTCGATCGTGCGGAGGCGCAGCTAGCAACTGGTCAAAGCGTTCCCGCAGCAGAAGTGTTGCGACGCCTCGGCATTCCTGCGCGCCGGTGACTCGCTACGAAGTCCGGCTCGTGCCGGAGGCATTCGCTCAGCTTGAGCAGATCCGCGCGTGGTGGCTCGAAAATCGCCGCAGTGCGCCGAGCCTCTTTGCCGACTGTTAACGAGCGCGAGGATCCGTAGAAATCCGATCGTGGACTTGCGACACGCGGAGAGCTGGGGATCAATTTCGAGCTAATCGAACAAGCCAAG
>JAYUBF010000019.1:0-2667 GCA_043741435.1 Myxococcales bacterium
GCCGCGCAGGCGGACGGCGTGGTCGAGTGCGGTGCGCACGAGCTTCTCGGGCAAGGGACCGAGCGCGGCCCAGCAGGCGCGCAGCTCGTCGGCCTCGCCGCCGCGGACCTTGGCGCCAGTGACGTCGGCGACCACGGTGCAAAAGCGGCTCTCGTCAAAGCCGGGATCGATTGCGCCGAGGTCGGCATAAGCGACCGGGCGCACCTCTGCAATGAGGCGCCGGTCGTAGTCGGCGCGGAGCATTGCAAGGTAATCGGTCTTCGGACCCGTCGGCGGCTTCGGCGGCGCCTCATGCTCTCCGCTCTTGCCGATGGGCTGCGGCATCGCGCGACCGACCCGCACGCCGTCGACGAAGATGAGCACGCTCGACAGATCGCGCGGGTCATAGCGGACGGTGACCTTGCGTCCGCGCAGCGAGCCGTCGCAGAGGAAGAGATGCCCTCGACAGAGACCGTCGCTGACTTCTTGTTGACCTCACGATCTGCGCGCACGAGGAACAACTCGTGCGCGACGGCGGGATCAATGGGACGCCGGGTGACGGAGGCAATCGCGCGAGCGGGCGAGGTGCCAATCTCCGAGTGGACGACCTCGAGATAACGGAGGGTGCGAAAGGCATCCCAGAGGCGATTGAGGTCGAAAATGGTGAGCAGCTCCTCGCGTGCCTCGACCTCGACCTGAAAGGCGTCGGCGAGCTGCCACCAGCGCTCGATGACGCCGCGACCCTGGCTGTAATACGGGCGCGAATGGACGAGGCGCGAGCCGAGCGCGGCGAGGGAGTAGGCGAGTTGCTCGGAGCGATAGACGGAGCCGGGGTCGGTGTACGCGACCCTGGGCACGCCAAAGGTGAGGAGTGCCCGCAGCAACGTGTCCCGCAGCGTCGCGAGATCCTCGGCGAGGTACCACCTGTCTGCGACGGGGAATCGCGTCGTGTGGTCGATGAAGGCACCGAGCTTTGCGGTGGTGGCGCGACCGTCGGGACCAAGGACCTTGGGACCGTGGTGGTAATCGCCGACCCAGAGATCTCCGAAGTCGTCAAAGCGCATCTTGATGGTGGGCTTCGCGCCGAGGACGACGAGCTGGCGCCTGGAAGCGCCGCGACGGCGGAGGTGACGGTCGAGGGTGGCGCGGTGAGGAGTCGCGGACAGAGCGACGGTGCTCTCGCGACGCAGGATGTCGATCACGGTGCTGGTCCATCGCGCGGGCAGCTCGCGGCGCAGGACCTCCGCCCTGTCGAGCGCTTCCTTGCCGAGCGCGCGCAGCGTGCCCTTGTCTTTGCGGTGCCGAGGACGGAGCGCGTCGATCCCGCCCTTACGATAAAGGCCAATCCACGTCCACAGCGTGCGCGCCGTGACGGAGACCTCGCCTCGATGGCAATGGGTGTGCCGGACGGCGGCCCGCGCTGCGATGCGCGCACGCAGCGAATCAATCGCGTGCTCGTCCAGGAGCGTCGCGATGACCCGATATCGGAAGAGCGCCTCGTCGCGCGCTTCGTCGTCGTCTCGTTTTCGGTCGCCCTCGCTCACACCTCCGAGACTGCACGAGACGGCATTGCCGTCGGTGGGGCATTGGCGGGCACGAAGAGGTGCGCGTGAGCGAGCGCGGGCGGCTCGAGGCCGCGCAGGCTCGCGAGCGCCTCGAGGAGCGTGAGCACCTGCATGGCGCGGGTGGCGAGCGCGCCAAAGCGCGCCGAGCGCGAGTGACGTAGCGCTGGCGCCGCGGGCAGGATTGGTGCCTCCGCCTCGACAAGGAGCTTGCTCGCGAGCTGCGCAGGCTCGGCGACGGCGGCCACGCGCTCGACCAAGCGGTGAAGCGTGCGTCGGTGGCAGCGGTGCGCGCGAGCGATCTCCTCCCTCGTGACGTCATGATCGAGCACCGTTTCTACGACCGCGTGTCCAACGACGCATGGCTGCTGGTGCGCCCGTGCGGTCACTCGCTCGGGCGTGTGGCTGAACCGAAAATTGCAATCGCCGCAGCGAAGACGTCGCACGGGTATGTCGTCGACGAACACCGTGCACTCACCGTCGAGGAGGCTCGCCGTGCGACGACGAACCCCGTTGTGCCAGACGCGGGCGCTGCCGCAACGCAAGCAGAGGCCGCGAAACGAGAGTGCCTGACTCCAGCGCACGCGCAAATCATCGATCGACATGGCACGAGACATTGCCCCATCGCGCGATACAAGATCGCTCTCATGGCGACGACCCTCGGGCGAAACGACCCTTGCCACTGCAAGAGCGGCAAGAAGTACAAGAAGTGCTGTCTCGGCAAAGACGAGGAGCGGAGGCGTGAGACCCACCGCGCGCCATCGGCGTCGCCGCTCCTGTACCTCGAGGACGACGACCTCGACGAGCTGTCCAACTCGGTCATCGTCCTCGCCGCCAGCGGTCGCTTCGACGAAGCGCTGGCCGCCTGCAAGCGCCTGCTCGCCGAATTCCCCGATGTCGTCGACGGGCTCGAGCGCTCGGGCATGGTGCACGCTAAGATGGGCGACCACACACTCGCCGCCGATTTCTATCGCCAGGCGCTCGCCTTTATCACGCATCCGAGCCGCTGCGACGACTACGAGGACGTCGACTACTACCGTGAGCAGCTCGACAAGGAGGAGCGCCTCGCCGGGCTACGCTGAAGCACTACGTGCGCATCCCGCTGAAGCGGTGCGTGCGCCCTGAC
>JAYUBF010000020.1:0-2661 GCA_043741435.1 Myxococcales bacterium
AGTGCTCTCCATCGTCACGCGCACCGGGCGCGCCGAGGTGGCGACCGAGCCCGTGGGCCCCGACGAGACCGAGGTGATGGTGAAGCTGAAGCCGAAAGACCAGTGGACCTCGGCACGCGAGCTCGACGAGCTGGGCGAGATCATCAAGACGAAGGTGGAGAGCCATGTGCCGGCCACCTTCGTCGCGGTGTCGCAGCCGATCGAAGACCGGGTGAACCAGTTGCTCTCGGGCTCACGCGCCGACGTGGTCGTGAAGGTGTTCGGCACCGACCTCGCGGTGCTGAAGGGCGTCGCCGATCAGATCGGCGCCGTGATCCGTGGCGTGCCTGGCCGCGGAGACCTCCGTGTGCAGCGCGTGCTGGGGCTGCCGTTGCTCGAGGTGAAGCCGGATCGATTACGGCTCGCGCGGCACGGGGTCACCGCCGAGGATGTGCTCGAGGTGGTGGAGACCTCGCGCGTCGGTCGTCACGCGGGGCGCATCTTCGAGGGCGCGCGCCGCTTCGATCTGGTGTTGCTCATGCCGCCGGCGACGCTCACGCCGGAGGCGTTCGGTGAGCTGCTCGTCGGCACGCCGAATGGCGAGCTGTTGCCGCTGTCCACGGTGGCCGACATCAAGGAGACGGAAGGGCCCGCGGTCATCAACCGCGAGGCACTCGAGCGGCGCGTGCTCGTCGAGGCGAACGTGCGCGGCCGCGATCTCGTGTCGTTCGTGAAGGACGCGCAGGCGCGAGTCGGGGCGCAGGTGAAGCTTCCCGATGGTGTGCACCTCGAGTGGGGAGGGCAGTTCGAGAACTTCGAGCGAGCGTCCGGTCGTCTCGCGCTCGTGGTGCCGATGGCGCTGGGCGTGATCTTCGGGATGTTGTTCCTCATGTTCGGCCAGCTGCGCTACGCCGTCGCCGTGTTCGCGGGCGCGCCGTTCGCGCTCATCGGCGGCATCGCGTCGCTGGTGCTGCGCGGCCTGCCGTTCTCGATCCCGGCCGCGGTGGGCTTCATCGCCGTCGCTGGCGTCGCCGTGTTGAACGGGGTCATCATGGCCAGCGAGGTGCGTCGCCGGCTCGAAGAAGACCCCGATGGGGAGCACGCCCTGCGCCACGGTGCCGCGAGCGTGCTGCGTCCGGTGCTCACCACCGCGCTCGTCGCCGCGATCGGCTTCCTCCCGATGGCGCTGTCGACGCACGCGGGTGCCGAGGTGCAGCGTCCGCTCGCCACGGTGGTGATCGGCGGCATCCTGTCGTCCACCGCGCTGTCGTTGGTCGTGTTGCCCTTGCTGCTGCGCTTGCTGGTGGTGGCGCGACGCGAGGAGAACGGTCAGGCCTAGAAAACCGAGTATGCTGCGCCGCACATCTAGCGGAGGCAGCGTGGCCGATCCGGTCGTCAGTATCGTGATGGGAAGTGAGTCGGACTGGGAGACCATGCGGTCGGCGGCGCTCATGTGCGAGAGCCTGCAGATCCCGTACGAAGCGCGGGTGGTCAGCGCGCACCGCACGCCCGAGTTGATGGTCGAGTACGCGCTCGAGGCCTCCGGGCGCGGCATCGAGGTGATCATCGCGGGCGCAGGCGGCGCGGCGCATCTACCGGGCATGATCTCGTCGCTGACGTCGCTGCCGGTGCTGGGTGTGCCGGTGCGCTCGCAGATGTTGGCGGGGGTCGACAGCCTCCTCTCCATCGTACAGATGCCGGCAGGCGTACCCACGGCCACCTTCGCCATCGGCACGGCCGGCGCCACGAATGCAGCGTTGTTCGCCGCGCGCATGCTGGCGTTGCACGACGCCGATCTGGGCCAGCGCCTCGCACTGCACCGGGAGCAGCAAGCGGACAAGGTCGTGCGCACCAAGCTGCCGTCGCCGAGCGCAACCGAAGGCTGACGCGTGCGTGCGCGACCTCGTATCGGGATCCTCGGTGGGGGCCAGCTCGCGCTCATGCTGGCCGAGTCTCTCGTCGCGCTCGGCGCCGATCCGGCGATCTACGAGCCGGACGAAGATGCACCGGCGCGCCGTCGCTATGCGCTCGGCGACTCGCGGCCCTACACCGATCGCGCTGCGCTGCGTCGCTTCCTCGACGCGTGTGATGTCGTCACCTACGAGTTCGAGAACGTGCCGGCCGAGGCGATCGCCGCGGCGCGGAGCAAGACGCCGATCTTTCCCAGCCTGTCTGTGCTCGCTACGTGTCAGCACCGCGTGCGCGAGAAGAACGCCATCCGTCGCGCGAAGGCACCGACGGTGGACTTCGTCGCGGTGCGGGAGCGTGCACAGCTCGCAGACAAGCTCCGCGCGTTCGGCCTGCCCGCGATCGTGAAGACGGCGACCGGGGGGTACGACGGCCACGGTCAACGGCGGTACCGCGACGCCTCCGAGGTCGACGCGGCGCACTTCCCGGCGGGTGCGGAGCTGATCATCGAGGAGCCGGTGCAGATCGAGCTCGAGGTGAGCTGCATCGTCGCCCGCCGCGGACGCACGGTGACGAGCCTGCCGCTCTTCGAGAACCGACACCGTGCGCACATCCTCGACCTCACGCTGTGCCCGGCGCGGTTGCCCGCCGCAGCGGCGAAGAAGGTTCGCTCGATCGCGCATGTGCTCGCCGAGAAGCTCGCGGTCGAAGGCCTGCTCACCGTCGAGTTCTTCATCGGCCGCGGCCGGAAGGGCCACGGCGTCGCGCTCCCAG
>JAYUBF010000021.1:0-8764 GCA_043741435.1 Myxococcales bacterium
CGCTCCAAGTCAACAGCTCGCTGGCCAGATCGGATCGTCGTCACCCAAATGCCCTCGCGCTCAGCTCAGCTTCCCCCTCAGGCCGAAGTCCCTGTCTGATGGCGAGACCTGAGCCTTCGATCCGCAGCGGGCACGGAGAATGATCTGCTCGCGCGAGCGCGATTCGGACTAAATGGGTCATGCGTGCCAGTGGGCGTTACCCGCGACGTCATACCTCACGAGCAGACCGAGGCTGGTCAAGCTCTCGAGGTGCTGCTCGACGGCGGGGCGGCGCGCGCCTTTGAACACCTTGCAGACTGCATCGACAGAAAGACCTGACGGCTGATTCGTGAAAAGGCCACGGATCGCCGTGAGCTGCGCGGACACTTCCTTCGGCCAGCTTGCGCGTACCGGAGTCGGCGCCTTCGCGACGGCGTCTGGCGTCTCTTCGTCGCCGGCGAGGTTCGCTTGGGTCGCGGCACTCTTGCCGGTCGGGTTCTGGTACTCGGGGCGCAGCCAGCGAGTGAGGCCGCGCTTCTCCTCCGCCGCCCGCTCAGCATTGAGCGATACCAGTCGCTCGAGGATCTGCTCGTCGGTGAGATCGTGCGGCCAGCCGTAGGCGTCGAATACCGCCACGTCGAGCCCGTCGTGGAGCTGCTTCAAGATCGAGATGAGGCCGTGCTCGTGGATGAGCTTGTCCTTCGCGTTCAGCGCTTCTCCAGCGTGTAGTTTCTCGAGCACGTTGTACATGCCGGTGATTGTCAAATCGGAATGCGCGGCCTGCTGTCGCTTGCGATGTGCGTCGAGTCGCTCGGCAATCTCACCTATCTTGAGCTGTGAATGCCTTTCGGTCGCCGGGAAGGGAAATGGATCGAAGCAGGTCGTTTTGGTGTACCGCAGATCGTTGCCAATCCCCATCCTGCCGCCCGCGGTCCTTGCGAAGGTGGTGTGGACTCTGCTCGAAAGGATTCCCAAGATGAAGGCTTGGTCCGAGGCGACCGCATAGGCCATCGCATCCGGAACGACTGAAGCGTCGACAAACACGAACGGACGAAACTTCGCGGTATACGGAGTGACGATGTACCGCGAAATCCCCTTCAATGCGGACCGCATCGCCGGCCGCGGCTCGGCGAAGATCCACCACTTCTCGCGATAGACAGCCCGCTTGTTCTGTCGACGCTCAGGGTATACGCGGTTATACAGGCGTTGGTAGAGAGCCGGCCAATGTTTTTGCGCTTCACTGTCGCTGAGGCCAAAAAAATCTATGATAAATCGGGGCTCGTTGCGACGTACAAGATCGCTGCCGATCACGTAGGGCCGCACGACGCTTGGCAGGGATTCGCCAGCTAGCCCCAGCCCCTGCAGCTCTGAAGCATCGAGCTTGAAACCGTCGCCGGCCGGCACCACACCTTGAAAACACACGTCCCGGTTCGACGTGAGAGACGTCTGCTGTCGTACGTTTGATCCAAAGGTGAGGGACGAGTTGATCTCGGCTCCAAATGTGTAGTCCACAACGGTCGCGTCGTCGCTTTCACCCTCCGAGACCACGAACCCTAAACGCGCAAGGACCGCGTCGAATCCTCGTTTGGTCGCCACTGTCATCGCCACGCGAACGGCCGCGCCGCCTTCGAGAAGTGTCCACGGGTGATCTGGGAGGGCAAAACGAATGCGAACCGACTGGAGGTGTCGTTCAATCACCGACCGGGAGTAGCCTTGAACAACGCTGTTCGTCGTAATTAGACCGAGTGCCCTGGCCCGCCCGCTCTCAACACTCTCGGCGGCACGATCCCACCAGTACATCACCAGATCGATCGTTTCCGGCAGTTCTGGATAGCCTCCACGCAAGGCTTCGACGTAGTCGTCGCCGAGATGAGTGCGTATCCTCCGTGCGCCGATGAACGGCGGATTTCCGACGATGAATTCCGCCTCCGGCCACGCCGCTTTTTTCACACCTACGTAGCGCTCCACAGCTACCCGAAAACGGTCGTCAGGAACCTCTTCGCCGGTCACCGGCGAGAATTTCATCGTCTCCCCGTCCCACCGCGTCGCCGGCTTGCCAGCGTCGTCGAGCAACGGCTCAGTCCGCTCCCACGTGATGAGCGCGTCTCGACACTCGATGTTCTTGTACTCGCGCAGCACGGGCTCGGGAGGATTCACTCGCCCACGCGTGCGGTGATGCCACTGGAGATACCCGATCCACAGCACGAGATCCGCGATCTCGCGGGCCCACGGCTTCACCTCGATGCCGAGGAACTGACCGGGGTGCACCGTGATCGTCTCCAGCTCGAGCAAGCCCGACTGACGAAGGTCGTGCAGCTCACTCAAGATCTCGGCCTCGAGGCGCTTGAACAGATCGAGTGACACGTACAGGAAGTTGCCTGTGCCGCACGCGGGGTCGAGCACGCGGGTGTTCACCAGCTTCGCGTGAAACTCGCGCAGCACCTTCACCGCCTCGGCTCGCTTTTCGGCCTCGATCAGCGGCCGGACCTGCGCGCGCACGATGGCCCAGTCGTCGTAGAGCGGCTCCGCGATAGTCGCATTCACCAGGCGCTCGACGTATGCGCGGGGCGTGAAGTGCGCGCCGAGCCTGTGGCGTTCATTTGGCGACAACGCGCGCTCAAGCAACGTGCCGAAGATCGCCGGCTCGACGTTGCTCCAGTCCGATCGCGCCGCGGCGAGCAACACCTTGAGCTGTGCTTGCGAAAGAGGCAGCGCAGTCGAATCGGCGAACAAGCCACCGTTGAACTGCAGGATCTTGCCAACGACACCGAGGATGGAGCCACCCGAGTTCATCGAGCGCCAGATCATCTCGATCTCGCCGGGAAACTGCGCGGGCGCGGCGAGCCAGTGCTCTTCGAGAAAGTGCGTGAACAGCCCATGCCCATTCTTCGCCGGCGGCAGCAAGCCCACATCCTCGGCGAACATGGTGAACAAGCAGCGCATGAGAAACTTCGCGACGCGCTCGGGCTCGTGACCTTCGGCTTCGAGTGACGTTGCGAGTGTCGCCAGGTGGCCCGCGATCTCGCGCGTGACCTTTGCGGATTCAAGCGACGGATCGAGTGACTTCGGCGCCGTGAAGATCGCGTGGAGGACCGTGAACACCTCCGGCTCGACAAGCTTCTCGAGCAGCACGCGATGCGGGCCGGGCGCTGGGTAGTGCTGATACTTGCCGCTCCCGTCGAACGAGGCCCACAGCTCGAACGAGTAGCCGACGTCGCACACCACGAGAAACGGCGGCCATTCGTTCTGCAGCGCCCGCGCGTAGCGTTCGGCCTGGACGTAGGCGTTCTGCATCGCCAGATCATAGCCACCGGTGCCGCGCACGGCGGTCCCACGCTTCGTCGCTGCCTTCTTGCCGGCTCGCGCCGCGATCGCGATCGGTGCTTCGGCTTCCCTCGCCTTGCTGCCTTGCTTGGACTCGAGAATGAAGTGGCCGCGCTTGTATAGGTCGATGAAGTTCGGCGTCTCGTGTCCGTCCGGGTGGCGGACGGCCACGACACGCTCGAAACAGTAGTCGTCCCCGTCCGCGTGACCCGTCGCTGGTCGCGGCCGATCAACGCCGAGCACGTCCGCAAGCTCGACCAAGAACGATTGCGAATTCGCGCGCTCGCTGGTGTTCGAGCGGCTCCACCGATCGACGAACGCCTTCACGTGCGAACGGTCGTAACTGGCGGGCGTAGGGAGATTCATTTTCGCGCGAAAGCTTACCTGGAAGTCACGTTGCTCGTGGATAGAGAAAAATGCCGGCGGGGTGCAACAACATGCTGCAGGTCGAAGGGCGGGAAGCATTCACCACGCGAAAGCATCCGGCGTGCCTCCTTTGGTTCGTGCGATTCGGCGCGCGACCGAGTGGGGCGCGCGCGCCTCTCGGACGCCGTCCGCGGTTTGGTCGCGTTGCATCACCGCGGTATGTTCGAACGATGCGCGTGCGCCGAACCAAGACCGCGGTCCCCGATCCTCTTCGCGACTACGCTGCGAGTCTTGCCCTTCCGTCTTATGACCTCGAAGATCTCGACGCGTTCGGCGAACTGATTCGGGGCACCTACCCGGTGATCACCGACACGAGCTGCCTGCGGATGCTTAGTGACGACGCGACCGGCTACGGAGTTTCCGGCGAAGACGGGCTCACCACCGCGTTGGAGGCCTTTCGCGTCGCGCGAAACCTCAGCAACCCGATCGGAGCGGCCGATGAGAAAGCGGCCGAGCGGGTCATTAGCGAGCGCGCGGGCTCCCTGTTCGGCAAGCGAGTTCGACGCACGGTCATGATGCTCCACCTTTGCGCGGTCGGTTCCGTCAGCGCATTGGATCGCGAGATCGAGCGCTGCGACGCTGTGAGCCTCGCCGCGCATCAGCTCCGACGCAGCTCGCTGGAATGGGACGACGACGCCGCGCTGCGGAGTGCGCTCGCAGAGATGCAGCACACGATCGTTCCGTTCGCGACGACGCTGTCGAGGCGGGCCACCGACGCAAAGCGTGTCCGGGCATTGATCACCGGCCGCACCGCGACGCGAAAGCGTGGGAGGCCGAACGGGGCGGCTGCGTTCTGGTCGACGCGTTACTTGGAGTGGGCGCTACCCGAGCCGCGCGTGGCTTACATGCTGTCAGCGGCCATCGCCTGTGTTTTTCGGTTCGAAACAAGCCCGCTTCCGATCGTCACGGAGAACTTTCGCCTCGGCCCAGCGCACCGGCGCCCCATAAGCAGCGATCGACTTATCGAGCTGTATCCTATCGATACAAAAGCGTATTAAATTCAGATGTTTTGGTGTCGAGATTCATACGCTGTTGCGGTCAATGCGGCCGGCGTACGTCCGTCGCATGCGCAAACCACACGAATCAAAACGGGCTCGAAAGCGCGGCACCGTTCGCCGCGGAGGGGTGGAGCTGTCTAACAGCCACGCCGCTAAATACAGCTCCGACCCTGCGACCAAGGTCGTCGCCGTCGGAATTGACACGTTGAACCTCACCTACGAAGCGCACTTCGCAGACGACACCTTCGCGGAGCTCGAGGAATACCGCGAGCAAGCACGGCGCCGCCGCGATGACGGAATCAGCGAGCCGGTGATCGTCAACTTCGATGCCATCCCATTCATCGTCATGCCTGGCGCCCACGCACCGTTTCGTCATCTCCTCGAGGCGCCGGAGCGCTTCGCCATCTCTATCGGCAAGCGCAACCTCACCGGCACCCCGAACGTGCGCGTCGAGGTTCGCTCCCACTTCCTGTGGGCGGAGTGCTACGTGGCGGCCGTGCGGAGCGTCCGCTCCCTACTCGATTGGCTCACCTCCGTGAACGCGCAGACGGGTGAAGTGACGCCGGACTCGGAACTGAGGCCGCGCATCGAGCGCATCTCACGCCTCGACCTCACCGTCGATTTTCAGGGCGCGCCCCCAGACGGCTCCGATCTGGAGGTTGTACGCATCCGCTCACGAGGACGTTCGCTGACCCGCTACGGGAGGCCTGGCCGTTCGTTCGACGGGTACTCCATCGGCCAGGATCAGCTTCGCGTGCGCCTCTACAACAAAACGAAGGAGATCACGAAGAGCGGCAAGGTCTGGTTTCACGCCGTGTGGCACCGTCGCGGGTTCGATAGCGGTGCGCCTGTGTGGCGTCTTGAGGCGCAGCTGCGTGGGGGTGTGCTCGGTGAGCTAGGCGCGCGCGTCGACTTCGATCACGTCGTGTCCCAGCTCGATGCCGTCTGGCAATACGTGGTCGGCGCGCCCGGCGAGAAGCGCGGATGGATGTCGCTGCGCACTCAAGTCGACGATCCGAACCCCAGTCGCTGGCCGATCGCACCTACGTGGCACGCACTGCAATCGGTCGTGTTTCGCTCCGAAAGCGAGCCGGCTGCGCGCGCGGCAAAGAAGGCGAACGACGTGGAACTGCTGCGGCGTCAGATCAGCGGCAACCTGTCGAGCCTGGCAGCACTCGAGGCTGGCCGCGACCTCGACGACTATGGTGACGGCGCCATCGCGCTCCTTGGCGTCAACACATATACCGAGCTGCAACGGGAGTACGAGCGGAAGACCGGGCGCACGATGCCAAAGCGCGCGCGCGAGAAGCAGCGGATCCGTCGTGCGCCAAAAGCAGGGCAGCGCGCGCGGCGCCTCGGCGTCAAGCAAACGCCACCGGAAGGCGACGCACCATGAAACCGTTGCTCACCAGTCGCGATATTCAACAGCGACTCTGTTTGTCGCGTAGCGCAGCTCACCGCGAGATGCGACGTCACATGCGATGCTTGGTTGTCGGCGAGAGATCGCTGCGCGTGACCGAAGACGAGTTCGGTCGTTACTTAAGGAGCAGGCCATGCCGGGACACCTCTACAAGCGCGGCACCATCTGGTGGGCTTGGTTCTACGCACCGACGGGCGAGCGCGTCCGCTTCTCGACGAAGATGCTCGACAAGCGCGCCGCCGAGTCTGTCCTCCGTGAAGAAGAGCGACGAGCAGCTGCTCCGCCCGACGCTGCCGAGAACGCGCCCGCTCATACGCTTGCTCAAGCCCTGACCTACCTCGTCCGCTTCGGATGCTCCGACGCCGCACCTGAACGGTGCGCATGCACTCGCAGAAGGGCGGACACCTCACCCGCCTGCTCGGATCAATCGACATCAACGCGCTGACCCGAGATGACACGCAGAGCTACATCGAGGCGCGGCTCGACGAGGGAGCGGCAAAGGAGACGGTGCGCAAGGAGCTGTGCACGTTACGACGCTCTCTCGAGATCGCCCACGAGCGCAGGCTCCTCACGCGTGAGCCCGAAGGCCTGATTCCGCGATTCCGCACCCGCTACCAGCCGCGCGACCGGTACCTCACGATCGAGCAAGTGCCGGCCCTCCTGCGCGCGCTCCCACCGCACCGCCAAATGTGGGTCCTCCTCGCCGTGTTCACCGGCGGCCGCGAATCCGAGGTGGCGAATCTCCGCTGGGAGGACATCGACTGGCGCATGCAAACGATCCGCATTCGCGGGACGAAGACGGCCGGATCATTTCGCGCGATTCCGCTTCACCAGGATCTCGCGAGCACACTCCGCAAGGAGGCTCGCACCGAAGGGCTCATCGTCGGCGACTGGCAGAACGTTCGCAGAGACCTTCCTGCCGCATGCATCCGCGCGAAGGTTCCGACCATCACGCCGAACGATCTCCGCCGCACGTTTGCCAGCTGGCTCAAGCAGCAGGGCGTCGACAGCGCCATCGTCGCGCGCTTCTTGGGACACCGTTCCACCCGCATGGTCGACCTGGTCTACGGCCAGTTCGACCACGGCACCCTTGCGCAAGCGATGACCAAGCTCCCCAGCTTCTCCCGGTCACCGGACTGTGACACCGGTGTGACAGCGTCCGGCGGCCGCCATGGGACAGATGGGACGAAACGTAACGCCGCGGCACGCGATCGATGTCGCGACTTCCGCCGCGGAAATCGCTGCCGCGCAAAATGGTTGCGAGCGCGGCGTTACGGTCGAACGCATCGAAACCACGATGGTTTCCGACGGTGAGCGAAACGTTAGCGACGCTCGGAACGCGCCACCGAACGTAACCGTTACAACCCCAAACCTAGTGCTCGGTCCCGGAATCGAACCAGAGACACGCGGATTTTAAATCCGATCTATTTCGTCGAGAACTGACAGGCTTTCGAGGCGTTGGACGAATGGCCAACGGAAGCGGGAAGCCGGGGGGAAAGCACCTCTCGGCGATCGCTGATCAGGGTCGAAAACATGCGTCGACCCGCGTCGATATTGCTGGTACGTAATCCGTACGTTATATAGGATATAGATTATTCTGATGACGACAACGGAGGCGCTCAAGAAGATGCAGAGCGCTACCGTCGCACAGGTCATGGTCAGTCCAGAAATGGTTTTCGGGTACGGCCCAGACGATGCGCTCGAAATGGTTCACTCCGCAATCTCGTGCATCTTCGTCGGCCCGCACTTCACTGTCGTCAGCACGGCGTACGCCTTCTGCGCGGAGTTCGTGGGCAATTTCATTATCCTAGTAAGCGGCCCGACACGGAGGTAGCACCATGAAGACCACCCAAGTGAAAATGAAGGTCGGCAACACAGTCTTCGTCGCAGACCTCCCCGCCATCGAGAACGCCAACGGCAAGCCATTCGTCGGACTCGATGACGTCCGGCGCATGGAGCAAGCCGTTGCTGCGTGGATCATCGCGAACGGAACTGATGGACCCGATAGTCTGCGCATCCTCCGCGGCGCCGCAGGACTCACCAGCTCGCAGCTTGCTGAGCTGCTGAACGTGGCTCGCCCGCGGGTCTCCGAATGGGAGAACGGCAAGTCGCACCCGGGTCGCGCGCTGTTCGCGACCGTGGCGAGCCTCGCGCGCGACGCGCTCGCCGGCAAGTCCGACACAGTCGACTACCTCCGGACGATGCACGAGCCCGACGAAGAGCGACGTGAGATCAAGTTGGCGGTGGGGTAGGTCCGATTCGAATGAGGGCCGCGGCGCCATCACAACCCGACGGCGACTCGAGCCATCGCGCGGGGACGACAGGCTCTGCATTGCCACAACCGGCCGGGCATCCAACTCGTCGATGAATTCCCCGATCTGCGTCGACGCTCCGTGGTGAAGCTGGCGCGGCGCTGCCAGGTGAACTAGCTGCACGCGGAGCACGTGGGTCGGCTCGCGCTGGATCTGTTTCGTGGCACGCGGCCGCTGCACAACCTGCCCAACGCCGATGGCGAGCTCCTGGAGTTCGCCGCGATCCTGCACGACGTGGGCTTTCACATCGCCGCGTCCAAGCACCACAAGCACACGGCCTACCTGATCGAGAACGCCGATCTGCA